>NZ_JBWGXE010000002.1:387457-795214 GCF_056333165.1 Chryseobacterium endophyticum
AATTAAAATAAACTTTGTTTATTCTTAACCTTTACACATAACGTTCTACTCATAAATAATTTTTCAACCTAAAAAAATCTTAACTCCTTAATGTTTAAATATAAGTAGAATGCGAAAAGACCAGTCCGGCGTAAATATTATTTAATTCAAATTTAAAGTTGTTGTAACCTCCGGAAACTTTTCGATCAATAGTTTTGCGCAAAAAATTAAATGAAGTTTTATCCGCTGGCTGTTATCTTTATATTGCTCGGCATTGCCGCAATGTCTTTTAATCCCGTACACAAAGGCTATGCCTCTGAAAATTCCATCATTAATGCAGGCTTAACGGATTTTAAAACAAAACTCGACCATTTAAAATCAGATGCCTACCGATTTTCCGATGATAAAATAGCGCTTGAAGAACTCCGCAAAACATTAAGAGAAACCAGGAACGCTTTCAAGGAAATAGAATTCTACGTCGCATACCATTATCCCGAATTCACCAAAACGCATCTCAATGCTGCGCCCTTGTTCCATATCGAAGCGGCGGGTACTACGGCTTATACACTGCCTCCCGAAGGGCTTCAGGTTCTGGACGAGATGATATTTTCCGACGAAGCCGATGAAAAAAAGGAAGAAATAAAAACCATCACCGATTTTCTTTTTAACAGCTATGCTAATTTTTATATCAGCTCCGTAAAGAACGGACTCAGCAAGGGAAACAATAAAACCCTCCCGCTGAGAGTGGAACTTATAAGAATATACAGCCTTGGGGTTACCGGATTCGATACCCCGGGATCGCTCAACATCTCCGAAGAAACGCGGCATGCATTTTCAGGGATGCAAAAATACATGAATGACGATCCTTACTTTAAGAATTACAAAACGGAAAAAGCCAATGCTTTATTCACTTCAGGCATAGAATACCTTTGGGCCTATACTGATTTCGAAAGTTTCGACCGGATCGAATTTTACAAAAAATACATTCAGCCCTTATACAAAGAACTCGGAAACTGGGACGGAAGAACGGATGACCTGAAAGAATTTTCCGGTTGGAATGCCGCCAGTACCGATTTTTTCAGCAGCGATTTCCTCGATCCGTATTTCTATACATTGCTTGATAAAGAAGAAGACAGCGAAACATTACGAAAACTGGGAAAACAGATCTTTTACGACACCAACATCAGCGACAACGGCAAAATGAGCTGTGCAACCTGCCATCTTCCCGAAAATGCATTCACCGATCTTAAGGCCAAATCCCAGAGCAACGTCGACGGAAAGACCGTGTTAAGAAATTCGCCTACTTTATACAATGCCGTTTTTGCCAAAAGATTCTTTTATGATCTGAGAGCATTCTACCTTGAGCAACAGGCCGAACACGTTATTTACAACAAAGACGAATTCAACACCAGTTACGAAAACATCATTAAAAAGCTCAGAGCAAAACCCGAATACAAAAAAGCATTTGCCAAAGCTTTCGGCAACCGTAATATCAGTCGCGAGCATTTTTCAAAAGCCCTCAGTTCATATGTAGCCTCCTTATATTCTTACGAAAGTGACTTCGATCAATTCATGAGGAATGAAAAAGAAATCTCTGCCGATGCCAGACAGGGCTTTAATCTGTTTATGGGAAAGGCCAACTGTGCGACCTGTCACTTTGCCCCCAACTTCTCAGGACTGGTTCCCCCCTTATTTAATGAAAATGAATCTGAAGTACTGGGCGTAACGGCAAAACCGATCAATCAGAAACCGGTTGAGCTCGATGCCGACAAAGGAAGAATCAACAGCCCGGTAAGGAAAGAGAATTCATGGATCTACGAAAACTCTTTCAAGACCGTCACCGTAAGAAATATTGCATTGACAAAACCGTATTTCCACAACGGTGCTTTCAATACCTTGGAAGAAGTTCTCGATTTCTACAACGAAGGCGGGGGAGAAGGATTAGGAATAAAAATGAAAAACCAGACCCTCGCTCCCGACAAGCTCAATCTCTCAAAGACTGAAATCAGGCAGATCATCGCATTCCTTAATTCGCTTACCGACATCAGCAAAACGAAGGTTAAGTAATTACTCCCGCAGATTGTGCAGATTGAGCAGATTAAAAAAAATCTGCATAATCACCATGATCTGCGGGAGCTTATTTTTCGGTAGCACCTATATTCATCACCATTTTAACCGAGTGCAAAACGTCATTTACCTACTGCAAACGATATTTGCCTGCAATAATCACCATTTACCTGCTGCAAATCCATTTTAACCGAGTGCAAAACGCTATTTACCTATTGCAAATCGATATTTGTCTGCAATAATCACCATTTACCTGCTGCAAATCCATTTTAACCGAGTGCAAAACGCTATTAACCTACTGCAAACCCTCTTTAATCAAGTGAAGTAAGGTTTTAACCATGAAAAAGAGCCGTCAGCCATGTTAACTAAGCAATAATCCGGGTGCAGTAAGCAATAATTCATGCAAAACAGCCGACAGCCATGAAAATCTCAGATTTTTATTCTTATGTGTTCTGACTATCTTCACGCTGAGCAGCTTAAATCTTTTGTAACTTTTGACTTCGTCGAATCTTCGATTTGTGGTTAAAACTTTAACCCGTTTTTACTCTCTATAAATCCTGAGCATCATTTAACACAAACTTAACCCCATTAACATTAAATTTTCCATTAATTAATATTTGGGCAGATTTATTTAAACTCCTATTAATAGGCAGTTCACCGCAAAAAAATAGTTTTGCAATGTCTTAATAAATCGAAATTTAAAATGAAAAGAAAACTACTAACAGTTGCAGCTCTTGCAATGGTCACGGGTTCTTTATTGAACGCCCAGACCTTTATCTTCAACAAGAATTCTTCTTGGAAGTACAACGACACCAACACCGCACTGGCTTCACAATGGAAAAATGCCAACTTTGATGTATCGGCATGGTCACAGGGTAACGGACCGCTGGGATATGGTGATCCTGTAACCACAACAACCGCTACAGGGCTTATCACGGCTTATTTTGCTAAAGATTTTACCGTAAATCTTAATGACCTTTCTTCCACCATGGAATTTGGGGTAATGAGAGATGACGGAATCATTGTGTACCTGAACGGAGAAGAGGTGGTAAGAGACAACATGCCTTCAGGAGCAGTTGATTTCACGACCTGGTCTTCAACGACCATCAGCGGTTCTGATGAAAATATTTACAATATTTTTTCCATTCCCAAATCAAAATTCGTAAACGGAACCAACAGGATTTCGATCGAACTTCACAACAGAGGCGCAGAAAGCTCAGATCTTAGAATAGATGCTTACCTGAAAACAACCGGTACCGGAACGCCTGTTCCTTGTAATGCTGCCCATATCAGCTGCTTTACATCCATCGTACCGACTGCGCAAACCGGAAAACTGATCATCCCTGCAGAACACAAATATCAGCTGATCCTGAAAGAAGGAGACAACTATACTGAAGGAGGAGGATTAGTAGGCGGACAGAATGACTTTACAGCTTATGTCGCTAAAAACGCCAGCAGCACCAACGGTTATCTTTCCGTAAACCATGAAACCAACCCGGGCGGGGTTACCATGGCGGAAATCAACTATAATGCAACATCTAAACTTTGGGAGCTGACAAGATCCAGAGCGGTAAGCTTCTCTGCACCGAGCCTTGTACAGACCATCAGAAACTGTTCGGGAGGCGTTACCCCTTGGGGAACCATCGTAACGGCAGAAGAGCAGACGACTTCCAATGACGTGAATGCAGACGGAATGAGAGATTACGGATGGCTGGTAGAAATCGATCCTGTAACCGCTCAGGTGATTTCTCAGAACGCCGACGGATCTAAAGGAAAACTTTGGCAGATGGGTATCATGAACCACGAGAATGTCGTGATCAACAATGCCGGAACTATAGCTTATTACGGTGAAGACGGCGGTACGCACATGGTATATAAATATGTAATGGATACGCCGAACAACCTTTCTTCAGGAAACCTTTATGTACTGAAACTTGATCAGGGATTAAGCGGAGGAGATCCTGTAGCTACTACGGCAACATGGGTTCAGGTTCCTAATAAAACAAAAGCCGATCAGAACAACACGGCATCTCTGGCACAATCTCTTGGAGGGACTTCTTTCAACGGGATTGAAGATGTCGATATCAGTCCGATCGACGGGAAAATTTATTTTACCGCTAAAGGATTGAATAAAGTATATCGATTAAAAGACGACGGAACTACCGCTTCACAGGTGGAAACTTTCGTGGGAGGTCTTAATACGAACTATTCTTTTGAAACCGCTCAGGGAACAAAAACGGAAGCCTGGGGGGACGGAAACGACAACCTTACGTTTGATGAACTTGGAAACCTTTGGGTACTTCAGGATGGTGGTAAAAACTACATCTGGGTCGTAGCTCCGGATCACACGCAGGCCAACCCTAAAGTGAGATTATTTGCTTCCATGCCGGCAGGTTCGGAACCGACAGGTCTTACCTTTACCCCGGATCATAAATTCGGATTCTTCTCGGTTCAGCATCCGGATTCTACCATCTCTACCGATGTTGATGCTACAGGAAACACCATCGACTACAGAGGAAAATCTGCAACGGTGGTTATCGCTCTTAAAAACAATTTAGGAACAACCGGAACACTAGGTACGATCGATACCCATACGGAAAATACAGTGACTGTAGCTCCGAACCCTACCTCAGGAATGGTAAAGATCAACGCTCCGAAAGGATTGAAGAATATTGCGGTAACGGCTTACAGCATTGACGGTAAAATTGTTTTCACCCAGAAATATTCAGGGCTGAACAAAATGCTGGACCTTGATTTTACGAGACAGCTTGAGGCCTCAAGAGTTTTGATTTTAAATATCGAAGCAGAAGGAGGATTCCAGCAGACCGTAAAATTGCTGAAAAAATAAATTATTAATTACTACACAGCTGCCGGTAATCTTCATTGCCGGTAGCTTTTTCTATTCTATGAAAAAGTTGTTTTTCTCTGTCTTTATCCTTATCCTTTCACAGGCAAAAGCCCAGATCGATCCTGTAAAATATCCCACCTACACCAATGTAGACGAGGCGCTGAATAGCGGGAAGAAGGTCTACAGCATGAGCTTCAGGGGTAAAAAGATCTTTAATCTTCCGGCTGACATCCAAAAACTCAATTCCATATTCTTTCTGAATTTAATGGAAAACAAGCTTGAGAAAATGGATGAATCGATCTTTAAACTGAAAGAATTATCGATCTTAAATCTTAATGAAAACAGCATTAAGTATATTCCGGATGAAATCGCCGAGCTTCAGAAGCTGGAAAGCTTTTCCATTAATTTAAACGGCCTGACAAGCATTAACCCGAACCTGGCCAAACTTCAGAAACTGAAAGTCATTCATCTGGATGCCAACAATCTTAATGTTTTCCCGGAAGCTTTACTAAAGATTCCAAGCCTGGAAGAGATCAACCTGCAGGGAAACCAGATCAGTTATATGGCGAAAGACCTTGATGAAATTAAAAATTTAAAATCATTAAACCTTTCTGCCAATCAGCTCAACGACCTGGGAGCGCTGGAATTTCCGAAGCAGATCAAATACCTGGAACTGCAGCAGAATTCTATTAGGAAACTTCCTGACGGTTTATTCAGATCAAAAAATCTTGAGTTTTTAAATGTAAGCCAGAACAGCATCCAGGAAATTTCACCCAAAGTAAAAGGCCTCAAAAATGTAGTCAGCATGAACCTGGCGAATAACAACCTGAAAGATCTCCCGAAGGAATTTTCAAAGCTTAAAAATCTTAAAACCTTAATATTAACCGGAAACCCGATGGAAAAAACAACCATCGAAAACCTGAAAAAAATAATGCCGGAAACGCAGATTTATTTTTGAAAAATATTGGAATATATTTTTAACGCAATGATCGCAAGGATTGATTGAAATGGTTGCGTATATTTTTTTGATCGCGAAGGCACTTCGTTCAGCAAATGATAGCAGAACACTTAAATCAAATGAAAATTGAAGATTGGATATAATCGATGCGAATATGAACGAAAAAAAACACTCTACATCCGTGTAGTTTCGCAAATATTACGTTAAAAACAATTCTTAAATCTTAAGGCTCAGACTTTTATAATTTAAACCGCAAAAACTTCTTTTCTGCTACCATTTGCTGAATGAAATGCCCTTGCGATCGAAGATATACGCAATAATTTCAACAAATCCTTGCGATCCTCGCGTTTGAAAACGAGCTTTAGTAAAACAAACCTATCCGCCGACTCTTTTGGTTTTATACCCCATTTCTTTAAGGATATTCATGATCTTATCACGGTTATCACCCTGAATAATGATCGTTCCATCCTTTTCAGAGCCACCGATTCCTAAGGTGGTTTTTATTTTTTTAGATACTTTCTTAAGATCTTCTTCACTGCCTTCCCATCCTTCAACAATGGTTACGGGTTTACCGTTCCGGCCTTTCTTCTCAAATTTACAGATAAGCGGTTCTTTTTGTTTAAATGCTTCTTCAGGCATTTCAAAATCCTGCTCCTCATGATCAGGAAAAAGGTTTTTTAGTTGATCTCTTAAGTCCATGAGGCAAAATTAATAAAATATTTTTCCAAAATTTTCAAATCCTTATAGGTAAAACTCAATTTTAAACAAATTTTAAGTCTGCCTGTTCTTAAATTCATTTCAAAATAGATAAATTTGTCATACAAAAGTTTATACAAAATGTCGAAAAAAGCAATATTGGCCATCCTTGACGGATGGGGATTGGGAATGAATCCGGACGTTTCAGCCATTGACAAAGCAAACACTCCATTTATAGATAACTGTCTTAAAAATTTTCCGCACACCACGCTTGAAGCGAGCGGACTGGCCGTAGGATTACCTGCCGGGCAGATGGGAAACTCTGAAGTAGGACACATGAACCTGGGCGCAGGAAGAGTCGTATACCAAAATCTTGTAAAGCTGAACATGGCCGTGGAAAACGGATCATTGGGCCAGCAGAAAGTGATTCAGGATGCCTTCGAATATGCTAAAAGAGAAAATAAAAAACTGCACTTTATCGGGCTGGTTTCCGATGGTGGTGTACATTCGCATATCAATCACCTGAAAGGCCTTTTAACGGCTGCTCACGAATTCGGTTTACATGAAAATGTTTTTGTTCACGCCTTCACCGACGGCCGTGATTGCGATCCGCATTCCGGAAAAGGATTTATTGAAGATCTCCAGCACCACATGGAAAAAACAGTCGGAAAGCTGGCTACCGTAGTAGGAAGATACTACGCGATGGACAGAGACAAGAGATGGGAGCGTGTAAAAATTGCTTACGATGCAATGGTAGAAGGTGTAGGTGCCCAAACGACCAATGCATTACTGGAGATTCAAAAGTCTTATGACGAAAATATTACCGATGAATTCATGAAGCCGATCATCATGATCGATTCTACAGCGATCGGAAATGTTGTTCCTGTTGCTAAAATCAACGATCATGATGTCGTGATCTGTTTCAATTTCCGTACAGACCGGGGCCGTGAGATCACAGAAGTGCTTACCCAGCAGGATCACCCGGATTATTTTATGAGAAAACTGCCGCTTTATTATGTGACTTTGACCAATTATGATAAAACCTTTAAAGATGTACATGTCGTTTTCGATGAAGAAGTCCTTAAGGAAACCATGGGTGAAATCCTTGAAAGAAACCACAAAACACAGATCAGAATCGCAGAAACGGAGAAATATCCGCACGTAACCTTCTTCTTTTCAGGAGGAAGAGAAGAACCTTTCAACGGGGAAAAAAGATTACTGTGCCCGAGCCCTAAAGACGTACCGACGTATGACCTTAAGCCGGAAATGTCAGCGTATGATATTACCGATGCCATCGTTCCTGAACTGGAGAATGAAACCGCAGATTTTGTTTGTTTAAATTTCGCCAATACCGATATGGTAGGGCATACCGGTGTTTTTGAAGCAGCGGTAAAAGCAGCGGAAACAGTAGACAAGTGCATAGAAAAGGTAGCGACTACGGCTTATGAACATGGCTATGCCGTTTTCATTCTTGCCGACCACGGAAATTCTGACGTGATGATCAACCCGGACGGTACCCCGAATACACAGCATTCCACGAATCTGGTTCCTTTCATTGTCATGGATAAAGACCACACCTGGAATCTGAAACCCGGCAAACTTGGTGATGTGGCCCCGACCATTTTAAAGGTAATGGGAGTAGAAATCCCGGAGATTATGACAGGGGATATATTAGTGAGCTAGGTACAGAATAATATAGAAAAATTGCCGTTATACTTTATATGACGGCAATTTTTATGACCAATATCAGAAGAATTAACAGAATATTATGTTTTAAATAATAAATAAAACTTTAACTTTGCGAATTAATCCTAAATTTAAAAAATGTATCAAAAGCTTGTAAGGAAAGAAGTAATGGGAATTTTGGAAAAGGAAGTGGGCTCTTTTCTGGATAAATTTTTAACGCCAATTGAAAAAATTTGGCAGCCTTCAGACTATCTTCCTGATCCTTCAAGCAATGAATTTAAATATGATCTTGAAGAGATCCAGACCTTTGCCCGCGAAATGCCGTATGATCTTTTCGTAACCCTGATTGGTGACTGTATTACGGAAGAAGCATTGCCCTCTTACGAATCATGGCTTATGGGCGTGGATGGCGTAGACCAGGAACAGCGAGAGATCGGATGGGCACACTGGGTAAGAGCATGGACCGCTGAAGAAAACCGCCACGGAGATCTTCTCAGCAAATACCTTTACCTCTGCGGAAGGGTAAATATGAGAGAAGTAGAAGTGACAACCCAATATCTGATCAACGATGGTTTCGATCTGGGAACAAGTATGGATCCTTACCGTAACTTTATATACACAAGCTTTCAGGAAACCGCTACCAATATTTCTCACCGAAGAGTAGGTACACTAGCAAAACAATCAGGTAACGGAAAACTTGCCAAAATGTGCGGGGTGATCGCAGCAGATGAAGCAAGACACGCCAAAGCATACAAACATTTCGTAGCTAAAATCCTCGAAATCGATCCTTCCGAAATGATCCTTGCCTTTGAAGATATGATGCGTAAGAAAATCGTGATGCCGGCTCACATGATGAGACAATCCGGTCAGAAAGCGGGAGAGCTTTGGGGTCACTTTTCAGACGCCGCACAAAGATGTATGGTCTATACCGGACAGGATTACATCAATATCATGAAAGAACTCCTTGACGAATGGAAGATCGAGCATGTGAAAGGTCTTAACGAAAAAGCCGAGAAAGCACAGGAATACCTGATGAAACTTCCGGCAAGACTTCAGAAAATTACAGACAGGATTTCAACGCCTGATCTTCAGTTTCAGTTCAATTGGGTGAAAAGTTAATTTAACCCTTAAATTATAAAAGTAAAGAGTGCCGAATTATTTCTGGCACTTTTTTTATTTGTATCTTTGCATCTCTAAAAACAAATTCACAGAATGAATAACAAAAAAATTGCTGTTGATTTCGACGGAACTATTGTTGATGATGCTTATCCGGCAATCGGCAAGCCCAAAATTTTTGCTTTTGAAACCTTAAAAAAACTTCAGGCTGAAGGATACCGTCTTATTTTATGGACGTACCGACATGGAAAAACACTGGATGAAGCGGTAGAATTCTGCAAGAAACAAGGTGTTGAATTTTATGCGGTAAACTCAAGTTTTGAAGGAGAAGTTTTTGATTCTGAAAATCAATCCAGAAAAATTGATGCAGACTGGTTCATCGACGACAGGAATTTGGGAGGTTTTCCGGGTTGGGGAGAAATCTATAATATTATTCAGGAAAGAATAGAATTCCGCGTAGAAGGAAAAGAAGTTTTGGCCTATTCAAAACTTAAAAAAGAAAAGAAAAAAGGATTATTCTGGTAAAGAATAAATCTAACAATGTATCAGTGTAACAGCTTACCAATTTTTAATTGTTACATTGTTAATTTTTAAATTGTTACATTAATTTACATGATTCAGTTAAAAACAATAGACGAATTGCGTCTTATGAAGCAAAGTGCTCAGTTGGTTTCCAGAACATTGGGGATGCTGGCCAAAGAGATCAAACCTGGAGTTACCACTTTGCATTTAGATAAACTGGCACACGATTTTATCAAAGATCACGGTGCCGAACCTGCATTTTTAGGATACGGAGGATTTCCGTATTCACTATGTATTTCACCGAACGAACAGGTTGTTCATGGTTTTCCGAGCAAAGAAGAGATCAAAGAAGGAGATGTATTATCCGTAGATTGCGGTGCCATCTTAAACGGATTTGTCGGAGATCATGCCTATACATTCGAAATCGGAGAGGTAAAACCCGAAACCAAAAAACTCCTGAAAGTTGCCAAAGAATCTCTTTATAAGGGGATCGCGCAGTGTGTAAGAGGGAAAAGGATCGGAGACATTTCACATGCGATCCAGGCACATTGTGAGAAAGAAGGCTATGGCGTGGTGAGAGAACTGGTAGGTCATGGAGTAGGAAGACAGATGCATGAGGATCCGCAGGTTCCTAATTACGGAAGACAGGGAAGCGGAAAAGTTATCAAAGACGGTTTAACGATTGCAATTGAACCGATGATCAATCTCGGCACCGAAAAAGTGAAGTTTCACAATGACGGATGGACGGTTACCACTCTTGACAATCAGCCGTCTGCGCATTTCGAGCATGATGTGGCCGTCATTAACGGTAAACCGGTGCTGTTATCCACTTTCCAATATATTTACGATGCTTTGGGCATTGTAAGTGACGAGGAAAAAGCTTTCCAATTGGATTTTTAATGAAAAAGGTTGCTAAACTTGTATTAAATAAAATTCCCCGACCGATGCTAATTAAAATAAGCATTTGGGCGAGACCTCTCATTTATCAGCTTTTTAAAGGTGACCGCTTCGTTGATCCTATCGACGGGAGGTCGTACAGGAAATTCCTTCCTTACGGCTACGGAAAACAAAGGGAAAATGCATTGTCACCCGGCACATTGAGCCTGGAAAGACACCGCCAGATGTGGCTGTACCTTCAGAATGAAACTGATTTTTTCATTAAAAATTATAAGGTCCTACACATCGCTCCGGAACAGGAATTTTTACGTAAATTTAAGAGAATGAGAAACCTGAATTATATTTCAGCAGATTTATTTTCTCCGATTGTGGACGTAAAAGCAGATATTCTTGATCTCCCTTTCGAAAACGAAAGTTTCGATATTATTTTCTGTAATCATGTACTCGAACATATCGAAGACGACTCCAAAGCAATGAGCGAACTCTACAGGGTTTTAAGACCAGGCGGATGGGGAATTCTCCAGGTTCCTATGAAAAATGCTCTGGAAAAAACGTACGAAGATTTTACCATTAAAGATCCAAAAGAACGTCAAAAACACTTTGGGCAGTATGACCACGTTCGATGGTACGGTATGGATTATTTCGACCGGCTTCAGAAAGCAGGTTTTGAAACGGATGCCAATTTCTATTCCCAGCAGTTTTCTGATGAAGAAATTATGAAATACGGACTCAGAAAAAATGAAATTTTACCTTTAGTATATAAAAAATAAAGTCTCCGGATCGGGAGACTTTTTTTCATCTTTATTCTTTTATAAATTTTTGAGGTTTTCTTCCCTGAACGATCACGAAATACTGGCCTATAACGATATCTGCCGTATTGATCTGAGTTTCTTTTCCGGATGTTTTTCCTTCAATAACGATCTGTCCTGCAGCATTTACAATCTGAAAAGAAAGACCGGGCTCAACATTTCTCAATACAAGATTTTCTTTGACAGGATTCTGCGAAATCAAAAAAGATTCTTTTTTTGAGGTTTCTTTGCTTTAAAGAAAAAAACTGTTGTAATATATTTTATTGCCATTGGTACTGTCTGTAATCACGAGACTTTTCCCCGAACCGTTAGAGACCACCTGGTAATTAAAGACATAACCGGCAGGTTTTAGATAAAAGCTGCAATTCTTCTGGTCATACGCCTGAACGGCTGCCATATTGCTTCCCCAGTAATCCTGCAACGTACACCCACCAGTATTTACAATGGAAAAGGAATCTGCCGTCCCGGAAAAAACCAGTGAAAAACCACTTGAATTAACATACTTTGAATTAAAAATATAATTCCCCGATGATAAAGTAAATACAGACGGCTGCAGGACTATATCCATAGCAGGAGTAGAAGTTGTCTGCGAACCTTCGGTCATCTGTGAAATATACCAGTTTGTGTTAAGCAATTCAGAAGTGTTTTGTGCAGAGAGGGAAATACCGGCAAGTAAAAACAGTAAAGTTTTTTTCATAATATTAGTTTTTGCTAAGATATAAAATTTAATTTCCTCTAATTTAAATTTAGTGTGAAGAAACCGCTTTTAAGCCGACAACAGACCCGATAAGCGTCACAATAAAAAATATTCTCCAAAAACTTACGGGATCTTTAAAAAAGAAAATTCCCATCAGTGCTGTTCCTACGGCACCGATTCCTGTCCAGACTGCATAGGCGGTTCCGATGGGCAGGGTCTGTGTTGCTTTGATGAGTAAAAGCATACTGATGGTCAGCGAAACCAGGAAACCTGCAAACCACCAGTACATCGTCGTTCCGGTGGTTTCTTTTACTTTTCCGAGACAAGATGCGAAGGCAACTTCAAATAATCCTGCAATAACTAAGATAATCCAATTCATTTTTCCTGTTTATGCTGCAAAGTTCAGAATTTAAAAACAAAAATCAGAAAAAACTGATTTTAAAAAGGTTTAATTAAGAATTTAAAATGAGCTTCAGATATAAATTTTCCGGTTGATAATTTTCACAAAATCTTCTCTTTCAAGCTTTTTGATGGTTCTGATGACTGTTTCTACACGTAAAGCGGTGATGGATGCAATCTGCTGCCTGGTGAGCGGTACCTCGAACGAAAATTTAGACTGGTCGGCACTGAAGCTTTTCTGGTAATTAAGCGCTCCTTTGATCCGTACATCAGGACGCAGGGAAGCATTATTTTCAAGCATAATATATTTCTGATAAAGACGCTCGGATAAAAATTTATTGATATCTCTTGAAGTCTGTGGGTTTTCATCAAGAAGTCTGACGAAATATGCTTTTGGCAATTTTAATACGGTTGTATCCTCAAAGGCAATGGCATTGACGGGGTATTTTTCATCGATAAACAGGAGTAGCTCACACACGCTCAGCCCTTTGCTCAATATGGCCAGAATGAGTTCTTTCCCCTCATCGTTATAATGGTTAAGCTTTATTCTGCCGTTGATGATCTGGTAATAATAGCGGGGCGTACTGTTTTCTTCAAATATAACATCTGAAGGTTTAAAGTCTTCTTTTTCGGCTCCGTAAGAAAGTAAAAGTTCTTCTTCAATTAACATAAAATAAAAAGGTTTTATTTAAACATAACCTCTGATACCACATTGATTAAATGTATTAAAAGGGAAAGATGATGTTTATGACTGAGATCATAAAGATAAACAATAAAATCTTATGTTGATCAAAACCCGGTACCACTTGTGATCTCTGTCATAAAATTGATATGAATAATTAAATAAGTTTGATCACATCAAAAAAATTAAGATATATGAAAAAGATTATTCTTGCAGCATGCGTGCTGTATCTCCTCACGGCCTGTACCAAGTCTGAAACACAGTATACCGATCAGAACAATAAAAGAGAATCTGTAAATAATCCACAGTCGGATACGATCAATACTTTGGAACAGCGATCAGACACCCTTCAGGACCAGGACCGCCTTAAAGATGTACATACAGACAATGAATAATTTAACGGCTAAAAAAGATTCAGATATGGTTCCGAAAGGCAGGCTTGTTATGTTAAGAAACTCTGAAGAAATTGCTGAAAACGAAAATAAAAACCGCGATCAGCACTCCTTTTTGTGTAATATCCTCAAAACAATGAAAGTGGATAAACGAACTCCGTTGGAATTTGTCATCACAGGAGACGGCAAATATGAAATTATAAAAATGTACTCTGAAAAGCTGCTGGAGGCAGGATATCACAACTTCAACTTCCTGAACGTTAGTAGTGAAGACAAAAACCAGGAAATGGTTTCATCCCGTCTCGCAAGGGCTAATATCGTCATCTTTATGGATGATCCTGCCAACATCTGCCGCATTCTGCAGAAATCTTCGATATTAAAAATTCTTTACAAAAAATATCTTCTGGAAGAAAGTTTTATGATTATCGGGATCAATGTCGGAGCTATGTGTATTCCGGGTGCTTTTATGCATGGATCGAGAGTGGTAAACGGGCTGGGATTTGTCAACAGCTGCATTATCGACACGGAATTCGATTACGAGACAGGATTCAGAAAGCTTATTAAAACCGTGATTCTCAATAAAGAATATTTCGGACTAGGGTTGAGTGATAATACGGCACTTATTATTGAAGAAGGCGTAAAAGCTACATGTAAGGGAGATGGTCCGGTGATGCTTATTAATGCCAGGAACGTTAAGAATTTCAACACCAGAGATTTCAACAGCGGCAAAACAATGTTTGTGAAAAATCTTAAAGGACATATTCTCATTGACGGCTGTACCCTGAATCTCAATAGTGGGGAAGTAACCACTCAGAAATTTTAATAAAAATCACACCTTTAAAAAGTTTTCTGCGGCGAATGTTAAACAATTACTTTAATAAGACTGTGATTCTTAAAGTGGTTTTCGGCTAAAGATAATAAACCCCTGATTTACACAGGGGTTTAGAAATTGAAAGTATATATTTAAGTGAAAAAGTGTTGTCAGTCTTTATTCAAACACTGTGCCGTGAATTATGATTTTTAAAGAAAATATATGACCTGCTTTTTAAATTTTGTTAATATTATTTCTAAAACATTGATTTAGTGGAATAAATATTGCTGCGTGTTTTAGAGATTTTTTTTTAAGCCTGAAAATAAGTTGATCCTGCTGTGGCAGGCACAAGTATAATCACGAAAACATGAGTGTTTTTCGGAATATTGTAAGTATTTTTGAGGTTAAACTAAATATAATTAATTATTGATTTTACATTTCTATGATCTTAATTGTTGATGATAACCAGAGTAATCTTTATTCCCTGAAAAAACTTCTGGAATCAAAAGATTTTCAGGTAGATACGGCTGACTCTGGAGAAAAGGCGTTGGGAAAAGCACTGAAAAATGATTATGCTTTAATTATTTTAGATGTACAGATGCCGGATATGGATGGCTTTGAGGTAGCAGAAACACTTGCCGGATATAGCAAAACCAAGGAGGTGCCCATCATTTTTCTATCTGCCGTCAATACCGAAAAGAAATTCATCACCCGGGGTTATGCATCAGGAGGTAAAGATTACGTGACAAAGCCCGTAGATCCTGAAATTCTTTTGCTGAAGGTAAAAACGTTTTACAATCTTCAGGAGCGGAATCTGGCGATGAAAAAAACGCAGCAGAGCCTGGAACTTGAAGTAAAGGGAAGAAGAGAATCCCAGGTTACCCTGAAATCCCAGATTGACCATTTTCATCTGATGCTGGAATCGCTTCCACAAATTGCGTTTACCCTTAATGACAAAGGTGTCATAGATTTTGTTAACCGTAAATGGAACGAATATTCAGAATCGGCGGAAGAATTCCCGGAAACACATCCGGATGACTTCAATATCAGAGAAGAACTGGAACGATGCCGAAAGAAAGGAAACGCCCTTGAACTGGAAATCAGAATAAAAAATATTGAATCGGAAAATTACCGTTATCACCTTCTTCGGGTGACACCGGTATATGAAGGAGACATCATTAAAAACTGGGTAGGAACGTTTACCGACATCGACGATCAGAAAAAAGTGGAGAAGGAAAAAGATGAATTCCTGAGCATTGCAAGCCACGAACTCAAAACTCCTTTAACCAGCATTAAAGCTTATGTTCAGCTTTTGGAAAGAAAATTGAAACTCGATAAAGAAAGTGCTGAAGCCGGTTTTGTTACCAAAGTTCAGGATCAGATTGAAAAATTAAATACCCTGATCACAGATTTGCTTGATGTTTCAAAAATAGAAAACGGCAAATTAAAAATAAATAAAAAACCCACCAATCTGGAAAATGTTATCAGCAATGCCATTGACACCATCCTTCAGACTCATGATGAAAACCGTGTCAAAATAAAAAGAGACGGCATCAGGCCGGATATTCTTATTCCTCTGGATGAGATCCGTATCGAGCAGGTTTTGATCAACTTTTTAACCAATGCCATCAAATATTCCCCTAAAAACAACCAGGTAATTGTAACTACTTTTGTAGATGAAGAGGAGCAGGAAGTAAAAGTAAACGTTACCGATTTCGGAATCGGAATTCCTGATTTTAAGCAGGAAGCTGTTTTCCGTAAGTTCTACCGTGTTGAAGAATCTTCTCTCCAGTTTCAGGGGATGGGAATTGGTTTGTTTATCTGCGCCGAGATCATCAAGCAGCATCACGGAAACATCGGAGTTTCCAGTAAAGTAGATGAGGGGTCTACATTTTATTTCACACTACCATTAAATTAATTTTCATGCCGAAAAAAATCATAAGAAATCTTCAGGTTGGAGTAGGGCTTTCTTTAGTCATCCTGATTGCAAGTTCTGTTGCTTCGTATATAAGTATACAAAAACAGATGGAGAACCGGGAAAGCCTCTCAAAAAGCCGCAGATCCATCACTGCGGTTAAAGATGTCTTAGTCGCTTTACTGGACGCCGAAACGGGAAACAGGGGATATCAGCTTACGGGAAAAGAAAATTTCCTGGATCCATTTAACCGGAGCCTTATTGAATTTCCGAAAGCCATCGAACGGGCAAAAAATTTAGATATCGGCGATCAGAGCCAGGTCGGGCGTCTTCATGAGCTCGAACGAAATGTCAATACGAATATTTCAAACCTGAAACATTTTGTTGACAACAGGAAAAAAGGCATTGTCATGACCCAGGAACAGGTACTGCTGAGTAAAGTCTACATGGACAGATGCCGGAAGCTTGTTCAAGAATTTGTACAGTATGAAGAAGTTCAGCTGGCACTGAAAAATAAAGACCTGAACAAATCATCAAATACAACCGTTCTCTTCATCATATTTTCTGCCATTGCAGCGATTGTGGTAACGACCTTCTTTTATCTTAAATTAAGAGCCGATCTTATCCGAAGAGATAAACTGGAAAAAGCACTTCAGGCCAAAGATCTTGAAATCAGCAGAAGGGTAAGCGCTATTCAGCAGATTGCGAACAGGGTAGCTAACGGAGACTACAGCCAGAGAGCAATCGATCATTCTGAGGATGACCTTGGAGATCTTGCAGAATCGTTGAACCACATGACGGAATCTCTTAAAATATCATTCGATAAAATTAATGCCAGCGATTGGCGTCAGAAAGGATTGGCCATGCTTAACGAACATATGATGGGTAATAAATCTGTACAGGAAGTTTCAGATAATGCCCTTCAGCAGATCATTGAGTACGGAAAATGCATCAATGGTGCACTGTACCTGTACGATGACGGTTTGCTGAAATTAAAAGCGGCTTTCGGTCTTGAAAACAACATGAAAAAGATTTTTGAACCTGGAGAAGGAATGGTAGGACAAACTTTCGTGAGTGAAAAAACACAGGTTTATAACAATCTTCATGAAGACGACTTCGTGGTAACCTTTGCCAGCAGCACCATACAGATTTACGGCATTCTTTTGCTTCCTGTCTTTGCCGACGGCAATGTCATAGGAGTGTTGGAATTGGGATCTACCGATAATTTTGACGAAAGCAGAGTTGATTATTTCATTGAATGCACCAGAAATATCGGCGTTGCACTAAGCGCAGCCAAAGGGCGTGAAAAAGAACAGCAACTTTTAGAAGAAACCCAGGCACAGTCGGAAGAATTGCAGGTACAGCATTCGGAGCTTGAAAACCTGAATACTGAACTGGAAGCACAAACCCAGAAACTGCAGGCTTCGGAAGAAGAACTCAAAGTACAGCAGGAAGAGCTCATGCAGGCCAATGCAGAATTAGAGGAGCGTTCAAGATTACTGGAAGAGAAAAATCATCTTATTGCTGAAAGAAACAACGAGATTCAGAAAAAAGTAGAAGAGCTTGCCTTAAGCACAAAATACAAATCGGAATTCCTGGCGAATATGTCTCACGAACTCCGTACTCCACTGAATTCAATCCTTCTGCTGTCTCGTCTGATGGCTGAAAATCCGGAGGAGAACCTCAATGAAGATCAGATCGAATCGGCCAAGGTAATTCAAAGTTCTGGAAGCAGTCTGCTGACCTTAATTGACGAAATCCTCGATCTTGCTAAAATTGAATCCGGTAAAATGACCCTGGAATACCAGGAAGTGCCGATTTATGATATTGTAAAGGATTTAAAAAGTCTTTTCAATCCGATATTCCAGGAGAAAAAACTTGACTTTAATATCCAGATCGATAATGATTTGAGTAATACGATTGAAACTGATCGTTTAAGAGTGGACCAGGTTCTGAGAAATTTACTGTCAAACGCTTTAAAATTTACCACAGAAGGTAGTATCGATTTAAACATTAAAAAAGATCCTAAAAAGAAAGATTTCATCATATTCTCCGTAAAAGATACGGGAATTGGTATTGCAGAAGATAAGCAGAAAATTATTTTTGAAGCATTTCAGCAGGCTGATGGTTCTACCAGAAGAAAATTTGGAGGAACAGGTCTTGGATTATCGATCAGCAGGGAAATTGCGAGGCTTTTAGGCGGCGAACTCACCCTGGAGAGCCATGTGAATGAAGGAAGTGAATTCTGCCTGATCATTCCTGTAAAAGCCATCGCTGAATCTGAAATCGAGCATATCGAAACCGATCAGGATCTGGTAGAGATCATTCGTGAAGATGTCACGGAAATAAAAAATATCCTGGATGACGGAGAAGAAGAATATTACAATACCATCAACACCCTGGAAATTCCTGAGAGTGTGCCGGATGACAGGGAAAATATTCAGGACGGCGACAGGGTAATTTTAATCATCGAAGACGACACCAATTTTGCCAAAGCACTTCTGAAATATGCCCGCATGCAAAAGTATAAGGCTGTCGTAGTGGTACGAGGAGATCATGGCCTTTCTGCGGCTCTGCAGTACCGTCCGCATGCTATTCTTCTGGATGTACAGCTTCCGGTAAAAGACGGCTGGCAGGTTATGGATGACCTTAAATCCGATCCTGAGACCAAGCATATTCCGGTACACATGATGTCGGTTCTTCACGTGAAGAAAGAAAGCCTGATGAAAGGAGCCATTGATTTTATCAACAAGCCTGTAGCACTGGATCAGATGAACGAAGTCTTCAGGAAGATTGAGGAAGTCATCAGAAAATCTCCGCAGAAAGTTCTTATTGTAGAGGAAAATGCGAAACATGCCAGCGCGCTTTCGTATTTCCTGGGCAATTTCAACATCTCATTGTCTGTGGAAAATAATGTAGAAGATAGTGTAAAAGCCCTTACGGAAGGCCACGCAGACTGTGTCATTCTGGATATCGGCTCGTCGAGAGGGAATGAATACGAGATTATAGAATCCATTAAAAGCTATGACGGTCTGGAGAACCTTCCGATCATCATATTTACGGAACGGAACCTGTCGAAGTCGGAGGAACTGAAAATAAAGCAATATGCCGATTCCATTGTGGTAAAAACGGCACATTCTTACCAGAGAATCCTGGATGAAGTCGGTTTGTTCCTGCATCTTGTGGAAGAGAAAAATAACTCTATCGAAACGGTAAGAAGCAAAACTTTGGGCTCGCTAACGGAAGTTCTGAGCGGAAAAAAGATTCTCATAACTGATGATGATGTACGGAATATATTTTCGCTTACGAAAGCTCTCGAGAAATATAAGGTAGAGGTCGTGGTTGCCATGGACGGAAGGCATGCCCTTCAGCAAATGAAAGAACATCCTGATGTAGACGTTATTCTGATGGATATGATGATGCCAGAAATGGATGGTTATGAAACCATAAGACAGATCCGGAAAATGCCTATGTTTACAAGACTCCCGATCATTGCCATTACGGCAAAATCCATGATCGGAGAACGTGAAAAATGTATCACTGCAGGGGCTTCGGATTACATCTCGAAACCTGTGGACATCGATCAGCTTTTATCCTTACTTAGAGTCTGGTTATATGAAAATTAAACAGCTAAAATTCTGATGAATAAAAAAGTTTTAATTGTGGACGACGATCCGCGAAATATATTTGCCCTCAAACTGACCCTGAAATCGCGGGGCTATCAGATTGAAAGCTGTACCATGGCCCAGGAAGCTATTGACATCCTGAAAAAAGACCATCATTTCAATGCTGTTCTTATGGACATGATGATGCCCGAAATGGATGGCTATGAAGCCACAAGGATTATAAGAGAAACGCCTTTTATCAGTGAAATACCGGTAATTGCAGTGACCGCACAGGCCATGCCTGAAGACAGACAGAAATGCCTTGATGCAGGGGCAAACGATTATATATCGAAGCCTATAGACGTAGATCAGTTAATAAAAGCCCTGGAAAAACTATCGTAAATGCTTGAGCCCAGTATCATAAAAGACGAAGAGGTAGAATACTTGATTAAAGATGTTTATGAAATGTATGGCTACGATTTTTCGGAATACAGCAGAGCTTCGTTCAAACGCAGGGTAAATCGGATATGCCTTATCGACCGTTTCACCAGCTTTGCCGAACTTCGGTATACCATTCTGAATGATCCCGAGTACCTGAAACGTTTTATCGAGGAAATTACCGTGAATGTAACAGAAATGTTCCGTGATCCGTTGTTCTTTAAAGCTTTAAGAGAGAAAATACTTCCTCAGCTGGGAACGTATCCTTTAATAAGAATCTGGGTAGCAGGATGTTCTACGGGAGAAGAGGCTTATTCCATAGCCATTCTACTGAAGGAAGCGAATCTGTATCACAAATCACTGATTTACGGAACAGACCTCAATCCATCTGTGCTGGAAACGGCAAGAGCAGGGGTTTTCCCGCTTCAACAGATGAAATTGTATTCGGAAAATTATATTTCATCAGGAGGAAAAAAGGATTTTTCAGATTACTACACGGCAAATTATGACAGCGTGAAATTTGATAAAAGCCTTCAGGAAAAACTGATTTTGTCGACCCACAATCTGGTTTCAGACAGCTCTTTCAACAGCTTCCAGCTGATCGTGTGCCGGAATGTTCTGATCTATTTTGACCGCGGCCTGCAGGAAAGAGTTTTTCGTTTATTCGATAATAGCTTAGAAAATTTAGGTTTTTTAGCTTTAGGAGCGAAAGAAACACTAAGATTTTCTAAATTAGATGAAAATTATCATCAGGTGGATGACCAGAGGATCTGGAAAAAACTGGACCATAATTAATGATTTTAAATAAAGGAAATATAAAAACGGAATTGATTGTCATCGGAGGCTCTGCGGGGAGTCTTCAGGTCATCCTTGAGATGATCCGGAAGATTGATGAAAACCTGGCGGTTCCGATTCTCCTGGTGCTGCATCGCAAGGCACATTCCACCAATATACTACAGGCACTGCTACAACAGCTTACTCCTGTGGAAGTCATAGAGATCGATGATAAAACAGAAATCGAACCCAATAAAATATACATTACGCCGGCAGACTATCATCTTCTTTTTGAAGACCGGAAAATAATGTCGCTGGACAGTTCCGAAAAGATGAATTACTCACGTCCGTCCATTGATGTGACTTTCAAATCGGCAGCAGAGATTTATGGTGAAAACCTTATCGGAGTCCTTCTGTCCGGAGCCAATGCCGACGGCGTGGAAGGTTTATCTTACATCAAGAAAAACGGCGGAAAAGTCTGGATTCAGGATCCGAAGACTGCTGAAGTAGATTACATGCCGAGACAGGCCATGGAGCAAATTAAATATGATATGATCATCAGACCCGATGATCTTCCAATATACATTAATCAATTATAATAGTAAATCCCTAACAATTACGTAAGAATATGAACAAAAAGAAAATCCTGATTTTTGATGATGACACCACCATTCTGGAAGTGATCAGCATCATTTTTGAAGAAAATGGTTATCAGGTGGAAATTTCCGAAACCTCACACGACATTTTGGAGCGGGTCGAAAGATACAAGCCGGACGTTATTCTTATGGATAACTGGATTCCAAAAATCGGCGGGGTGGAAGCAACAAAACTCCTGAAGAATCATGAGGACTTCAAGCACATTCCGGTCATCTATGTAACGGCCAATAATGATATCGTTGCCCTTGCCAAGCAGGCGCAGGCAGACGATTATGTTGCTAAACCATTTAATCTTGAAGACCTGGAAAATAAGGTTGCTAATTTTTTACAGTAACATGATGAAAAAACTTTTACGCGCTTAATCAGCAAACAAAAATCCCGGTAGCATCTACCGGGATATATTATGTCATTTGGATGTGTTGCGAATCTGATCCCTGTATTAATTTTAGTTTTGATTTAATAAATTCCCAACTGCATTTTTCGTAGTTAATTTCCGCAATCAATGAGGTTAAAAATAACTTCAGAGCCGGTCTACCAAGTATCTTTTGGGTAAAAGTAGGCGCTATAATAGGCTTTTTCGAAACAATATTTTCCGTTAACGTATATTCTTTTTCAAGATCTATGTCCATATCAAACTGAGATTTTACACTCGTCGTTAGATATTTTCTGATCATCTTTGTCATTTCTGCATTCCGTGTCATCGTTTGGTATTTTTATTTAAATACTATAAATATCTGTGCCACAAATCATATTATGTGAAAAATTTAGCATTTTTTATTATTATTTAAATATTTAATAAAAACGGATGATGCACCATACGATACATCATCCGTCTGTCAATGAGGAATGTTATTTTTTATTTTCCGCCGCCGCCGTTCTTCTCAACATCGGTTTTGGTATTTTCTTTTACCTTCTGGTTTCCAAAACGTTTTACAAATGAAATGGAAGCGCCGTACCAGTCCCAGGTTGATGCACTACGCACAAATCCCTGTTGATTGTAAGTGGTTGCATCATAGTTGGGTCTCTGGAAAATATTCATCAGCTGAAGGCTGACTTCCATCTGGGTTTTAGGGAATATCTTGGTTACGGAAATATTGTGAAAAATATTGGCCTTGTTCGTCGTAGAGTTCCCGTTGTTCTGGTTGGAGATCTCCATCCATGCGCTTACGTTAATATTTTTATTGAAAAGATTGGTATAAGAGAGATTCGTAGATGCGCTCAGGTAGCTGATGTAAGCGTTTCCTTCAATGCCATTTTTCATATTAAAATCACTGTTATCAATATAGTACCATCCAAGTCCAAGATTTACAGTAAATTTATTTTTAAAGAAGGTCTGATTGGTATTGGCATACAGATAATATTTGTGAACCTTTCCGGTAAAATTTGACGGTTGAGTAATATTGATCTTCTTCTTTCCGGTACCATCCGGAATCTCTTCCTGCAAATAGTCGGTCCAGTAATCCTGGTCTGTGTACATGTATCTTGCAGAAATAAAATACTTCTTCAAAATACCGAGCTTCATGTAGAGCCTGTCGCTTGGGTTAGGATCCAGATCAATATTCCCGCGGCTGTAAATTCCGTTGGTATTGGGTGTCATAAAAGGATTGAATTCTGCGTACCACGGTCTCCAGATATTGCGGTTGTAGGTCAAGCTTAAATCATATTTATCCGAGAATGTATATTTCACTAGAATATTAGGAAGGAAAGTACCGTAAGAGTCTTTTCGAGAAGCACCAGCCACATCCTGACGGAGTTTATAATCGATATATTCGTAACGAAGGCCGATTCTGGTTTCTAGCTTTTTAAAAAACGTCCTGCTGTAGTTCGCATATAGTGAGCCTATATAATCTTCGTAATGGAAAACATCGTGACTGCTGAGGCCACTGAGCATATTTCCGGATAAATTATTCGGAATGACATTATTATTAAAATTTATCTTTCCTCCGACTTCAAAGTTTGCTCCGGATTTACCCAAAGGCTGGGTGTAATCTATTTTTGCATAGTAATTCCGATTTTCAGTGTCGGTGATGACACCAAGGGTCTCAGTACCGTCAGTCCCGACCGGTGCAGGAATAGTGTTTCTGATAAAATAACTGTCTTCTGCCTGTCCGTAATAATTGGTTCCGAGATTGACATCCAGAATTTTATTCTTTTCCTTATCGTACCATTTGTAAAAAATATTGGTTCCCAGATTGCGGTTGAGACCTGTTGAATTCTGGTTTTGTTCGGAAGAACTTTTAAAAATATTGTCGATATAATCAGTTCTGTCGGCACTGGAATTTGAAGTGGAATTACTCTGGTAATATTCAAGGATAACCCCAACGGTATTTTTGGCATCAATTTCATATTCTGAAGTGGAGGAAACCGACGGACTCTTGTTTCTGCCAATGACATAGCTATTGATCTGGTTGGTAGAATTATCGGCGTACCACGAGTAAAAACTTGAATCTTTCTGCACATACGTATTGTCACTGTAGCTTCCGATAAGCGTTTGGGTAAAATTCTTTTTATGGTAATTCAGGTTAAAATTGGTGTATTGTGAATTCTTGGTGTTCTGGCGGTTGTTGAGCGTTACGCTTCCCTTCAATCCTTCGTCATCGCGTTTTTTCAGGACAATATTAATAACGGTTCCTGTCGCTTCGTATCTTGAGGAAGGGCTGGTAATAACCTCAATTTTCATCAGATTATCAGCGGGAATCGTCTTCAGGTATTCTTTAAGCTCTTTGCCCGTAAATACGGATTTCCTGTCGTTGATGTAAACCGTTACAGATTCTCCTTCTGCTTTTATCGCATCATTATTGTCGATACTTACAAGAGGAGTCATTCTCAGAACATCCCAGGTGGTATTACCGGCAAGTATGGAGCTGTTGGAAACATTGAAGACCGTTCGGTCTACTTTAGACTCTACCGTTGGTTTTCTTACGGTAACGGTTACGCCTTCAATTTCTTTTTCTTTGGATTTTATAGTATCTTTTTCTGTTTGTGCAAATGTCAGAATACCTGCCAGTAAAGCGATCGATGTTAAAATGATTTTCATTATGAAACTAGGTTTTACATATAAGACACTCCAGGGTGGATTATTGTTACATCGGCAGAATTAATTTTATTTTATTTTTTCTTAATCTAAAGTTTACAAGGAAGTTATGTATCGAATAAAAATGAAATTATTTAAATTATTATATTTTTGCTGAAATTATCATGGCTATGAAGAATGCGTTAAGCTGGATCCTCGTTTTATTCATTCTCGTTTCAGTTTTCAACAACTGTCTGAATCATTCGGTAAAGAAAGAAATAAGACAAAAAGCGGCTTTTATGGACAACCTGAGAACATTGTATTCTTCAGGTGATTCTTCAAGTTGGCCTAAACCGATCCTCGATCCCGAATCGGTTTCATCATTTTCTGAAATCGGTCATTTGCCGGAAATCTCTTTTCCTGCTGACAATCCGTATTCTGTTGATAAAGAATTATTGGGGAAAACACTTTTTTTTGATCCACGGCTTTCAAAATCCAATCAGATAGCCTGTGCTTCATGCCACGATCCTGAACTGGGCTGGTGCGACAACAGAACTTTTTCTTTTGGCCACGATCGCCAGCAGGGATCCCGCAATGCCATGAGTATTTTCAATGTGGCCTATGCCAGGGCCTTATTTTGGGATGGCCGCGCCGCATCGCTGGAAGATCAGTCTAGGATGCCTATTGAGGACCATAGGGAAATGGGGGAGCACATGGATATGGCAACGGGTAAAATTTCAAAGATAAAAGGATACGAAACCTTATTGAAAAGGTTTTTGGCGATAAGGCCGTAACGAAAGACCGTATATCAAAAGCGATCGCCACTTTTGAGAGGAAAGTGGTAAGCTCACCAAGTAAGTTCGACCTCTTCATCGACGGAAAATCCGATCTTTATACCGATGATGAACTTATGGGACTGCATCTTTTCAGAACGAAGGCTCAATGCATGAACTGCCATAATTCAGGGTACTTTTCAAATAACCAGTTTGAAAATATAGGAACATCGTTGTTGGGCGAAAAAGGAGAGGACGCGGGTAGGTATCTTATGACAAAGGATCGCAGTGACGCCGGAAAATTCCGGGTGCCGGGGCTGAGAGAAGTATCTATGACAGGACCTTATTTTCACAACGGATCCATGAAAACCCTGGAAGAAGTAATCCGGTTTTACAGCAATGGAAATCCGGAGCATTCCCAAAGACGGGCAACCATTCACGAAGGTATATCATTGAAGTCTGAAAAATCAGGAATGGTCAGGATGCTCGATTTATCCGATCGGGAAATATCGCAGCTGGAAGCTTTTCTGCGTACACTCACTTCTAAGCCTGAGAAAGTTTCAGTTCCTCAATTGCCACAATAAAACAAAAAGCAGCTGTACAAAATATTGTAAAACTGCTTCCCCTAAGATTAATATACTAATTTATAAAATTAATTCTCTGAAAAAGAGAGCACTCCCATTTGGGAGCGTCTCTCATATAAAATATTCCCTTTACTTTTTATTAGCGACAAAGGTTTAAATCTTAATTACCTTTTGTCTTGAGTAAAAATATTAATAAAGAATAATATATTGAATTACTGGATAAAATTTAGGTATAAATACTTTTTAACGTTATTTTTAAAGAATTAAATTCTTTAAATTTGTTTTAAAATTGATATTTAAAGAATATTATTCTATGGACAACCTCGATGACAAAGATCTGCAGCTCCTCAGACTCCTTCAAAAAGATGCAAAACTGACCGTTAAAGAACTTGCGAAAGAAGTAAACCTGTCACCGTCACCGGTTTTTGAAAGGGTGAAAAGACTGGAACAGGAAGGATACATTAAAAAATATGCGGCTTTACTCGATGCTGAAAAACTCAATCTGGGCCTGACGGTTTACTGTCAGCTTAAATTAAAAAGCAACGACAGCTACCTGGCGATAGAGTTTGAACGCGAAATTCTGGAAATTGAAGAAGTGGCAGAATGCTACAGTATTTCCGGGGATTTTGATTTTTTGCTGAAAGTATATGTAAAAGATATGAAGCAGTATCAGAATTTTGTATTCAATATCCTTGGTGCGGTACCGTCCATCGGCAGTACACACAGTACTTTCGTAATGGCCCAGGTGAAGAACACTTACGGACTGACCATCTGAGAACGGAAGATCAGGCATAAAAAAAGAGGTCTGTGCCAGACCTCTTATATTTGATTAAATTTTTGATTACATTGCTTTGCTGTTAAGGTTGGTGTCAGCAACTTTAGTCAGTAGCTGGTCACATTTTTTTTCTTCGTTTAAGGTTTCCAGAAGGTGTTTAAGGCAATCTTCTTCCTGGAGAACTTTTGCAAAAGCGGCCAGCGTACCGTAAGTGGCGATTTCATAATGTTCCACTTTCTGAGCTGCTGCGATGATCCCTGCATCTCTAACGGTTCCGGGTTCTGTTTCTTCGATGATGCTTTTGCCTTCGTCAAGAAGTCCCTGCATGGCATCACATTTTTTTGCCTGAGCTTTTTTGCCTAATGCTTTAAAGCACTCTTCCAGTCTTTGCACATGGGTTTCTGTTTCGGCAAGGTGATTTTCAATGGCAGTTTTCAGCTTCTCGTCGGTAGCATTTTTCATCATGGTCGGTAATGCTTTTACCAATGCTTTTTCAGCCCAGTAAATATCTTTTAATGAATCTTCAAACAGATCTTTCAGTTCTTTTGCCGCACTTTTTTTAGCCGGCGTTTTTGAAGTTGATCTTGAGGTAGTCTTCGCTGAAGTAGTCTTTTTTGCAGCCGTTTTCTTTGCTGGTGTTTTAGTTTCCATAATAAATTGTATTTAGTGATTATTGATTGGTGATGAATCTGCAACTATAAGACCATCTTTGACCCAAAAAGCAAGATGTGGTATCTAAAAATTTAATGATTATGAGGCGACTCATAAACGCAGACCTTTCTTTTGGTGTACATTTAAAAATCATCAAATCTAAAGACAATATGAGTGCAAAGAAAACTTTAAATCTTACCCTGAAAATCTGGAGACAGAAAAACAGAAATACCAAAGGACAGTTTGAAATATACAAAGTTTCTGATATTTCAACAGACACCTCTTTCCTGGAAATGCTGGATATTTTAAATGAACAGCTGATCCGTGAAAACAAAGAGCCTGTCGCTTTTGACCACGACTGTAGGGAAGGAATCTGCGGAACGTGCTCACTGTACATTAATGGAAGAGCACACGGACCCGATACCGGAATTACTA
Organism: Chryseobacterium endophyticum; assembly: GCF_056333165.1. NCBI lineage: Bacteria > Pseudomonadati > Bacteroidota > Flavobacteriia > Flavobacteriales > Weeksellaceae > Chryseobacterium > Chryseobacterium endophyticum. Next base: position 415,637 of record NZ_JBWGXE010000002.1, read on the forward strand.
CCTGTCAGCTTCACATGAGAATGTTTACGGACGGTGAAACCATTGTAGTGGAACCCTGGAGAAGTGTGGCATTCCCGGTCATCAAAGATCTCATCACCGACCGCAGTGCTTTTGACAGGATCATGGCGGCGGGCGGATTTATTTCCGTCAATACTTCAGGAAGTACTCTTGATGCCAATGCTATTGCAGTTCCCAAAGAAAATGCGGATAAAGCCATGGACGCCGCCTCATGCATAAGCTGCGGTGCCTGTGTTGCCTGTTGTCCGAATGGTGCTGCGATGCTTTTCGTGGGTGCCAAGGTTTCTCATTTTGCCCTTTTACCCCAGGGAAGGGTGGAAGCAAAAAGAAGAGTACTGAATATGGTTAAAGCTATGGATGAAGAAGGTTTCGGAAACTGCTCCGTTATAGGAGCCTGCGAAGTGGAATGTCCCAAAAAGATCTCCCTGGACAATATAGCCCGGATGAACAGAGAATATATGAATGCATGGATCACGAAAAAGTGATTCATGCTAATCATCATTTCAGAAATCAAGTAATCCTTCGGCCAGCATCTTCCATTGGATTTTAGAAAACCCCATCATGCCTCCCACAGCAATCATAAAGTTTCTTATTTTATCTAAAAATCCTGCATCAAAATTGGGTTTTTCATTTCTGCCGTAGATAGCTGCTTTTAATGTATTTCCCTCTTTGGCAATCATGAAGTTGGAAGTAGCTGAAGCGCTGTAAAAATGCGCGACACGGCCTTTGGGCTGGTTCGGGTCTTTTGATGGCATGCAGGAAATAAGATACGATTCATCATTATCAATCTGCCGGTGAGCAATATGGGTTACTTCCACCCAGTCGTAGCCGCCGGCTTCTTCCGTACCCGGTCCGGGAATACCGATCCTGATGAAATCTCCGCGTCGAGGAACCCTATCAACCGGCTGCCCGGATTCACTAAAATGTTTAAATTCTGATGAGGCCTTTCCTGAGTATTCCCTCCAATGATTAATTGAAAAAAAACGCTTTTTCAGGATCTCGAATTTAGCATCAGCTTCGGTAGCTTTGTATTGCTTTATGCTTTCAGTATCATGAAATCCTCCGCTTTTTTGCTGAGGAACTCCCGGGATCTGTTTAGGTTTCATATCTTATTTTATGGGTGTTTAACAAAGATAGCATCTGCCGCGTAAAATGATTATGAGCAGAATCACATCCATCTATCCACAATTGACTTCAATCATACGTTTTATTAAATTTATTATTGAAATTAGTATTGAATAATGATTAAACATGAATTGCCATATATGAACGGAGTAATCATTCAATATTTTCACTGGTATTATAAAGGCCACCTTTGGAATGAATTTGCAGAACAGACAGAATATCTAAAAGACTTAGGCATCACTGCAGCCTGGCTTCCTCCTGCTACCAAATGTAATCTCGGTCTTGATGGGAGAGGATATGATATATATGATCTTTATGATCTCGGAGAATTTGATCAGAAGGGAGGAATTCCAACGCGTTACGGTACAAAAGAAGAATATATCCATGCTATTGAAAAAGCGCATCAGCAGGGAATTGCAGTGTATGCCGATATCGTGCTCAACCACAGGATGGGCGGTGATGAAGAAGAGAGTATCACCGTTCACAAAGTCAATGAAGATGACCGCAATCAGGTAACTTCCGGTGCGTTTGAAGTTTTAGCCAACACAAAATTCACTTTTCCCGGTAGAAATGGAAAATATTCAGATTTTATTTGGGATCATCAGTGTTTCAGCGGTATTGATGTTGTTCAGAAAGACGGCGAAAAGCTTTATGGAATTTTCAAAATTCATAATGATTACGGAACGGAATGGACAAATGACGTAAGCCACCAGTTTGGAAACTACGACTACCTGATGGGTGCAGATGTAGAATACCGCAATCCCAAAGTGAAGCAGGAAATGAAAGGCTGGATTAAATGGTATCTTGAAACAACAAAGGCAGACGGCCTCCGGCTGGATGCACTGAAACACCTTTCATCTGATTTTCTGAAAGAATGGATCACTTACATAAAAACAGAGCTGAATCCCAATTGTTTCGTACTCGGTGAATTCTGGAAAGACGATGCTGAAAAAATAAGATCTTTTTCTGATAAAATGAGCGATCTCATCTCATGTTTTGATGCTCCTTTACATTATAATTTTTTTAAAGCTTCCAAAGAGGGAAAAGACTATGATCTTTCTCAAATTTTAGAGGGAAGTTTCTTAGAGCAAAAGCCTTTACTGTCGGTGTCATTTGTCGAAAACCACGATACTCAAAAGCTTCAGGCACTGGAATCGGCTGTCAAAAGTTGGTTCAAACCTCTCGCTTATGCAATCATCTTACTTTCGGAAGATGCTTATCCCTGCGTCTTTTATCCTGATCTGTTCGGAGCGGAATATACCGATATGATAAACGGTGAGGAAATAAAAATCATTATGCCTAAGATTGAAATTCTTCCAAAACTTCTCAAAGCCCGGCAACGGTTTGCCATAGGGCAACAGATCAGGTACTTCGATCATTCGAACTGTATTGGCTGGGTTAGAAAGGGAAGTGACGATCTTTTCGGATGTGTGACCATCATCTCAAATAACGAAGAAGGATTTAAAGAAATCAATCTTGGAAAAGAGCATGCCAATTCCATATTTAAAGATTTCCTTCATAACAGAGAAGAAGAAATAATGACAAATGAAGAAGGGAAGGCTGTTTTTACAGTAAATCCCTGCTCAGTGAGCGTCTGGGTTAAAGCAGATGTGATGTAGCCTTAGATTATTTAAATATAAAAGCCTGAAAATTTCAAATGAGATTTCCAGGCCTTCTTTAATTTACCAAATTTTTACTTTTTACTTTTTACTTTTTACTAAAATAATTTGTTAATGCTTCATGATCTTTTTCACTGAAGTTTTTCCATCGTCGAAGGTTGCTTTCAGGAAGTATACCCCTTTAGGTGCATCGGAAATATCCAACTTCTGATCGGTCATTTTTGTGCTCATCACCTGTCCGGAAACGCTTATTACTTCAGCCGATTTTATTTTTTTGTTGTCTTTAATGTTAATTATCCCAGTCGTAGGGTTAGGATACACAGCGAATGAATCATCTTTTTTAATATCATTTACAGAAAGGCTGTTTAAGGCAATTCTTTTTACAGCAGTACCATTTTGAGAGTAGGCTACAAGGAGGTAATTGTTTACGTTGTCTATTGCAATATCATTAAAAGTAGAAACTCCTGATGAGATAAAATCGCCACCCACTTTTTGCCAGCTTCCGGTAGAGGCATTTAAAGTATACACAAAGTTTCTTCCATGATCGGAAAAAGAGCTGTCCCAGATCCCGGCAACCACAAAAGGAGTTCCGTTTGCTGACACCGCCAGCCCCGTATTATTGACTACCGTATCCGAAAAGTTTGCATTACCGACCTGCACCCACGACGTCCCGTCGAATTTTTTTACGTTTAATTTCCTGCCTTCAGCTGCACTTGAAACATACAGGATAAAAGGCGTGTTATTGTACAGCGCAATATCCGAATAAGAATTGTCTGAGCTATAGGCATTTCCGGCAGCCGCTCCGCCAACCTGCGTCCATGTGTCTGAAGAGGAAGCATCAGCATTTATGCTGTACACTTTAATACTGCCGCTGTTTAGCTGACAGGTATAAATTTTGTTATCCGGACTTACCACCATTTTGGCAAATGTAGCGCCACCCGCAAAACCTGCATTTCCAACCTGCTCCCAGGTTCCGTTTTTATATCTTCTTACCGTTCCTGCACCGTCTGATCCATAGGCATAAAGGATATTGGAAGATGAAACAGCAATGGCCTGATACGTTAAGCTCGAGGTTGATGCCGGCGGCAAAGCGCTCCAAGCTCCTGCACTGTATTTTCTGACTTCCATACCCGTACCCGGATAGCTGGCCTGGTTACTGTAATAAACATTTCCCTGCCCATCTACGGTTAATGCATTAAAGGTGGCAACCCCATTGGTAATTCCTGCTGAACCTCCGAGATAAGACCATGATGTTCCGTCGAATTTCTGTACAGAACCTTTTGCTACAGAGACATCATAATAAGAAACATAATAATTGCCCGACGCATCAACGGATAAATTATTATACCCCGAATTTCCTGCAGAGATAATTTCAGAAGAACCAATGTTCTCCCACGATTGGGCATTTACAAAAAGACTACATCCCAGCCCTAAAAGAGCCAAAGTTTTTTTGAATGTAAAAGAAGAGTTTTTTACCATAACGAATAATGTTTAATAAGTGTGAATTTTTTAGATTTTAGTTTTAATATGATGTGAATGGTATGGTGTTTCTGACATTTGAATACATTAACAAATTTATAGATTTCTTTACATAAATCACATTTTAACCATCAATATGATAAAATATCACGTGCTCATTTGATACTTTTATTGTTGATTCGACGTTATTTTTACGATATTACCAATTGTAAATTAAATTTAATACGTTGAAAGTAAATGAAAAACGGACCAGAAAAATATCCGGTCCGTTTATTTTGATTATTCAGAAATACCAGTAAAAAATTTCACTAAATATTATCTATCCAGTTATAAATATCTACAGATTGAGGAATTTCCAACTTTTTTCTGATTCTGTATTTCTTGTTCTGAACCGTTCTTGTCTCGATGAAGGTATATTTTGCGATTTCTTTAGTAGAAAGTTTTAATTTCAAAAGTGCACAAAATTCAATTTCCGACTGTTGCAGCTCGGGATTGATCTTTAGCAATTTATCGGAAAATTCAGGAAAAGCATTTTCAAAAGCAAACATAAATCCCGGATCATTGTTTTGCAACAACGCGATAAGGTGGTGATAGAGATCATGCAGATTCTGATTTTTTTCCACGACTTTTTTCTTTCTCAATTTTAGATAAAAGAATATGGAAACCGCCAGAACGATCATTATGGAAACTGCCCAGATGAAAAAATTCAGGGTCAGTTTTTTATTTTGCTCTTCTTCATCTTTATTCATCACTTCCTGAAGTGAATTGTATTTACTCTGAAGCATCTGAAGATCATTTTGCTTAATTTTATTTTCATAAAAATCGGCACTGTCTTTTCTTCCCGTCTCCAAGTAAATCTCCTGTAAAGATTTGTAAGTATCGTTGATATTCAGCTCAATCCCTGTGCGCTGACTGATTTTCAATGCTTTGTGGAAATTTTCTATAGATTTTCCATACTCCTTCCTTTTCCGGTAGTATTTTCCGATGACTGTAAAATTTCCAATCATCGATTTCTCCTCAGAAATGCCGGCAGGTTTTATGTCAATCGATTTATTAGCGAAATAAAATGCGGAATCCAGATTGTATTCGGAGTAAATGCTTGAAAGATTCGAATAGTTCAGATACTGAAACTCGTCATATTCATTTTTGTTTTTTATTTCATGCCCGGTTTTTATTTCCTGCAGTATTTTTTTAACAGCATTCCTGGGCTCTCCTTTGTCCAGATAAACATTCGCAAAACTGCTGAGTACATTGGCTTTGGCATAAAATATCTTTTTACTGTCAGAATGATCTTTTTGCAGGATAGAATAGGCATTATCCAAATGGACAATAGCTTTGTCATACAATTTATTTACAGAATAAGTCTCGGCAATATAAACATTCGCCATCGCTTCGTAATAGACGTTGCGATAGCGGTCTGAAACCTTCTGCAATTGTTCTGAAGAAATAATAAGGCTGTCGACAAGATTCTTATTATAAAAATACCTGCATTTTTTTTCCAGCAGCTGCATCTCCGACAGAGAATCTTTGAGAATTCTGGAAGTCCTGATAAGCCCGTTAAGCTCGACATAAGCTTTATTGATATCCGAAATGAAGAGCTTTGAATTGGCCTTTACTTTACTTTTGAATTTCTCACGGTTGTTTTTAGACTGAGAAAAGATCAGAGAATGAAAGAATAAGATAAATAAAAATGCCAGACGAACGTTTCTCATCATTAAATACGATACAACTTAAAATTACGGATTCTGTGTAAATTTAAGAATAAAATTAATATTTCGTACAAATTTTAGAATTAACAAATAATAAATACAACATTACCGGCAATAGTTCATTAATATCCAAATACAAAGGTTTTCATTTCATTAAATTTATTAATAATATATTTGTAATGAATTTTTAAAAACTGAAAAATATTTTTATGGATGATATCAGGATGATCGTAACGGATATGGACGGAACTTTTCTCAATTCAGAACATGAAGTAAGTCCCGACTTTCCGAAGGTCTATGAAGAACTTAAGAAAAGAAATATTTTATTTGTTCCGGCGAGCGGCAGACAGATGCTCGGTATTACCAAATACTTTGGAGATCAGGAAAATGAAATGGCTTTCATTGCTGAAAACGGAGGCTATGTAATCTATAAAAATAAAGAGCTTTTTGCCGATAGGATGGAGCAGGAGTACATTGCTGAGATTATCACGGCCATACGAAAAATCCCGGGGGCTACAGCTGTCCTTTCCGGAAAGAAAAAAGCCTATGTAGAAACTGATAATCCCGATTTTATCAACTATATTTCACAATTTTACACTGACAATGAAGTGGTGGAAGACCTTACCTTTGAAAACAGCGACATTTTTTTTAAAATTGCCGTTTATCATCCTGAAGGCTCTGAATTAAACGTTTATCCTTTTGTGAAAGATTTTGAAAAATACAACCTGGAAGTCGTTGTTTCCGGGCAGTACTGGCTGGATATCATGAATAAAAATATCAATAAAGGAAACGCGCTGGAAAAACTTCAGGCCGCACTGGATATCACACCCCAGCAAACCATGGCTTTCGGAGATTATATGAATGATATAGAAATGCTGAAAAACTCCAAATACTCTTATGCGATGAAAAATGCTCATCCGTCTGTAAAAAAAGCAGCCAATTTTGAAGCATGTTCCAATGATAATTTCGGAGTTCTGAAAATCATAAAAGACTATCTTAACGAAAATTAGATCAAAAAAAAAGATGCTGTATCAATGTGATACAGCATCTTTCTGATTGGAAAATATATTATAATTAAGATTCGGTGCCTACTAATCCGTAGTTCATGGTTGCCGGTTCTTTTCCGAAAAGGCAGGAGAAAATATTCTGGAACTCGTGAATGTATTTACATCTGATCGAGTTTCCATAAATTTTTAATCCGTCTACGATTTTTCTTGAGCTGAGATCAATATCATATTTTATAAATGCTTCCGGTCTTTCGTATCTTATACGCTGCTCTGAGCTGTATGTTCTTGAAAAACCGAATTTCTCCAGCCATTCTTCAGTAATCTGAATCGGCTTAATAGATTCTGCCGGAACAGAAAGACTGTAAATGTCGTTTTCAATTTTCACAAAATAATCTTTTTCATTATCCTGAAATATTTCAGTGATATTATAAATCTGATTTTTGTATTCTACTAAATTTTTGATTTTTAAATCTGCAACGTTCATGATATTTTGTGTGTTTGAGTTTGTATTCCAAATTAGGTGAAGTGTCGTGTGTAACTATTTACAAATACTATGCCTTATGTTTTGAATACTATTTAAACACATATTAATTTTTAGATTAAAATTTATTTAAAGTGCTCACAGACTCACTGTTTACTGCTATTGAAAGGAATTAAACAGGAAAAAAAACAAAATAAAAACGTGGTATTTGTGTGGTAGCATTGAATTCCGGGATTTTAGAAATTATCTATTTCTGGTGATGTATTGAAGCATTCCTGAAAACATAATTGCGATATTTATGCTTCTAAACTTCGTTAATTTTTACTGAAAATGATTAAATTTATTCCGTCAATATCTAATGAATGATTGAAAATTTTCCTTTTTATTTAACGCTGATCATCATCATTGTGCTGCTTATAATGCTGGCCAATAAAATCAGGGTGGCATATCCGGTATTACTCGTTATTGCGGGAGTGGCGATCAGTTTTATTCCGAATATCCCTGTTGTAAAAATAGATCCGGAGCTTATCTTTATCATTTTCCTGCCTCCATTATTATATGAATCGGCATGGTCTATCTCATGGAAGGAGCTCTGGAAATGGCGGAGAATTATCGGCAGTTTTGCATTTCCCATTGTTTTCCTTACGGCAACGACGGTTGCTTTTGTGGCCAACCACTTTATTCCGGGATTTTCAATTGCCCTCGGTTTTTTGCTGGGCGGAATTGTTTCCCCTCCGGATGCCGTGAGTGCAGGAGCCATTCTAAAGTTTGTAAAAGTTCCCAAAAGAATGTCTTCAATCCTTGAAGGGGAGAGTCTTCTCAATGACGCTTCATCACTTATTATTTTTCGTTTCGCACTTATTGCTGTAGCTACGGGACAGTTCGTTTGGCATGAAGCTGCTCTGAGTTTTTCATGGATGCTCGTTGGCGGCATCGGAATAGGACTGCTCATTGGCTGGCTGTTTATGAAAGGGCAAAAGGTCCTTCCTACGGATGCGAATATGGATACGATCCTTACCATCGTGGCACCTTACCTGATGTATATTGCAGCTGAAGAGGTACATAGTTCAGGAGTTCTCTCGGTAGTAAGCGGTGGTTTATTACTTTCAAATCACCGGCATACATTCCTGAGTACTTCATCCAGGCTCCGCGGGATTAACGTTTGGGAAAGTCTGACCTTTGCGTTAAACGGCATCGTGTTTATTTTAATCGGCCTCGATCTTCCTGAGATTATTTCAGGATTGGAAGCTGTAAGTATTTCATCCGCTATCGGTTATGGTCTTTTAATTACAGCAGTACTTATCGTAGTAAGGATATTATGCGCTTATGGGGCAGTAGTGGTAACGCTCATTGCAAGGAATTTCATAACTGTCGCAGACTCCCGGCATCCTGGATTTAAGGTTCCTGCTATCTTGGGGTGGACAGGCATGAGAGGAGTTGTATCCTTAGCAGCCGCACTGTCAATCCCTGTGAAATTACATGAGGGCGGGCCAGATTTTCCCCAGCGGAATCTTATTCTTTTCATCACCTTTATCGTTATCCTTACCACTTTGGTCGTTCAGGGATTTACTTTGCCTTATATCATTAAAAAAGCGGACCTCCCTGATTATGATGACCATCTGCCGGATGAGGAAGCTGAAGATATGATCCGCCGTGAGCTGGCAAAACTTACCGTTCAGTATCTTAGCGATAATCATAACGAACTGCTTGATAAAAGTTCGTTTCTGCAACAGGTTCACGAAAAATGGAAGGGCAAAATAGAAAAGGAATCAGATATAAAATTATCCTCCGAAACCAAAGATGCTTACCTGAAACTGCTTGATGCCCAGAGAGCATGGCTCATCGAACAAAATCATGATGAGAAGCAATATTTCGACGAAGATCTCATCAGGAAGCATCTTCTGAAAATTGACTTGGAGGAAGAAAGAATTTTATTGATTCATTAAAAACACAAGAACTTTCTGCAGATATTCATCTTCCTTCAGAACCTTATTATAAGACTGTCTGGCATATACAGGAGAGAGCTCGTAGTTATCAGGCTTGGAATTGATATCTTCGTTTTCAATATAGTTAAGGTGTCGGGTATAGTCTTTAATGAGTTTATTAATCGTTTTTTTCTTCATTTTGCATAACGTGTTGTTCTTTATCTTTTGTAAAGAATTAAGAATAAAAGATTTGTCTCCGTGGAAATTCACAACATTTTTAACAAAAGAAAGATTGTGATTATCCTGCATTACAGAATGTTCATCTTCAAAAATCATGATCGTCAAAGGTTTTAATGGTTTTAAAATATAGATGAAAACACTTAATTATAATAATAATAAAGAATCAATTGACGGGAATGGAAAAAGACTTCCACAATATCCTGATGAGGCGGTCTTCCGGTGTTATAAAGTGTGTTGACATCATATTAATTTTAATAGGTGTTTGATATAAAAGATGATAGAATATGTATCATCCGATATTAAAAATCTTCATTCAAATATCTAACCAAATAATATATTTATATTAAAAATATTAAATAATTGTAATAAAACCATCAAAAACTGTAAAACGTAGTCAAAAAATTACAATTTTGTGGTATCTGATGCTAATGAATGTAAATAAAAAAACCTCTCTGATCAGGAGAGGTGTAATAAAATTGACTGATTATTGAAATTTTAATTCAATCTATTGGTTTTCTTTCAGCCATTTCAGACGGCGCTCATCAGGTAAATGTTTTACACTGAAATTTTCAAACGTTGCATTAAATCCTTCGCCGTCCGGACAGGCTGCCATAAGGCCCACCATCACAGGAGAATTATCCTGAAGATGGGCATTACGCATCATGGTATAGTTCTTATCATCAAAAGAGTAGAATATTTCTACCGCGTCAAGCCTTCTTACTGCTTTTATCCAGATATCGGAAGGTGTTTTATCCAGTGTTATCACGCTCCAGTCGCTGGTTGTATGCGTGACCACTGTACTGAGATTATATTTTCCGTCGACAAATTCAATTCCTGCTTTGATGTAATTTTCCTTATCGATTCTCAGCATAAGACCCATCTGGTCGAATCTCGCTTTATAGCTTCCTTTTATTTTCACTTTCGCTTCAAACTCTCCACCGTATGTCGAATACAGAAAGGGCGCATCATCCACCGTAAAACCATAATGTGAAATGCGCCAGTAATCACTCTGGGGCGTTACGAACATGCTCAAAGTATTGTTTTTGATTTCCCATTTTGATGGTTCATTAAACCATGTCATTTTTTCTAACGTCTGTGCCAGGCTTTTATTGATCATGCACAACGCACAAAAACTTAAAAATATTCTCTTCATTTCAAAACTCTACGCGTAAATATTATTATTTTAGCAAAAGTATTATTTAATGGTACTCGGTACAATACTGAAAAATAACCATTTTATGAAAATTGTAAAGACTCTTAACGAAACCCTTCTCCAAAATCAAACGAAAGAAGATCAGATATGCCTCATGGATGTTGAGGTGTACAAAAGCATTGCAGATGCCTATGTGAAAACCGAAAATTCAATCGCTGTGCTGAGTGATATGCAGCTGGACAGAAGCTATATCTTCACGTCCGGAACGGCTTCAGAGCTTGGGTTAAATTTCAGCCGTTATCCGACCGTTATTGATTCTATCTGGGAAGAAGAAATATTAAAAAAAATCCATCCTGACGACAAACTCAAAAAATATGTCCATGAAATGAGATTTTTCAAACTCTTAGAATCTCTTTCCCCAGACAAACGCCCGGAATTCAGTGTTCTTTCGAGAATAAAAATAAAAGACAAAGACGAAATATACCGGTTTGTAAAACACAGGATGTTTTATTTCTTTTCTCCTTATAATAGGAAGCTTAGATTCGCTCTTTGTCTATACAATATCGATCTGGACCAGTCGAAACGGTCACCGTCAGCATTTTTAATCGTTAATTCCGTAAAAGGTGAAATCATTATAGAAGACAAACTGAACTACGATAATATTCTTTCCAGTCGTGAAATGGAAGTCCTGAAATACGTTGGGGAAGGATACACAAGCAAAGAAATTGCAGAACAACTGTCAATCAGCATTAATACGGTAAACCGGCACCGGCAGAATATTCTTGAAAAATTAAAAGTGAAAAATTCGGTGAGCGCGTTTAATGAAAATAAACAGATTTTAAATTTATAAAACTTTGATTTTTAACAAAATGTAAAGTTATTCAATTAATATTTAATTTATATTTTTCATCCTGTTTAGTTGGAATTATTATGAATAAATAATCCAATTATGAGTTTTTAATAAAAAATATTTCATGCATTACATTTTTTTTAATGAAAAATTGATTTTGTTTTAAATAAAACTTATATTTGTTATAATAACAATTAAACATTAAAAGGATGAACATTAATTTTTCGACGGCAACATTCAAAGATTTTGAAAACGTTCCGGGACTTGACATGATGGAGAGAGCAGATATATACTATGACTTTTTAGAATATATGAAAAAAAATGGCCACAGGTACAGATTGCAGAACAAAACAGGATGCAGCTCTGTAATGAACGTGGGAACAGAAAATACAACAAAAGAATTTGTCAGTTTTGTTACAAGTGATTATTTAGGATTTACACAGCATCCTAAAGTAAAGCAGGCCGCTATAGAAGGGATTGAGAAATACGGAACCGGAACAGCAGCTACGCCACTCATAGGAGGCTATTACTCGTACCATACTCATCTGGAAGAAAAAATATCGTCATTCTTCGGGAGATCCAAAGATGAAGTGGCAATATTTACCACAGGTTACACGGCAAACAGCGCAACTTTGCAGATATTGCTCCAAAAAGAAGATATTGCGATTATTGATATGGCCGTACACGCAAGTGTCTATGAAGGATGTATCCTGACCAACCGGAAAACATTCCCTCACAATAACCTGGAAGCATTGGAACAGATTTTAAAACTTTCTCAAAACCAGTTCCGTACAAAGCTCGTAGTTATAGACGGTGTATATTCTCAGGACGGAGATACCGCACCTATCGAAGAAATTTATAAATTAGTAAAAAAATACGGCGCTTATCTAATGGTTGATGACGTGCATGGCGTAGGGATTTTAGGAAAAACAGGAAGGGGAACCATCGAAAATACTGGACTACTTGATAAAATTGATATTATCACAGGGACATTCAGTAAAACATTCGGTAACCTCGGGGGATATGTTATTGCGAATGAAACACTGGCAAATTTCGTAAGATTTCAGTCCCGCCAGCAAATATTTTCCGCCACAACACCTCCCGCCATAGCGACGGGAATTGTAAAGGCAATAGAGTTAATCGATGAAGAACCGCATTGGCGCACAAAACTTTGGGAAAACATCAATTATTTCAAAAAAGGACTTGATGATCTGGGACTGAATACAGGTACGACATGTTCCGCTGTTATCCCTGTGAAAATAGGCGATCCTCACATCACGGGAGACGTAGGAAAGATGCTTTTGGATCATGGCATCTATACCAATCCCATTATTTATCCTGCGGTTGCTAGAAAAGATGCGCGGATAAGGATGAGTATGACCGCCACACATGAGCGGGAACACCTCGATAAAACACTCAATGCATTTGAGGATATCAATAAAAAGTTGCATATTGCAAAAAAATAATTACAAATGGCTAGAAAAGTTGTACAAGGCCCTATTAGGGATAAAGAAAAAACTAAACAAAAACTGCTGGGAGCAGTAGGGAAAATTTTAAGAACAAAAGGCTACGCCGGTCTGAAAGTGAGCAAGATAGCAGCCGTAGCAGGCTTCGACAAAAAACTGATTTATGAGTATTTTGGAAATACTGACAAGCTGATTGATGAATACATCAGAACTCAGGATTATTGGAGCAAAATGAATCAGGATAATATTGAAGTAGATATTTCGGATGGCGGAAAAGAACTTTCCAAAATGGCGATTCTTACTCAGTACGAGCAAATCAAAAAAAATAAAGAACTTCAGAAGATTATTCTTTGGGGGCTTTCAGAAAGCAAACCGCTTCTTAAAAAGATCGCTGATGAAAGAGAAGAAATGGGAGAATTACTTTTTAAAAATATTGTAGACCCTCACTTCAAAGAAAAATCCACGAGATACCGTGCGATTGCTGCTATTTTAGTATCAGGAGCTTATTACCTTAATCTCTATACTGCGCACAACGCAAGCCTGTTTTGTGGAATCGACCTGAAATCTGATGAAGGAAGAAACGAAATCGAAAAAGCGATTAGTGAAATCATTGATTTTGCATATTCTGAAAAATAAAATGATGAGAAAAAATTTTCCTATTGACCAGGATAAGTTTTGTGGATAACTTGAAATTGAAAATTTTCAAATTACAACTATATTTCTTATTTTTGGCCAATGGAAAATTTTATCGTATCTGCACGAAAGTATCGTCCACAACAATTTGACACTGTTGTCGGGCAATCGCACATTACGGATACTTTAGAACATGCGATTGAAGAAAATCAGCTTGCTCAGGCTTTATTGTTTTGCGGACCGAGAGGCGTAGGTAAAACTACCTGCGCAAGAATTCTGGCCAGAAAAATCAACGAAAAGGACGGCTCTGTTTCAGAAGACGGTTTTGCATACAATATCTATGAGCTCGATGCTGCCTCAAACAATTCGGTAGATGATATTCGCGAACTGATAGATCAGGTGCGTTTCGCCCCACAGGTCGGCAAATATAAAGTCTATATCATCGATGAGGTTCACATGCTGTCTTCGGCAGCTTTCAACGCTTTCCTTAAGACATTGGAAGAACCTCCTGCACATGCCATTTTCATACTGGCCACCACAGAAAAGCATAAGATCATTCCCACCATCCTGTCACGTTGTCAGATCTACGATTTTAAAAGAATTACGATCGAAGACATTCAGGAACATCTGAGAAGCATCGCTCAAAAAGAGAATATTCAGTACGAAGACGATGCTCTTTATCTCATTGCTCAAAAAGCAGACGGTGCCTTACGGGATGCTTTATCTATTTTTGACAGACTTTCCACCTTTTCACAGAAGAATATTACTTTGGCAAAAGCTGCTGAAGTATTGAATATTCTGGACTATGATCAATATCTGAAAATAGTAGACCTTGCTAAAGAAAATAAAATTCCAGAGGTACTTTCTGCATTTAATGAAATTGTAAAAAAGGGGTTTGATCCGCATATTTTTATAGCCGGTCTTGGAAATCATTTCAGAGATCTTATGATGGCTCAGAACGCTTCTACAATCGATCTTATTGAAGTAGGTGAGCAGACAAAATCCAAGTTTGTGCAGCAGGCCCAGACCTGGAATGCACAACAGCTGATCGATGCTATAGAAATCTGTAACCATGCAGATATCAACTACAAAAATTCTAAAAATCCGAGACTTACGGTAGAAATTGCATTGATGCAGTTAGCTTCCATTACCGCTAACTCCGATATATCTAAAAAAAAAAGTTTATAATATTAGCTCCTTTCCTCAGTGAAAAGCAGGAAATCAGGACGCCCGTAAAAACGGAAGAACGGAAAGTGGAGATAATCAGCCAGCCCAAAACGGAAGAGCCGATCAAACCACAGGAAGCCGAAATTAAAAAGACGACAAAACCGTTAACCCGACAGATCATTTCTTCCGGATTTAGTATTAATGCTTTTTTAAATAAAGATGATAATAAGCCCGAAGAAGAGGAAAACGTTGTCGTAAAAACGGATAACCTCCCGCAAAATCATTTTACGGAAACCGATCTGCAGGCAGAATGGAATTTACTGCTGAAGCAACTCCAGAAGAAAGATACATTTGTCTTCAATGCCATCAAATCATTCAAATTGGTGAAATCCGGAGAAAACCAGATTACGGTTCTTTTCCCGTCAGACTCTGCCAAAGTGGAATTCGATAAGGTGAGCCGCGAATTTTTCAATCATTTCAAAACCAAAGTCCATAATTTCTCCATTGAGATCTTGTACAAACGTGACGTCGAAAACCTGAAGATCGAAGTCATGACAAAAAGAAAAATCTTTGAAAAATTTGTCCAGAAAAACCCGTTGTTAAAAGACCTTGACGATCTCATGAGATTCGATCTTACCTAAGAAAAAATTCAATAAAAGAGATTTTAACAATTGCAGATGCCACATTTAAATAAATTTTATATATTTGCTGAATATTTGCAGAGAAAATCATTTTTCAACAATGGCAAATTAGAAAAGAAAGCTTAAGAATAAACGATCATCAGTGGATATTTCATTAAAACCATTTATATCTGTTTTTAAAACTGCTAAATATTTTAGCGGTTATTTTGGTTTTTCTTCAGCTTATTTCAGAAGTTCAGAAAGAAGTTACCGATTTTATTATTGGTATTGCTAACTGAATTTCTTTCCAAAAAATAAAGGGAACTTTCGTATTTATTCCCTGATTCCATTAATAAAAAATTTTAACGGCATTTTTTTGAAAGAATTATAAAGTAATTTTATAATGCTACTGCTATTGATATCTATTAACAATTAAGAAAATAATTAAGAATAATGAACTTAAAAGAATTACAGAACGACTGGATCAACGCTTTTTCGCAGCCCCTAATGATCGCAGGACCATGTAGCGCAGAAAGCGAATCACAGATGCTGGAGACCGCCAGAAGAATAAGAGAAACCAATGCCAATGTACCGATATTCCGTGCCGGGATCTGGAAGCCCCGCACCAAACCAAACGGATTTGAAGGGGTAGGAGTGATCGGTTTAAACTGGCTGAAAAAAGTAAAGGAAGAATACGGATTTAAAACGGCTACCGAAGTGGCCAATGCGCATCATGTGTTTGCTGCCCTTGAAGCGGATGTGGATATTCTCTGGATCGGCGCTCGTTCTACCGTAAACCCTTTTACCGTTCAGGAAATTGCTATGGCGCTCAGAGGGACAGAAAAAACAGTACTTGTAAAAAATCCTGTAAATCCGGACCTGGCTTTATGGATTGGTGCTTTGGAACGGCTTTTAGGCCAGGGAATAAAAAATCTGGGTGTCATTCACAGGGGATTTTCCACGTACCAGAAAACAAAATACAGAAACAATCCGAACTGGCAGATCGCCCTCGATTTTAAAAGTCAGTTCCCTAATATTCCCATGCTTATCGATCCTTCACACATCTGCGGAAACAGGACTGGTTTGGCAGATATCACCCAGGAAGCACTGAATGTTGGTTACCAGGGAGCCATCATCGAAACCCACTCAAATCCTGATGAAGCATGGAGTGATGCCTCACAGCAGATTCCCCCGGAAGTCCTGTCAGATCTTATCGGTAATCTTAAAGTGAGAAGTACAGATCTTGCAGGTTTTGAAGGAGATATGGGAAGACACCGGACCCTGATTTCCGATATTGACTTTCAGCTTATTGAATTGCTGTCACAAAGAATGAAGATTTCGGAGAAAATCGGGAAGCTTAAAAAAGAAAATGACATTGCCATATTTCAGCCAGAACGCTGGAAAGTAATTACTGAATACGCTACACAGAAAGCCGTGGAAACCGGTATGTCTAAAGAATTTATTGAAAAAATATTCAAAGCCATCCACGAAGAATCCATCGAGGTGCAGAATAACATCATGATCGACCGGTAACCATCGGATCATAAACCTATTGAGGGCTTAGAATTCAGATAATGGATATGTAATCTCGCATATCGCTTAAATCCTGAATTCTAAGCCTAATTTATTATATTTGCACCAAGTTACTATATGAAAGGAAAAATCGTTAAATCTACGGGAAGCTGGTATCAGGTTTTGGAAGAAGAAACCGGAAAAATCTTTGAAGCCAGAATCCGGGGCAAATTTAAGCTGATTAAAACAAGACTTACCAATCCTCTTGCAGTGGGTGATTTCGTTGAATTTCAACTTGAACAGGATGATATTGCCTGGATCACAAAGATTGAACCGAGAAGAAATTACCTGATCAGAAAGTCCGTAAACCTTTCAAAAGAAGCTCATATCATAGCTTCCAATATTGATCTTGCCTGTTTTATTTTTACCTTAAAACACCCCGAGACCTCTCTGGGCTTTTTAGACCGCTTTCTGGCGTGCTGTGAAGCCTACAATATAACACCTCTTATTTTATTTAACAAAATTGATGTTCTCACTGAAGAAGAAATCGAAATAGTAAGAGACATCGAATTTCTGTACAGTGAGATTGGTTACAGATCCCGTGAAATTTCTTCCTATTCCGGATTAAACCTGAATGAGCTTAAAGAGATGCTTAAAGATGAAACTTCAGTTTTTTTCGGACATTCGGGTTGTGGCAAATCTACACTTGTGAACGCTTTACAGCCTGGTTTAAATCTTAAAACTTCAGAAATTTCGGACACGCATCTTAAAGGAAAACATACCACCACATTTGCCCAGATGTATTTTTGGGATTTTGGGGGTAATGTGATTGATACACCGGGTGTGCGCGAATTTGCCATGATCGACATCCAAAAAGAAGAAGTACAGCATTACTTCCCGGAAATCTTCAAAAAGAGAGAAGAATGCAAATTCCATAACTGCCTTCACATTAATGAACCGAAGTGTGCCGTTATTGCCGGTCTGGAAACAGGAGAGATTCAGCACTCCAGATATTCGACCTATATAAAGCTCATGGAAGAGGCCGAAGAATCTGTTCAAAAATAATTCATCATTTAGTTAAAAATAATTCATTTCAACCTTCATTGATTTAAAATGAAGCAATAACTTACTGATTCCATTTACCTTACATTTTGTTACGGCAATTTCATGATAACAATCCTCTGAAACATGCATCAATAAAAAACCCAGCCTAAGCTGGGTAAAAACTAATAACCATGAAAACTCAAATTAAACATGAGAATCGGAATATAATAAACAATTATTGTGCCAAACTTTTATTCATGATTTCTTAACAAATGTTATATTTATGTTAAAATTTGTTTAAAATTAAACTAACAGATTTTTTTTGTATTTTTGCGGCATTAAAAAAATATACATATATGTCTAACATTACATTCACCATGATTAAGCCAGACGCCGTTGCAGATGGGCATATTGGTGCTATATTAGGTAAAATCGCAGAAGGAGGTTTCAAAATCAAAGCATTAAAATTAACTCAGCTTACTGTGGCTGATGCTAAAAAATTCTACGAAGTACATGCTGAAAGACCATTTTACGGAGAATTGGTTGAGTTTATGAGTTCAGGACCGATCGTGGCTGCTGTTCTTGAAAAAGACAATGCTGTTGAAGATTTCAGAACTTTAATAGGAGCTACCAACCCAGCTGAAGCAGCAGAAGGTACCATCAGAAAAATGTTTGCAAGAAGCATCGGAGAAAATGCCGTTCACGGTTCTGATTCTGATGAGAACGCACTTATCGAAGCTTCATTCCATTTTTCAGGAAGAGAAATTTTCTAACAAGAAATTCATCAACAATACACGTCCGGAGAAGTTATTTTCTCCGGATTTTTTTTGCTCTGAAATAAGTAACTGTAAATCACCTGCTAACTCCCGTTAATACTTAATACTCCGTATTTATACCTAGTGGTAAATTCCGTATTTATACGGATGTACAATGCCACATTTTTTTGCAATTTTACAGTGTTAAAACAATAAGAAAAATCTAAGCATAATAAGTCTAAGCTAATAACCATTAAGACTAATTTCGTGAAAAAGAAAAGGCAGCCGTTTATGGCTGCCTTTTTGTCATATTTTATTGTTCTAAAACTAGATCTTTAAAAGCTCTATAGTTCTCTCCGGGTTTTCTGCCGAAAAGACAGCATTTCCCGCCACCAGGACATCTGCTCCGGCTTCAAAAAGCCTGGCCGCATTATCTACATTTACACCTCCGTCAATTTCAATAAGTGCCGTAGAATTGTTACTCAAAATGAGATCTTTTGTTTCTGCAATTTTCTTGTAGGTATTCTCAATAAATTTTTGTCCGCCAAAACCGGGATTTACACTCATAAGCAATACCAGATCAACATCTGCAATAATATCCTCAAGCATCAGTACCGGTGTGGAAGGATTCAGAACTACGCCGGCTTTTGCGCCAAGGCTCTGGATATGATGAATGGTCCTGTGCAGGTGAGTACAGGCTTCGTAGTGCACGGAAACAAGATCAGCCCCCAGATTGATAAACTCGTCGACATATTTTTCGGGTTCCACAATCATAAGATGTACGTCAACAAATTTTTTGGCGTGCTGCTGAACAGTCTTCATCACAGGGAAGCCAAATGAGATATTAGGAACAAACCTGCCATCCATTACATCCACATGAAACCAGTCTGCCTGTGAATTATTTATCATTTCGATATCTCTTTGCAGGTTTCCAAAATCTGCAGCTAAAAGGGAAGGAGCAATAAGCTTGGTTTTCATTTTAATATTTATAGTTTATTTTCTTTATAACAATCCATCATTGGATCAAAATGTACAGCAAGAAGCCCGCGAAAATCGAAGCTTCAATTATACTCAGTTTAATATTACTGAACTTTAATACCAGAAATCTGTCAAAAACAAAAAGCCATAGAGGGACTATACCGCTAATCATTAACATTTCCAGAATCATTTTATAGGCCGAACCATTTATATACAACAAGAAAAACGATATAAGCAAAATATAATGCCGTCATGACGGATACAAATGTCGGTTTTCTGACCAGATGATTAAAGAAACGGTTCATCCTAGTGATATTTTAGCTTCATTTCCGGCTGGATTTTAAGAAGAGTTTCATAGATCAGTCTGATTACGTTTCCTACATCTTCTTTAGAAACCATTTCAACCGTAGTATGCATGTAACGCAATGGAAGTGAGATCAATGCACTGGGAACACCTCCGTTAGAATGCGCGAAAGCATCGGTATCGGTGCCGGTCATTCTGCTCGCGGCAGCTCTTTGGAAAGGGATTTTTGAGGTCTTGGCTGTCTCAATAATCAATTCTCTGATGGTATGGTGAACACTTGGAGCAAAAAACACAACCGGTCCATCCCCGCATTTCTGATCACCTTCTTTTTTCTTCTCGATCATCGGAGTAGAGGTATCGTGGGTTACATCTGTTACGATGGCGATATTAGGCTTGATGGTATCTGCAATCATATCCGCACCGTACAATCCGACTTCTTCCTGAACAGAATTTGTAATATACAGCCCAAAGGGAAGAAGTTTTTTATTTTCCTTTAAAAGACGCGCCACTTCTGCAATCATAAATCCGCCGATTCTGTTGTCTAAGGCTCTGCAGACAAAATAACGGTCATTCATCTCGAAAAATTCATCGCGGTATGTGATCATGCAGCCCACGTAAATTCCCATTTCTTCCACCTCTTTCTTTGAAGTTGCACCGCAGTCGATGAAAATATTCTCGATTTTTGGGGTCGGTTCGTTCTGGTTGGTTCTTGTATGAATGGCCGGCCATCCGAAAACACCTTTCACAATTCCGTTTTCGCCATGGATATGCACGACTTTGGAAGGCGCAATGGTCTGATCTGAACCTCCGTTCCGAATCACATAAATCAATCCGTCATCGGTAATGTAATTCACATACCATGAAATTTCATCAGCATGAGCCTCAATCACCACCTTGAATTCAGCTTCAGGATTGATGATCCCGTAGCATGTCCCGTAATGATCGATCTCAATTTTGTCTACATAAGGTTTTATATAATCCATCCAGATTTTCTGCCCTTCATGCTCATAACCGGTTGGTGAAGAAGTATTTAAATATTTTTCTAAAAATTTCAAAGATTTCTTATCAAATTTCATAAAAAGGAATGATTTTTGCGTTTAAATTGCTTTATAATAGGTGTAAAAATAATGAAATTTAGCAAGATTATTTGTCTTTATCTTTTCTTTTTCGGAGTGAGTGTTTTTGGTCAGAAAGATTCTGTTATCGCTAAACCTCTCAGCCAATACCCTCAGGAACTTTTAAAGGTGGACGAATTCGGAAATAAATATTTTTATGATGAAAGGCAGAAGGCGAAGATCTATGAAATAAACGGGGAGACGGTGGTTGTTATGGATGAATTGATTTTGCTTAATAAACCTAAATTCAATAATCAGCTAGACAGGAATTATTATTATTTTTTAAATAAAAAACTATACCGGGTTTATCCTTTATTTTTAACAGCTTTACAACAATACAGAGACATCCAGGCAGAAATGACCAATCTTGACAGCAAAGCCAAAAGAAAATATATAAAAGACCGCCAGAATATGCTGGCTGACCAGTATGAGAAGCAACTTCGGGATCTTACCACCACAGAAGGGCAGATCTTCGCTAAACTCATGAACAGGGCCACCGGAAAAAACGTATATGAAATAATCAAAGAATTAAGGGGCGGGTGGAGCGCATTCTGGTGGAATCTAAAAGGAAAAATGGCAGATATTGATCTCAAAGACAAGTATGATCCGCATACAAAAACTACCGATCAATACCTTGAGTCGCTCCTTCAGTCAAACTGGAATTCAGGCTACCTGCAGCCTTATCCGGGGGCAAACAATTTCAAAATTTACAAATAATAAATCATCATAATTAAAATTCCTGTAAGTCTTTTCTTACAGGAATTTTTCTTTTAATTTATCAAAAACAATTTTGTCAATGGGAAGAACAAAAGGATTGTCGGCTCTGTTGATATCTAGCCATTCCGTTTTTTCTATACACGGGTCGAGGATCAGAAAGTCTTCTTCATTCATGATATTGACGATATAATAAATGGTTATTAACTGCTCATTTTCCCTGAAACGCGATACGAGAAAGTTTTCCTGAGTATAAAAATGTTCTACAATTTCGATCTTTACGTTCAGCTCTTCATCAAATTCACGGTGTAAACAATCCAATACGCCTTCGCCAAATTCCAGTCCACCGCCGGGAAATTTCATTAAAGGCTCGCCGGCATACTCTTCATATAAAGTCAGAACTTTTTTATCTTTCACCACACATGCATAAACCCTAATGTTTATCTTGTCTATCATATTTAATAATTTGTAAAGCTAATGTAAGGAATTATGAAGAAAAGGGCAAAACATAGTCGAGAGAGATTCATGACTAAAAATCACAATAATTTCAGATATGATAGGATAATTCTCAAGGTTTTTGGATTTAAAATAAATTTTAACTATCTTAAGAAAGATAAACGTTTAACTGAAACATCTTTTAAAAGTATTAATTTTTTAAGGTAAAGAATTTAAAGAATATCAAGTTTAATATATAACCTTCTATAAACTAATCGTTTGCATCTTTAAATATTTTAATTTAAAAAATCGCGAAACTACAATTATTTTTCGAATGTCCAAAAAATAATGCTCTTGTTTTTTTGCAGCATTAAAGAATAATTTTGCGATAAAGCAAACCATAATGAAAAGAGCTTCTATAAAAGATATTGCAAGAATAGCAGAAGTTTCTGTGGCAACAGTTTCGTATGTTCTCAATCAGAAAGAGGGAAGCAGAATCAGTGAAGCCACCAAAAAGAAAATTCTGGAAGTCGCACAGGAAATCAACTACACCCCGAATAAAATTGCGAAAAGCCTTAAAATGAGCAAAAGCAAGCTAATTGGCCTTATTGTGGCTGACATTTCCAATGACTTTTATTCTAATATTGCACGCAGTATTGAAGATGAAGCGATGAAGCTAGGATATACGCTTCTGATCGGCAGCTGCGATGAAAATCCTGAGAAATTCAAAAAGCTGACAGAGCTGTTTTCCGAACAGCAGGTTGACGGCATGATCGTGGCGCCTGTTGTAGATTCCGACGATGCAATTCAGCGGCTGATCAGGGAAGAATATCCCATTGTAACGATTGACCGATACCTTAAGAATATTGATCTTCCGGGCGTAATGATCAATAATGCCGAAGTTTCTGAACAAATCTGTGATTACCTGCTCGGCAAAAATTTTGATGAATTGATCTATGTAGGATATGATACAGAATTGCCGCACCTGTTGGATCGCGAAAGTGGTTTTTTCAAAAGCAGCGAGAAATCTGATATCAGGGTGAAAAAAATTTTAACCGACATTCATCATATTACGGAAGAAGTGCATCAGAAACTGAAAATCAATCTGGATCTTACCAAAAAAACAGCGATCTATTTTTCAAGCAATAAATTAGGCATCGCAGGGCTCCGTTATCTGATCGACAATAACGTTAAAGTTCCCGAAAATGTTTCTCTGGTAGCTTTTGACGAAACGGAAGCCTATTACCTTTTTCCTACCGAGGTAAGCTTTGTTCAGCAACCCCTTTATGATATGGCCAGGGAATCTGTAAAACTCCTTGACAGCCAGATCAACGAATATGTACCGCACGGAAAAAGAGTTACTTTTCCGGCAAAGTTTATCAAACGGAATTCGGTACGATAATATCATGACAATTTAAAATGAATACTAAACCCTATGTAACGTGTTTCGGAGAAGTACTCTGGGATATTTTCCCTTCAGGATCCAGGGCTGGCGGTGCACCTTTTAACGTTGCCTACCATGTTCATAAAATGGGTATCAATGCGGTAATGCTCAGCAGAACGGGAAATGATGATCTTGGCGATGCCCTGAGAAAAAAAATAAGCGACTGGAACCTATCAACCGAATTTCTGCAGTGGGATTACGACCATCCTACCAGTACGGTAATCGCCAGAATCGATGAGCACAATGAAGCTACGTATGACATTATCAATCACGTGGCCTGGGATTATATCGAATTCCTTCCGGAACATAAGGATCTCGTTTCTAATGCAGAAGCATTCGTATTCGGAAGTCTTTCTTCAAGAAATGAAAAATCGAGGGAAACGCTGCTTCAGCTTTTGAAAATTGCAAGACTTAAAATATTCGACGTCAATCTGAGAGCTCCGTTTATTGATACAGATTTTATAAAAACCCTTCTTCATCAGGCTGATATTGTAAAGGTCAATACTTCCGAGCTTAAACATATCGCTGGTTTTTCAGGCTTTGAAAGTCATACTGCTGATGAAGCTTTGAAATGTATTCAAAATGAATATGATATCAAAGAAGTTGTTTTAACGAAAGGGGGTGAAGGAGCCAGCTATTTCTTGGGTAATGACAAATATTCCTCACCTGCGCTCCCTATTACGATTGCTGATACAGTGGGAAGCGGAGACGCCTTTTTGTCAGGCTTTATAGCCGGGAGAATTAACGACGAAGATCCTGAAAAAAACCTGAAACAGGCAGTGGCTATGGGAGCTTTTATTACTTCGCAGCCTGGCGCATGCCCGGAATATCTATATTCAGATTTTGAAAAGTTTAAAATTGAAAAATCATTATAAAAAAATCTTTACAGATACCATATTTATGAAAATTATGAAAGCTTTTTAGATAAAACTGTAATAATCCTGTAGAATTATCGTTTTATATTTAAACCAACAAAATTAAAACGATATGAAAAATTTAAAGAAACTAACGAAAACAGAACTAAAGTCAGTGTACGGAGGACAGCCGAAAAAGTATTGCGTTTACTGTGAAAGATTAAACAAGACAGTTTGCAGTGAAGTTCCTATTGCACAATGTCCTTAACAATGTATAAACCGCTTTTCTGAAGCGGTTTTTTTATTCTCATAAGATTTTCGCTTAAAGGTTTAATTCTGATTAAAACTTAAAATACAGGTTGGTAAATATTATACCGTAAAAATTAATACATTTGATGGTATAATTAAAATTCCTGTGAATCCCATTTTAGATGTTGTTGTACGCTCGCTTTGTGTTTATCTTTTTATGGTCATTGCCATCCGTCTTTTTGGTAAAAACCAGCTTTCACAACTCAACGCAGGAGATGTTGTCCTGCTTTTACTGATCTCTAATGCCGTGCAGAATGCCATGGTCGGGGAAAATACTTCCCTCGAAGGAGGTCTTGTAGCAGCCCTCGTCCTTTTTATCGCCAATTTTATTGTTAAAAGATTAATGTTTTCCAACAGAAAATTCAGCAGATTCCTGGAAGACGATCCTGTTATTCTGGTAAAAGACGGAAAGGTGGATCAGAAAGCTTTGGATAAAGTTAAAATCAGCAGAGATGAACTGGAAGAGGCCATCCGTGAGCATGGGGTAGACGGTATAAAAAAGGTAAAACTCTCCATACTTGAAGTCGATGGGAACATAAGCGTCGTATCTGAAGATGAACAGAGCAAGCAAACGCATTATTCCAGAATTAAAAGAAAATATAAGCGGAAGTATCATTAAAAATTTAAGTGAAATATAATTTATTTTTAAATGATAACAATTAACCCCAAACCCTATAAAACCTGGGATTAAAGTATTTTATTAATTTCCACCTAATTGTATAATTCACTTTTTGGCATTAACATTGTTACATTTCTTTCTGAAATTTGAAAAGTGAAAAAATGAAAAGTTTGATTAAAATTGTTGGGGTTACAACAGTTATGATGATGATGGCTTCATGCGTCGTTCATGAACATCACGGAAGAAGAGGAATGCCGCCAGGGCAGGCAAAAAAAGTCTACATCTACGAAAAGAGAGGACCCGGGCACGGACACGGACATCATAGAGGACGTGGGCATCACAGATAGAAATTAAACAGCAGACATCATTTTTTTGGTGTCTGCTTCATTTAGGGGTAAACCGATCATGGTAATGGATTTGGCACTCAGATTGATTTATATATTATAATCCAAATACATTATTTATGAAAAATTTATCCAAAATTTTAACGGCGCTGGCTCTTACTGCTGTGCTTTCGTCATGTCTGCACCATCCGCCAAGGCCACCCAGACCTCCTGAACCACCGCACAGACGCTAAAAAAATAAAGCCCGGAAATTCCGGGCTTTTATCGTATTTTAATTTAAACATCACTTAAAATCTCGACTTTTTGGGATTCAGCAGGGTATTGAAAATCATTACTTCCTGTCCGAATTTCGCTTCCACCCGCTCAGCGATATTCTGCAGTTCACTTTTCACAAAATCTTCCCTGAGATCATCCGTGTCAAAAATCAGGAGCAGATTATAATTTTTCCCATCTTCAATATAATTACTATCTACTTCCGAAAGGATGTATTTATCAACGTCCATCAGATTTTCGGTCATCAAAACCAAGGTATCATCAATATAGTTTTCCCATTCTTCCAAATTGTTTTTTGTACAATGGAAAGTTATGCTCAGCACGCTCATATTTTATGATTTTTTTAATAGTTAGAGTAAAATTCTAGGGCAAAAATCGGCAAATTTTTCGTAAATTAGCCCGTTAATAAAATTTCAAAAAAAATAATTTTCAGACATACAGCTAAGGGTCTGACTGTCATTATAATAAAATTTGTTTATGCAAAAAGAAGGAGAAAGACTGATTCCTATCAACATTGTTGATGAAATGAAGTCGTCTTATATCGATTATTCGATGTCGGTTATCGTTTCAAGGGCGTTACCTGATGTAAGAGACGGCTTAAAGCCCGTTCATAGAAGAGTACTTTACGGTATGTATGGATTAGGGGTTTTTTCTAATAGAAAATATTTAAAATCTGCTAGGATTGTTGGGGACGTTTTAGGTAAATACCATCCGCACGGAGATTCTTCTGTATACGATGCCATGGTGAGAATGGCCCAGGACTGGAGTCTTCGTTATCCTCAGGTAGACGGACAGGGTAACTTCGGTTCCATGGATGGTGATCCGCCGGCAGCAATGCGTTATACCGAAGCCCGATTGAAAAAGATTTCGGATGAAGTACTTTCAGACTTAGACAAAGAAACGGTAGATTTCCAGAATAACTTCGACGACAGTTTACAGGAACCGACCGTTTTACCTTCTAAAATCCCTAATCTTCTGGTAAACGGAACATCAGGTATTGCGGTGGGGATGGCTACCAATATGGCCCCTCACAACTTGTCTGAAGCGGTAGATGCAATCTGTGCTTATATTGATAACAGAGAGATTACGATTGATGAGCTCATGCAGCACATTATTGCTCCGGATTTTCCTACGGGAGGGATTATTTACGGGTACGACGGGGTAAGAGACGCATTCCATACCGGTAGAGGAAGGGTAGTACTTCGTGCAAAGGTGGCTTTCGAAGAGATAGGAAACAGAAATGCGATTATCGTTAATGAAGTTCCTTATCAGGTAAACAAAGCCGAAATGATTGCCAGAACCGCAGACTTGGTGAAGGAAGAGAAAATTCCGGGAATCTATGAAATCAGGGATGAATCCGACAGAAGAGGACTTCGTATTGTGTACGAACTGAAAAATGATGCGATCCCGAATGTTGTTTTAAATCTTTTATATAAATATACGGCACTTCAGACTTCTTTCAGCGTGAATAATATTGCGCTCGTTCACGGAAGACCGGAACAGCTGAACCTGAAAGACATCATCCACCATTTCGTGGAGCACAGACATGAAGTGATTGTCAGAAGAACCCAGTTTGAGCTCAGAAAAGCAAAAGAAAGAGCGCATATCCTTGAAGGGTTCATGAAAGTGATAGGCACTCAGGATTCCCTGGATAAAGCCATCTCTATCATCCGCCATTCTGCCAATCCGCAGGCTGCGAAAGAAGGTTTAATTGAAGCCTTCGAACTTTCTGAAATCCAGGCCCAGGCAATTCTTGATTTACGTCTTGCCCGACTTACAGGAATGGAGCTCGACAAGATCCGCGACGAATATGATACCATCATGAAAGAAATTGCCGATCTTGAAGACATCCTGACCAATGAACCGAGAAGATTCCAGATCATTAAAGATGAACTTATTGAAGTTAAAGAAAAATACGGTGACGAAAGAAGAACCGAGATTGATTATTCAGGAGGAGAAATGTCGATTGAAGATATCATCCCGAATGATTCTGTAGTTCTTACCATTTCCCATGCCGGATACATCAAGAGAACTTCACTTTCCGAATATAAAATACAGAGCAGAGGAGGCGTAGGAAACAAAGCCGCCACAACAAGAGACTCAGATTTCCTTGAGTATATCGTTTCCGCCACCAATCACCAGTATATGCTGTTCTTCACTGAAAAAGGAAGATGTTACTGGTTAAGGGTATTTGAAATCCCTGAAGGCTCTAAAACCGCAAAAGGAAGAGCCGTACAGAATTTGATAAACATAGAACCGGACGATAAAATTAAAGCTTATATCAGAACCAACAACCTTAAGGATTCAGAATATGTAAACCAGATGAGCGTGGTAATGGTAACTAAAAACGGTACGATTAAGAAAACCTCATTAGAAGCCTACTCAAGACCAAGGGTGAATGGGGTGAATGCCATTGAGATCCGTGACAATGATCAATTGTTAGGTGCTTATTTAACGAATGGTACTTCACAGATCATGATCGCCACTAAAAATGGTAAGTGTATCCGTTTCCCGGAAGAAAAAGTAAGAGAAGTCGGAAGAGGCTCTATCGGTGTGCGTGGTATCGCCATGGAAGATGATGATGAAGCAATCGGAATGATCGTAGTAAATGACGTAGAAAAAGAGACGGTTCTTGTGGTGTCTGAAAAAGGTTACGGAAAAAGAACGGCCGTTGAAGACTATAGAATCACCAACAGAGGCGGAAAAGGAGTTATTACTTTGAATATAACCGAGAAAACCGGAAATCTAATTGCCATCCAGAACGTTACGGATGAAGACGGTTTAATGATCATCAACAAATCCGGTGTTGCCATCCGTATGAACATGGATGAGATGAGAGTGATGGGAAGAAACACGCAAGGCGTAAGACTGATCAATCTTAAGAAAAATGACGAAATTGCGGCTATCGCAAAAGTAGAAATGGATAAAGATGTAGAAGATTCTGAAGAAAACGAAGAAATAGAAGGAACCGTAGCTGATAACCACGAAAACGACACAGAAACTCCACAGGCCAGTCAAGAGGCAGAGGAAAATGAGAATTCTGATTCGGAAGAATAATATTGTATAATTAATATAAAATAGTGATTATGAAAAAGCTAATTTTAGGTATGGCTATCGTAGCATCAGCTTTTGTTTTCGGACAGAAAGGAGATGTGAACGCTCAGCTACAAGAAGCTAACAAAGTAGCAATGGATGCGTATAACGCAAAAAACTATGCAGCAGCAGCCCCTAAGTTTATGGAAGTTTATAACTTACTGAAAACTAGCGGCCAGGATAATAAAGTATATATGTATTATGCAGGTTTGAATTATGCTTTGGCAAACGATATTCCTCAGGCTACAAAAATATATACCGACCTTATCAATTCAGGATACACCGGTGTTGAAACGACGTATACTGCAAAAGAAAACAAAACAGGACAGGTTGTAAGTTATGACAAAAGTACCTGGGAGCTGCTGAAGAAAAGTTCATCTAAAGATTATTCAGATTTTAAAACAGAACAGTCTAAAAGTGTGGAAGCAGATCTTTATGAGACTTTAGCCACTCTTCTGCTGAATGACAAGAAAAATGACGAGGCTCTGGCCATTATTGAAAAAGGACTTGCAAAATTCCCTAACAATGCCAAATTAAAAGAATACCAGGGTTCTGCGTTGTATGCATCCGGTAATACGGACAAGTTTATGCAAAACCTTAAAGAGCAGTTGGCAAAAAATCCTAACGATGCGACCAACTGGTATAACCTTGGAGTGCTTCAGTCTAAAAATCCACAAACTGTAAATGAAGCGATCGCCTCTTTCCAGAAAGCAATTGAACTGAAGCCTGATTTTGCCAATGCTTATCAGAATTTGGTCTATACGGTGATCGGTGATGATGATAAAGCAGTAAGTGAGATCAATGCAGTGAGAAAAACAAAGCCGGACGAAGCAACAAAGCTTATTGAAGCCAGAAAAGAAAGATTTAATAAGGCTGTTCCTTACGGTGAAAAATGGCTTCAGGCAATGCCAAACGATATTACTGCCGTACAGGTCATGAAAGACGTTTACAACACGACGAAAAACATGCCTAAGTACAATGAAATGAAAGCTAAAGAAGCTGAACTTCAGGCAAAACAACCAAAATAAATACTAAAAAAACCGGAATTTAGTTCCGGTTTTTTTATGCTTTAAATTGTGATAATGATTTATAACTATCCGAGAACGGTAACCCCTTTCTCAATCATATCATAAATAGCATCCCTGCCATTATCAGGCTTTACGTTGACCGCCTTCGTCCCGTTGAAATGCAGGCAGGTGATATAGCCGCTGTTCACGGCATCAAGACAGGTAAATTTCACACAATAATCCAAAGCAAGACCTACAATTTCCAACAGCTGTATGTCATGGTATTTCAGAAAGTCGTCGAGACCTGTTTTCATAAAATGATTATTATCCTGGAAACCGCTGTAGCTGTCAATTTCAACATTTTTTCCTTTCTGTATGATATGGGTTACCTTATCCCTGTTCAGATCTTTATGAAACTCTGCCCCGAAGGTATCCTGGATGCAGTGGTCCGGCCACATAAACTGCGGGACACCGTTTAGGATAATGCTCTCACCAACTTTTCTGCCATTGTTGCTGGCAAAACTTTTATGATTTGCAGGATGCCAGTCCTGGGTAAGCACGATCTGATCGTATTCGTTTTCATCCATCAGTGCATTGATATAGGGAATAACCTCATTAGCACCCGGAACAGCCAGTGCCCCTCCTTCACAAAAGTCATTCTGTACATCTACGATTATTAACGCTTTTTTCATATTTAATATTCTCGAATTTTTGATAAATTTACAAAAACTAATACTCAAAAAATTGTCCAAATAAGATTTATCGGACAAATAGGCATTTTATGAAAGAATTTACGATTGATAAAGGTTTTCTGAATAATAAAAAATCTTTTCTCACCATTGATGAAAACGCTGTAACACTCAATAATACTGTTTTAAGAAAAGAAGAAATTACAGGAATTCGATACGGAATTCATTTTATAAGAGGATATATGTCAACTATAGGACGAGAATATCAAATCTTCATAAAAACCATTGACAACAAAGAAATTAAAATAAGTTTCAGATTATTTTATGGGAGAAAGCTTAAAGAAAAACATCTTTTATTCTGTACCATTATTGATACATTGTGGCATTATTTTTTTTACGGAATAGTGAAAAATTATTTAGATAAATATAAAAAGGACCGTGAAATTGTGGTCTCAGGTATTAAAATTTTTTCAGATAAAATCAGTTTTGCTAATAAAGAAATCCCCTTTGAACAACTTAGAACAAAAACTTACCATCACTACTTTATCCTCTTTTCCGAGAATGATCATTATACAAACAAAATGCTGTACTACCTGAAGGATCAGGATGCTGTTATTTTATTAGAAATATTAAATCAAATAAAAAAATGAAAGATATAGAACATAAAAAATTCCCAATAGGCAGGTATGAAGAACCCGAAAATATCTGCGATATCAAATTGGATGAATACATTAAAGTCATCAGAGACTTTCCTGGACGATTAAAAAACCTGATCGAAAATTTCTCCGATGATCAGCTCGATACCCAATACCGTGATGGAGGGTGGACGGTAAGGCAACTCGTAAACCATATCGCCGACAGCCATATCAACAGTTTTATCCGGTTCAAACTGGCACTTACGGAAGACAACCCAACCATAAAACCGTATGACGAAGCCAAATGGGCCGAACTTCAGGATAGCCTTACCATGCCCATAAAACCCGCCATGAGGATGATCAGGGGAACGCATCAAAGGTGGACAACACTCCTGAAGAGTATGACCAATAAACAGTTTGAAAGAACTTTTCATCATCCCGAGCAAAATAAAAATTTCGATTTGAGACAGTGCCTGGCTATTTACGTATGGCATTGCAATCATCACTTTGCTCATATAGAAAACCTGAAGAAAGAAAAAGGCTGGTGAAAAAAAATCTTCATAATCCGGTCTTTTTCGATGAAATTATCTCCAGGATCAACCATTTAAATAAAAATTCACAGCCAAGATGGGGAAAAATGAATGTCTCTCAGATGATGAGGCATTGTAACCAAGTTCTCCAGATCCCGCTCAGAAAAATTGAGCTTCCGCAAATTAATCTCCTGTTTTCCGCTATCGGGATCATCACCAAATGGGAGATTCAGGTTTTAAATAACGGAATTCCCCGAAATATGCCGACATTTCGAAAACTTATTATTAATTTTGAGTGTGACTTTGATGAAGAAAAAGAAAGTCTCCTGAAAACGCTGGATGAATATCTTCTGTGTTTTCAAAATAAAAATCTGCCGGATCACCATGTCCTGTTCGGGAAAATGCAAAGCAAAGACTGGGGATTTCTGGAATATAAACATCTTCATCTTCATTTAAAACAATTTGGCGTATGAGTTTTTTTGACAAAATATTCGGAGGAAAAGAGGAAAATTCCGACAGGAACCCGATCTGGAAATATATAGAATCTGAAGAAGATCTTAAAAATGCAGTTGAGCATTCATTCACTCGAAAGATTGCTATTTTTAAGCATTCTACAAGCTGCTTTATCAGCAAGACGGTCTTAAGAAATTTTGAGAAGGAAATTTCAGCTTCGGAAGTAAAACCGGAATTGTATTTTCTGGATCTGTTGGCTTACCGGCCGATATCAAATAAAATCGCCGCCGATTTTGCCGTAAGACACGAAAGCCCGCAGTTGCTGGTGATCGAAAACGGAAAGGTGATCCACAGTGCTTCTCATCAACATATATCAGCAGATTCAATCGTATAATGAAGAATATCAATAATTATTTATCCAAAGTTCTGGACGTCCCGGTTGATAAGGTAAACATGTGCAGCCTGCATTATGAAGTGAAGAAAGTGCAGAAAAACCAGTTTCTTCTTCAGTACGGGGAAATATGCCGATACATTTATTTCGTCGAAAAAGGACTCCTTAAAATGTATTCCATCGACAAAAACGGGAAAGAGCATATTATCCAGTTTGCACCGGAAAGCTGGCTTACGTCAGACCGAAGCAGTCTTTATTTCAACGAAAAATCAATTTATTACATAGAAGCCGTAGAAGATTCCGAAGTTTTGCTTTTACATCCGGACTTTATCAACAAGCTGATCGGGGAGTTTCCCAACAGCCTGGAAAAAAGTGATATTCTTTTACAGAAACACATCAAAAGCCTACAAGACAGAATCAATTCTTTATTGGGTGAAACCGCAGAGGAGCGCTACATGAAATTCATTAAGATGTATCCGGATCTCTTGCTGAGAGTCCCTCAATGGATGATTGCCTCTTATCTGGGAATTACCCCGGAAAGTCTCAGCCGTGTAAGAAAAGAACTGGCCAGAAAAAATTTCGTTCCGGACAGCAAATAATTTTAACATTTTTTTTGGAAAGCATATTTATGATATGATTGCAATCATGTTTATCGCCATTATATTCTCTTACATTTGATAAACACACCAGCAAAAATATAATATTATGAAATTTCCTTATCCTATCCGTCAAAAGTCACGGAATAATACTCATACACTTTCGTGGAAGTCAAGAACCATGATCAGTACTGAGCGTATTCATATTTGATATAAGATTTTCTAAACACTGAAACTTTTAGTTTATGATTTACTATACCCGTTTATCTATGAAAAGCGGGAGGAATTCGTATATATTTAACTTATTGATTAATAATTAATTGTAATAAATACGAATTCCTTTAAAATAAACCTGATCATCAATTTAAAATCCATTAGGGTTCGAAATTTGCATTCAAATAACAAACTATTAAATTTTACTGGGATGCGCATACATTAAACATCAAAATTAACTGACATGGTTATTAAAGAAGAAATTCTGCATTCAGTAGGAGCAATTACAAGACACTATCAGCCCTCGGAAGTCATTTTTAATGAGGGCGATATCCCGAAATATTATTATCAGATCGTTCACGGGGAAGCAAAACTCAACAATTACACGGACGACGGTAAAGAGGTTATACAAACGTTATTAGAGGATGGACAAAGCATCGGCGAATCATTACTTTTCCTGGATAAACTTTATCCGGTAAATGCAGTAGCCATTACGAAATGTAGTGTGCTCAGACTCCCAAAGGCTATTTTCCTGGATCTTATTAAACTCTATCCGGAAATATCATTCAACATGAATAAAACTCTGTCCCAAAGACTTTATTTCAAGCTGATCATGGCACAGAACTTATCTTCCCAGAATCCCGCGGCAAAACTTAAAGTCCTGATGGATTATCTCAAAAGCTTCCAGAAAGAACAATCGCCTTATTCATTCATGATTCCTCTAACCAGACAGCAGATGGCCAGTCTTACCGGGCTTTGTGTAGAAACGGCTATCCGAACCATAAAGGTGATGGAAAAGAAAAAAATCGTAAAGATCAAAGACCGAAAAATTTTATATTAAACTTGTTTCTATATTTATTTTTTACGAACTTTTTACCTTTAAAAACTGTAAAAAATGAAAACGATCAGCTGCATGAATATCGATCCCGAGATTCTTTACGCATTCGGAGCAGAAATGAAATCCTACAAACAGCGCGAAAGTATATACAGAGAAGGGGATCATGCAGCATATTACTTCCAGATCGTCAAGGGTAAAATCAAACTGAACAGCTATAACGAAGAAGGAAGAGAGTTTATCCATAATATTATAGGCGAAAAACAAAGCTTCGGCGATGCGATGCTGTTTATCGAAAAATATTACGTAATGAACGCCATATCGCTTACGGAATCACAAATCATAAGACTTCCCAAAAATAATTTCCTGGAATTACTAAAAAAAAATCCTGAGATCTCACTGGAAATGAACGCCTGCCTTTCCCAAAGGTTATACTTCAAGGCGATCATGTTACAAAATATGTCTTCTCAAAACCCTATCATCCGTTTGGAGGGATTACTCGACTATCTGAAAAGTTATCATGAAGGAGACTGTGAACAATGTTTTCCGGTAGAACTTACCCGTCAGCAGATGGCCAACCTTACCGGGCTGCGCGTCGAGACTGTCATCAGATCCCTTAAAAAAATGGAAAAACTGGGCAAACTTACCATAAAGGACCGAAAAATTTTATATTAATATCGACCAACATGATTTGGGTCATAAATTGGTGATATATTCTAACGTACATTTGAGTTAATTAATTCATCCATATTCCTTAAAGCCTCATACCTGAGGTACATCTTAAGCTCTTTAGCTTTTATGTTCATGCAAATTAATGCAAATTAACCAAAAACTCATTGCTGTCTAATACTAGTCACGGCCGGCAATACCATCACTATAATATTAATATAAAAAATTCAGTTATGAACACTAGAAATTCAAGAAATCGTAGTTCAAGAGGAAATTCAGATTCTTCAAGCAATCTGGAAGAAATTTATCAGTTAGGTTATGATCACGGTTATAACGATGCGTCACAGGATGAAGAGTATGACGATGACTTCTCAGAATATGAAGACTATTTTGATGAAGATTATGACGATGATGATGAAGATTACGACGATGAAGACTATGATGATGAAGATTATGATGATGATGAAGATTATGACGACGAAGACTACGATGATGACGAGGACGATAACAGAGGAGGAAGAGGCCGAGGAAGATCAGGAAACGGAAACCAGCAGAGAGACGACCAGGGAAGATTTACTTCCGGAGGCGGCAGAGGCGGTTCACGCGGAGGATCCGGATCTAGAAGTGGATCTGGTTCAGGCTCAAATTCCGGTTCAGGAAGAGGAAGGAATTCAGGAGGATCCGGGGGATCAAGATCTGGAGGAAGAGGCAGGTCATCAGGAGGATCATCAAACTCAAACAGTGACAACTACGATCACAGACACGATAATCCGGGAAGACCGAGAGGAAGCAGAAACGGAGGCGGAAGATCTTCGGGATCAGGCTCCCGTTTCAATTCAAGCTCAAATTCAAACTCCGGAAGATCAGGATCAAATAGCGGCAGAGGCGGCTCAGGATCAGGAAACAACGGCGGTTCAGGTCGAGGTTCCAATTCCGGTTCTGGCTCAGGATCATCAAAAAGAGGTTTCGCTTCAATGAGTAAAGCCGAACGTACGAGAATCGCTCGTATGGGCGGACAGGCTTCTCATGGCGGCGGAAGATCTTCAGGTTCCGGCAGATCAGGATTTGGAGGCAGACGTAATAATTCATAGTTCTTTTTCCACGATTACCTCTTTATTGATTAAGTAAAGGGGTAATCTTTTAAAACCAAACACCACTCACATTATGGCAACAAAAACATTAGATAATAAAGACACCGGTACAACAGGTACCGCAACCGCATCTTCAAACGATTCATCTAAAAAAACAGCATCCGTTGATAATGCAATGGTAGACAAAAACGAGATGAACAATTCTCCTTTGCATAAATTTTTTGTTTCGGCGCTTAAAGATATCTACTATGCAGAAAATGCAATTATTGAAGCCTTGGGAAAAATGCAGGAAGCAGCCACTACCGAAGAGCTGAAAGAAGCCTTTGAAGACCATCAGCTGCAAACCCAGAAACATGTAAGCAGACTCGAAAAAGTCTTCAAACTGATCAATGAAACGCCCGAGAAAAAAGAATGCAAGGCCATCAAAGGAATTATCGAAGAAGGCGAAGAAATCATCAAATCTACGGAAGATGGATCCATGACGCGTGATGCCGCTTTGATTATTGCCGCCCAAAAGGTTGAACATTACGAAATTGCGACCTATGGAGGACTTGCACAGCTGGCCATCACCATGGGCCACGATAAAGCCGCAGATCTTCTCGAAAAAACCCTTCAGGAAGAAGAAGATACAGATTATGACCTGACGGAAATCGCTGAAACCTACATCAATTTTGATGCGGAGCAGGAAGATTAATGTTACAATATAAAGCCATGTAGCGCTTGTCTATATGGCTTTTTTAAATATCAAATCAAAAAGTATATGCTTCCCGCGACATATACTTTATCAATACACCACCAACAAAAAGAATTATGAAAGACAAACAACCGACCAACGAAAAACTTAACCAGCTGGAATCTCACATGACTTCCAACGAAAACGAAAAACTGACCACCAATCAGGGACTGAAAATCAACAACAACCAGGATTCCCTGAAAGCAGGGGACAGAGGGCCTACCTTGCTGGAAGATTTCATCCTCAGAGAAAAAATTACACATTTCGATCACGAAAGAATTCCCGAGAGAGTCGTTCACGCCCGTGGGTCCGGTGCTCATGGCGTATTTAAACTTACCAAAAGTCTAAAAGGGTATACCAAGGCCAATTTTTTAACGGAAGAAGGTAAAGAAACTCCGGTATTTGTGCGGTTTTCAACCGTTGCCGGAAGCAGGGGAAGTACAGATCTGGCAAGAGATGTAAGAGGTTTTGCCGTAAAATTCTATACGGATGAAGGAAATTACGACCTTGTTGCCAATAATATGCCTGTATTCTTTATTCAGGATGCCATTAAATTTCCTGATCTCGTACATGCCGTAAAGCCGGAACCTCACAATGAAATCCCGCAGGCACAGTCTGCCCACGATACATTCTGGGATTTTATCTCCTTAATGCCTGAAAGTATGCACATGATCATGTGGCTGATGAGCGACCGGGCCATCCCGCGAAGTTTTTCAAGAATGGAAGGCTTTGGTGTGCATTCATTTAAATTGATTAATGATGAAGGCAAAGCACATTTCGTAAAGTTTCATTTTAAACCGAAACTGGGTGTACACTCGGTGGCCTGGGACGAAGCACAGCGTATTTCAGGAGTAGATCCCGATTTTCATAAAAGAGATCTCTGGGAATCCATCGAAAACGGAATGTTCCCGGAATGGGATTTCGGTGTACAGCTGATTCCTGAAGAAGATGAATTTAAGTATGATTTTGATCTTCTTGACCCCACCAAAATCGTTCCTGAAGAAGTTGTACCGGTACAGCTTGTAGGAACTTTAACCTTAAATAAAAACCCGGAAAACTTTTTTGCTGAAACCGAACAGATCGCTTTTCATCCCGGACACATTGTTCCCGGAATCGATTTCACCAATGATCCGTTGCTTCAGGGAAGATTGTTTTCTTACACAGATACCCAGCTGATCAGATTAGGCGGTCCAAATTTCCATGAAATCCCGATCAACAGGTCCGTAAATGTTGTTCATAACAACCAGCGGGACGGCTATATGAGACAACAGATCGCGAAAGGTAAGGTAAGTTACGAACCGAATTCCATCGGCGGAGGATGCCCTTTCCAGGCGATGATGAAAGAAGGAGGTTTTGTCTCTCAGGAGGCGAGAGTTTCGGGGACAAAAGTAAGAGAGCGTAGCAAGAGTTTTGTAGATCATTATTCTCAGGCGAAATTATTCTACAACAGCCAGTCGGCTCCCGAAAAAATGCACCTTCAGAATGCGTTGGTCTTTGAACTTTCAAAAGTAACGATTCCTGAAATCAGAGAAAGAATGGTAAGCCTGCTTGCTTTTGTAGATAAGGAACTGGCAACAAAAGTAGCCTCAAAACTGGGTGTTGAAGTAAAAGAGCTTAAATTCCCCAATCAAAGTATTCCCGCCGATGCAGATCCTTCAGCACTGCAAAGTGAAGAAAGAGAACCGGATACTAAGATCTCCGAAGCACTCAGCATGCAGAATACCGTGAAAGATACCATTATGGGCAGAAAAATAGGTTTCATCATGGCAAATGGAGTTGATGCAGGAGCTGTTAATGATTTAAAAACGAAACTTGAAGCGGAAAATGCAGTCGTGGAAATCATCGGAACAAGTATGGCTCCGGTACAGGCTAATGACGGATCTCTGCTGACTCCTAAGCATTCTTTAACGAGCAATGCCAGTGTTTCCTTCGATGCTCTCTACGTAGCAGCAGGAGAAAACTCAACAAAAGAGCTTCTCACCCCTGACAATAAACAACATGTTTTGAATTTTATCAACGAGGCATACAAACACTGTAAAGCGATTTACTTTGGCGAAGGCACTGAACCTCTGTACATGAACAGTAATGTAAGTACGAAAAGCCATATCGATCCGGCCATCGTTGTCGCTGAAGACGAAAATCCTTCAGATAAATTCATTACGGCTGTTGCCAATCACAGAGTCTGGGATCTTGAATTGGAAAGAAATGCTTAAAATAAATTAAACACACCTTCACAACACTAAATATTAAATTATGAAAGCAGCAGTTATTCACGGGCCGGGTATCATTAAATGTGATACGGTAGACGACCCGATTATCAAAGATGCAAACGACATTATTCTTAAAGTAACATCAACCGCCATTTGCGGAAGCGACCTGCACATGTATTCCGGTGGGATTCCACAGGCAAGACCGATGGTCATGGGCCATGAATTCATGGGCATCGTTGAGGAAGTAGGGCAGCACATTACCAATCTCAAAGTAGGAGACCGCGTAGTGGTGCCGTTCCCTATTTCCTGCGGGAGCTGTTATTTCTGCCAGCACGATCTGCCGACAGCCTGTGAGCACAGCAATCCTGAGCATTACGGGCCGGAAGGAGGCATTGTTACCGATAAAGGCGGTGCCTTATTCGGTTATTCCGATCTGTATGGAGGATACGATGGCGGGCAGGCGCAATACGTTCGAGTCCCTTACGCTCATTTCGGACCCAGAAAAGTTCCGGATAACCTTACCGATGAGCAGGTTCTTTTCCTTACTGATATTTTTCCTACCGGATACATGGGAGTTTTATGGGGAGAATTAAAAGGTGGTGAAACGGTAGCCATCTTCGGAGCAGGCCCGGTAGGTTCCATGTCGGTAAAATCGGCCATTCTGCACAATGCAAAAAAGGTTATCGTGATCGACACCCAACAGTACAGGCTGGACCAGATCAAAAATCTCACAGGATGCGACACGATCTTATGGAAAGACGGGCAGAATGTTATCGATCAGATCAGGGATATCACAGACGGAAGAGGAGCCGATCTCTGTATCGATGCAGTAGGCTTTGAGCCGGACCGTAACCTCATCGACCGGGCAAAAGCGGTCATCAACTTTGAAAAAGGATCTATAAAAGTTCTCGAAGCCTGTATGAGTGCCGTTAGGAGAGGAGGTATCGTTTCCGTCCTGGGCGTTTATCCGGTAAATTACGATAATTTCAAACTTGGACAGATTTTTGATAAAGGAATTACCATAAAAGCCGGGCAGTGCAACGTTCATGCAATCATTGATGAATTGCTGGATCACGTACAGAGCGGCAGGGTACAGCTGAATGACATCATTACCCACCGTCTTTCGCTTGAAGATGTTTCTAAAGGATACGAGATCTTCGACAAAAAGCAGGACGGATGTGTAAAGGTTGTTCTTGATCCATGGAAGGCTTCAGGTCTCTGAAAATAATATACACCAACACTTAAATATTAGAATTATGGAATTTCAAAAGAATCTTCTGGATTATATCAGCCAGTCTTTAATGACTACCGACGAAACCATTTCAGTGGTAGAAAGCGTAACCTCAGGCTGTCTGCAGTTGGCTTTCTCACAGATGCCGAATGCTTCAATGTTTTACAAAGGCGGTCTTACCGCCTATACCTTACAGGAAAAAGTAAGATTGCTGAATGTGGATGCCCACGAAGCCGAAGAATGCGACTGCGTTTCAGAAAACATCGCAGAAACAATGGCCCTTAATGTAGCAAAGCTTTTCGAATCCGACTGGTCGATCGCTACGACAGGATATTGCACACCGATTCGCAATTCTTCTTATAAAATCTATGCTTTCTTTTCATTTTCTTACAAAGGCGAGATCATTCTTACCAAAAAGCTGGAGCTGCATCCTAAGACACAGGCACTGAATGCACAGCTGTATTACACGGAATTTATCCTCGGATGCTTTAAAAGCGAAATTAATCAACTTTTAATTTTAAAGTAAGAACCTATGAACAGAAAAAATGAATATGCGCTGGTTACGGGAGCAACCAGCGGGATCGGCTATGAGCTTGCCAGACAGTTTGCAAAGAACGGATATGATCTCGTAATGGTAGCCCGGAATCACGATGAGCTGAAAGCAAAAGCTGATGAATTCAAAAGTTTCGGGATCAATGTTATCTCCATTGCGAAGAACCTTTTTATTGAAGAAGATGCTTATTCCTTATATTCTGAATTGAAATTAAACGGCATAAGCCCGTCGATTCTCGTAAATGATGCCGGACAGGGCGTGTACGGCAAGTTTCAGGATACCGACATTCACAGGGAAGTAGATATTGTTAACCTGAATATTGTTTCAGTACTCATCCTTACAAAAATGTTCCTGAAAGACCGCTTGCCAAAAGGATCAGGAAGAATTCTCAATCTCGCTTCGATTGCAAGTAAGGCACCCGGTCCGTGGCACTCGGTATATCACGGAACAAAAGCGTTTATCCTTTCATGGTCGGAAGCTATCCGCGAAGAACTTAAGGATTCCGGAATTACCGTAACGGCACTCCTGCCGGGACCGACAGATACAGATTTTTTCAACAAAGCGGATATGAACGAAAGTAAAATCCTTGAAGACAAAGACAACCTTTCGTCACCGAAGAAGTGGCCATTGACGGCTACAATGCCTTGATGAATGGTGACGATAAAGTAGTTTCAGGGCTTAAAAATAAACTCACCGTGGCCATGTCTAATATTGCACCGGACAGCATGGCCGCACACAGAATGGCAGAAATGCAAAAACCGGTAAATGAAAAGTAAATGACTATGGGAAAAATGAAATTAGAAAATAAAAATGTACTGATCACAGGCGCAGACAGCGGAATCGGTAAGGCAGTGGCTTTACTTTTTGCAGAAGAGGGAGCAAACATTGCTATTATCTATTATTCCGATGAGAAAGATGCAGAAAAAACAAAATCAGAAATTGAGGGCCTTGGCAGGAAGGCGGCCATTTTTAAGGGAGATGTCAACGATTATAAGTTCTGTAAAGAAACAACCGATAAAGTCGTCTCCGAATTTGGGAGCATTGATATTTTGGTAAACAATGCGGGCGTGCAGTTCCCGGCCGATGATATCACTGAGCTGGAAGAGGAAAATATCCGGACGACATTCAATTCAAATATCATAGGGATGATTCTTCTTACCAAAGTGGTCTTTCCTCATCTTAAAGAGGGAAGCTCAGTCATCAATACGACTTCGGCAACCGCTTACCAGGGACATGAGCAGCTTCTGGACTATTCCGCGACAAAAGGAGCGATCGTTGCCTTTACCCGCTCACTTGCCTTACAGTCGAAACCGAAAGGGATCCGTGTAAATGCTGTGGCTCCGGGACCTGTCGCAACGCCATTGACCAAAGAGACTTTTGGGGAAGAAGACGACGATCCGAACAAACCGCCTTTCGAGAGAAACGCTACACCGGAAGAAGTAGCCGGAAGCTTCCTGTTCCTGGCCAGTGATGATGCTGCACAGATTACAGGACAGGTGCTCCATCCCAACGGCGGGATCGTAATCAACGGATAAACTTACATTAAAATAAAAACATCATGATTATGAAAACAACCACTTTAGTTTTGGGAATTTTAAGCCTCTTCGCATTTTCATCCTGCAGATGCGGGTTTGATGAAGACGAACCGAGAAACAGATACGACAATAAGAATTCCGACAGCAATACCGCAAAAAGCGACACATTGCAGATCAGATAAGTTTAACGAAAATTAAAATACATGTACAGAGACGGAGCAAGAAAAAGTATATGGCAGGAAGAAATCAGGAAATTTCCCGCAGAGGCCGACCTTCAGCAGCTCTACGATGTAGCCGTAGTCGGAGGAGGGATTACAGGGGTTTCCACTGCACTGAAGCTGCAGCAGGAAGGCAAAAGATGTATTCTTCTGGAAGCGGCCAATATCGGTTTCGGAACCACCGGCGGAACCACCGCACACCTGAACGACTTCTTTGATACAACTTTTAAGGAAGCGATCAGTGACTTCGGATCCGAAAACGCAAAACTCTTTGCGAATGTGGGGAGGGAAGCGATCGGTATGATCGAAAGTAACATTCAGCATTTTGGTATCGACTGTGATTTCGAGAGAAAAACAGCTTATCTTTTCGCCTTAGATGAGAAACAACAGAAGCAGCTGAAAGATATTGTGGAAGGAGCCTCGGAAGTAGGACATGAGGTGACCTATGTGGAAGAAATCCCTTTTCCCATTCCTTTTAAAGAGGCGGTGCGTATTCCTGACCAGGCACAATTCCATCCTATCAATTATATCAAAGGTTTATGTGAAGCATTTATAAGCATGGGAGGGGTTATTCTGGAGGAATGCCGTTCTGAAAACCACGATGAGCAGGAAAATATGGTTCTATTACAGACATCATCGGGAAAAATTAAGGCTAAGAATGTGGTGTATGCCACGCATATTCCGCCAGGTCTGAGTGTTTTACACATTACCAATGCACCTTACAGAAGTTATGCTTTAGCCTTCAGCCTGAAAAACGGAAAATAT
Organism: Chryseobacterium endophyticum; assembly: GCF_056333165.1. Classification (NCBI taxonomy): domain Bacteria; kingdom Pseudomonadati; phylum Bacteroidota; class Flavobacteriia; order Flavobacteriales; family Weeksellaceae; genus Chryseobacterium; species Chryseobacterium endophyticum. The sequence continues at coordinate 459,276 of NZ_JBWGXE010000002.1, forward strand.
CCTGAAGACCTGGGCTATGACCTCATCGATCCTTATCATTATTACCGGGTGCAGGAAATAAACGGGCAGAAGCTTCTCATTGCAGGAGGAGAAGACCATAAAACGGGACACGAAGAAGATACAGGAGAATGCTTTTCAAGACTTGAAAATTATGTCAGAAAATATTTCGATGTGGAAACCGTTTCTTACAGTTGGTCCAGCCAATATTACGAACCGGCAGACGGATTTCCGTACATTGGCAAACTTCCGGGTAGTGCCGGCAAAATATTTTGTGCCACCGGGTTCAGAGGAAACGGAATGATATTCGGAACCATCTCCTCACAGATTCTTTCGGATTTAATCATTAAAGGTGAGAATAAATATGAATCGATCTTCAGCCCGTCGAGAATAAAACCGATTGCTGGCTTTGCCGATTTTGTGAAAGAAAACGCAGTGGTCGCTTACGATTTTATTAAAGATAAACTCTTTGCCGAAAAGATCCATTCGCTTTCGGAAGTAAAAGAAGGACAGGCCAAAGTGGTGAAATACGAAGGCGAATCCTACGCTTTGTACAAGGAAACCAACGGAACCTTACATCTGGTAAAAAGCACCTGTCCGCATGCAAAGTGCGAAGTGAGATGGAACAGTGCCGAGCTCAGCTGGGATTGTCCATGCCACGGATCGCGATTCAATATCAATGGAAAACTCCTTACCGGACCAACCGTGAGAGATCTTCCTCGTGTGGATATCGATTCTGAAATTTAATCATTAAAGCCATGTCTAAAAAAGGGTTTTTATATCGGAACAGTTTAAGTATTGTGTTGATCGTCTTTATGCTATGCTGTCTTTCCGCACAGTTCTTTACCGGCTGGAAAACCGAAAATAAAGAACTCATGGAAAACGGAAGTGCCGCATTAAGTATAGGACAATACGTTTACAGCGGACATTTCATACAGGCTACATTCGAAAACTGGGAAAGTGAGTTCCTGCAGATGATGCTGTATATTTTGCTGACGGTTTCTTTACGGCAGAAAGGGTCGAGCGAATCAAAATCTTTGGAGCAAGAAGAAGATGTCGACAGAGAACCTGTAGCTCACGCCGGTGCCCCGTGGGCCGTGAAAAAGGGCGGTATTTGGCTGAAGATCTACAAGCATTCTTTATCCATCGCTTTTGCGGTTTTATTCCTCATCAGCTTTTCGCTTCATTTCTACGGAAGCCTGAAGGAGTACAATGAAGAGCAGATTTCCAAAGAAAAGCCGACCATCAGCGCATCAGAGTACATCACGGAATCCCGTTTCTGGTTTGAATCTTTCCAGAACTGGCAGAGCGAATTTCTCGCCGTTGCCTCCCTGGTGATTCTTTCCATCTGGCTGCGCGAAAAGGGATCCCCGGAATCCAAACCCGTGGATATGCCTCATAGCGAAACACCTTAGTTCACTATATTTATAACATAAAAAGGCTGTCCGGAAAGTCTGGACAGCCTTTTTAATAATCATTTTACAGCATACCCATGAAGTACACTTTTAATTTGCTCCATAGGAGCAATATCTGTGTAGATCAATATCAGCATCTTCTAGCAGAATTCCATAGGAGTTCAATCTTATATAGCACACCGCTGGCGTGCTTGCGATGACGCTATTACTTCTTCTGCTACACAGATATTGCTCCCCTGGAGCATAAAATTATTGTGTTCAATCCTATAGCAAAAGAAATAGACTGTCCCAAACTTTTCGGACAGGAGCTTTTGAGTTTTCTTTTAATAATCATTTTACAACATACCAATAAAGTACACTTTTAATTTGCTCCATAGGAGCAATATCTGTGTAGATCAATATCAGCATCTTGTAGCAGAACTCCATAGGAGTTCTATCTTATAATAGCACACCGCTGGCGTGCTTGCGTTGACCCTATTACTTGTTATGCTACACAGATATTGCTCCCTGGAACATAAAATTATTGTGTTATCCGGTAGCAAAAGAATAGGCTGCATCAATGATGCAGCCTATCAATTTTTTATTTGAATATTCTTAGATTTTTGCCTGTCCTTCAACACCATCTGAATTATCGGTGGTGTTTCCGGTAACGGCCGCCGTTACGAAGTTTACCAGGCTTACCAGTTTGCCTACTTTCGTATCCCAATAATACGATTCTCTCGGCTCTACGCGGATGATCGAAACGTTAGGATCATCTTTTCCGTCTTCAAACCATGCCTTGGCCATTGGTGACCATTTGTCTTCGATGGTCGAACGGTCTTTGTAAATCGTAGCATCTCCGAAAACGGACAGGTACTGATAGTCGCCATTGTTCATAAAGAACAGCTGGACTCTTTTATCTTCTTTAATCTCAAAATTTTTGTTGCTAGTATCACTGCTGATGAACCAAAGATTTCCTTCCTCATCCGTTTCCTGTAAAGACATCGGTCTTGAATTGATCGGCAGTGTATCCAATTCTGTACAGAACATACATATTTTAGCACTTTCTGATAGATCTTTGATTTTTTTTACAGCGTCGTGGTGTGTAAGATTTTCTGTTGACATAATATTATATTTTTTAGTGATTGGTATTTGAAAAGTACTGTTGACTATTCAAAAACCCGACCATAGTGAGCTTTATCTTTAAAAATTACGGACAATACATAAAATCGTTAGTGAAAGTATACTGTGAGATTTACTAATAACCGAGATTTGAAATTTATCGTTAAAAGATAATAATTAATATCTCCATTTACCCCCTGATGTTGTGAGCTTTCAAGCTGATGTACTCTAAAACATTTCCATGTTAGAAAATGAGATGCTCGAGCTACGTGCGAATTATATAACAAATAAACATTAAAATATAAATCACAAAGTGTTATCATTTATTACCTTTAACAGACAAACAAACAAAACTTATTTTTCATGAAAAAAATCTTTTTAGTAACAGCCTTCAGTGCTGCTGGTTTTATGAACGCTAATGGAACTGTAGAGAACAAATTTGATGCTCAAAAAAGCACAGAACAAAAAGAAGCAGTGGTTGCGTTTCAACTCTGTGGAGTTATGGTAACTTATTTCAATTCACAAGGACAACCAACCGGCCAAACATGGTTTACTTCAGATCAACCAAATTTAAACTCGTGCATGGCTTATCAGGCAGGTGTAATTGCTGATTTAAGATCTCAAGGCTATAACGTAAAAGCGTTACAACCTAATTCAGATGTAAATCCATAGTCAAAACAATCAAGTATGTATAAGTTTTTTTTTCTATTATCTATTTTCTCTGTCTGGATATCTGCACAAAAACAGATCCACATCCAATATCTCAATGTTAGGTCAACTATTGCAAATGTTTACGAAGACCTTTATACAGACGGAACAAGAGTTATTTCTAAACAAGACGGTAATATTATGTGGACCGATCCCTCATTTAATAAAAATAATAGTAAGGGACAGGATTTTTATTTTATTTCTACTATTGATACTACTACAAAGGATAGAAATTTCTTCTTTACCACTTTTGTGAAAGATAATGCTGAGGATTACTATTTGGTGTACGATAAAGTTCCGCACATAGATTGGCTAATCGATAAGGAAACTACAAAAAAAATACTTGGTTACGATTGTATTAAAGCTACTGCTAATTTTCGAGGCTCACCCATAACAGCATTTTTCACAAAAGAAATACCGTATTCTGTTGGACCCTTTAAATTTTTTGGTCTCCCAGGAGCAATTCTTGATGTTCGAGTAGATGGCCAAAATTATGACTTATGGAAAGCTGTTAAGGTTGATCTAAATGATACTGCAAACATAGATTACAATCCCGAATTTCCAGGTTATACTAAAGCAAAAATGCAAGACTTTGTAAAATTAAAAGATGCGAGCAATACTTCTTTTATGAATAATAGTAAGGTTGCTGGCAGTACAGGAAAAGTAGCAACGGTACGGATGGGAATTGAAAAGTTGTTTGAATGGGAAACAACTCCTTAAATACCTTTAAATACAAAAAACAAGAGGCTGTCTAAAATGTTTAGGCAGCCTCAATTTTGTTAAGATTTTCCATAAATTAATTTAGGGGTTGTGCAATTCAAAATCAAACAATTCCCGCGGATGAACTTCTAATCCTTTAGCCAGTTCCTGTATTGTTGAAATTCTTATATCAACTTCTCCTTTTTCAATTTTGCTTATATTGCTATGGTCAATATCACATTTCTGAGCTAACTGCCGGTAGCTCAATCCAAGCTTTTTTCTAAAATTTTCAACCCTTTTTCCAAAAGCTATTCTAAATTCAATCCTATCCATTATAATTATGGTTATAAGAGCAATTTGGAAAGTTTATGATAAAATATTGTAGTTTAATTAACCTACGTATTAAAAATTATTTTACATTTGCTACATAAATTACTCATTCAAATAAAAACACAATCTATCATATTACCTTGGCTCTTAGGGAAAAGAAGTTCAGGCTTTATCAGGCTTCCTGCTTTACAGCTTCACAAAAACTAAAAAAACATAACCATGATGAATTCAAGAAGACTTAAGATCAATACCACCTATCAGAAAAGCAGCGACCGGATGATAACGGTCTCCGAAATCCGGCTTAAAGGCAAATGGCTTGAAAAGCTAGGTTTTGAAAAGGGGAAAACCGTAAACATCAAACAACACAAAAACAAACTGACGATCACCGTTGCGAAATAACACCACCCGAAAACTGCATTGGGTTTCCCACAAGTTGCGCAGGACTTCCGTAGTCCTTCAGAGATTTAAAACAATAGTGCTTTTAACTTCCTGCAATTGCATTTTGTCACAAACACACCTGTTTGTCATCTCATGCAACTGCATTTTGTTATAAACACATCTGTTTGTAACCTAATGCAATTGTATTTTATCACAAACACTATTGTTTGTAATCTCCTGCAATTGTATTTTGTTTCCCGCAAACTGCGTAAGACTTCTACAGTTGTAATAAGCCCAACCATTCTGCGCCTGAAGATTTCAGCAGTACTTCGTCAGGCAAAATTCTTATCTTGCGCAGAATTTGGAAGCGGAAGCAAAATAACACAGATTTGAATACATCAGTTTTAAAAACCTGAATTAATGAATATCGTATCAATAGAAATGGGCTTTAGCCCATTTGCTCTATGATGCCGGCTGATCAGGCTTTAGCCAAAACCTACCCTAAGTTTAGACTAAAGCCAATGGCAAACCGCTATCAGTTCATCGGGCTAAAGCCCATTTCTATTGATAAGTTATTTACCCTAAATAATTTCTGATTCTGAAACTTTCTCAGTATTTTTACTGAAGTTTTAATACCAAAGAAAATGATTCAGTATTTAGATAATATTCATCACAAAGATTCCAAAAACTTTTTCCTGATCGCAGGACCTTGTATCATCGAAGGGGAAGACATGGCGCTTCGCATTGCTGAAAAAGTCGTTGAGCTCACCAACAAATACAACATTCCTTATATCTTCAAAGGAAGCTTTAAAAAAGCCAACCGAAGCAGGGTAGATTCGTTTACCAGCATCGGTGAAGAAAAATCCCTTGAGATCCTTAAAAAAGTGGGAGAGACCTTCAATATCCCGACCACGACAGACATTCATGAAAATGAGCACGCCGCTTTAGCTGCAAAATATGTGGATGTCTTGCAGATTCCTGCATTTCTCGTTCGCCAGACGGATCTTTTGGTGGCCGCAGCCCACACCGGAAAATGTGTGACTTTAAAGAAAGGCCAGTTTCTCTCCCCGGAATCCATGAAGTTTGCCGTACAGAAGATCACCGATTCTGACAATCAGAAAGTCGCGATCATTGAAAGAGGAAACTCCTTCGGATATACCGATCTGATCGTTGATTACAGGGGAATTCCAACGATGAGAAATTACGCTCCGGTGATTCTTGACGTAACCCATTCTCTACAACAGCCGAACCAGAGCTCAGGCGTTACGGGAGGAAGACCCGATCTTATCGAAACCGTAGCCAAAGCCGGAATTGCAGTAGGAGCAGACGGAATTTTTATTGAAACCCATCCGACGCCGGAAACTGCTTTATCCGATGGTGCCAATATGCTGAGACTTGATCTTCTGGAAGATTTGCTGCAAAAATTAACCAGAGTAAGAGAGGCCATCCTTTAATTTAATATTGTTTTATGAAACGTTTTGCAGATCTCGCACTAAATGTTAATAAAGTTTAAAAAAGTTAAAATAAAATTTATATATTCACGTTTGAAATTCTAAAACATTTCTTTTGAAAAAACTAGTTTTACCATTGAGCCTTATGGTTCCTGCGTTAGTATTCTCCCAGGTAAGAAAAAAGAAGGATACGATGAAAACCGCCACCATTGAAGAAGTGGTCTTTCAGAAAAAAGTAGCAGGAAGAACCAATGATCTTACCACTGTGAAAATTTCAGCGAAAGATGCTCAGAATGTAGCGAGCATTTCCGGAGGTATCGAAGGAATCATCAAAACCCTGCCTTCCGTAAACTCCAATACGGAACTTTCTTCACAGTATATGGTTCGTGGCGGAAACTACGACGAAAACCTGATCTACATCAACGATATCGAGATCTACAGACCGTTCCTGATCAGAAATTCACAGCAGGAAGGATTAAGTATTATCAATCCCGACATGGTTTCTACCGTGAATTTTTCTGCGGGAGGTTTCGAGCCGAGATACGGTGATAAAATGTCTTCAGCCCTGAATATCTATTACCGCGAACCGGAAAAATTCGAACTTTCAGGAGAAGGAAGCTTAATCGGCGGAAGACTGACCACTGGCTTTGCCGCAGGCAAAGATAAAGATGACAACAGGAAATTTACAGCGCTGTTTTCAGGAAGATACAGGAATACAAATCTTGTTCTCAATACGTTAAAAGAAGATACTGACTTTAATCCGAAGTATATGGATTTCCAGACGTATCTTAATTATCATTTCAGCCCGAAGCTTACTTTATCTTTCATAGGATACTATTCTAACAATGATTACGAAATGGTCCCGAAAACGAGAGAAGTAGATTTCGGAAGCCTTCAGCAGCCTCTTAAACTCAATGTATTTTACCGCGGCCGCGAAGATGATAAGTATAAAAATATGATGGGAACGGCTTCCATCAATTACAAACCTTCAGACAAATGGCGGGTAACCCTTGATGCGTTTGCCTATCAGAACCGTGAAAGGGAATACTACAGCATTTCTTCTTCCTATGCCCTGCAGACTTATGATCCGGTGACCGGCGATCCCGTAACCTCATACGATGCGGGAGGGCAGATCGAACATGCCAGAAATGATCTTCAGGTAAAAACATACGGCGCACAGTTCAGAACGCGTTTTTCACCTAACGTGAATACCGATATCGAAGTAGGATTCAAATACGAAAAAGAAAACCTGAGAGATCTTACCAACGAATGGAAATTAGCAGATTCTGCGGGATACAGCCTTCCACACGAAGAGTTCATACAGCCAAGAGATGCGGATGATCTGAGATTAATGTATAATATTTCCGGGAACAACCACATCCAGCCGACCAGAATGTCTGCTTATGCCCAGTATTCACAGAAGTTTTTCTGGGGCAGCAATAAGGTTTTCGTTAATGCCGGAGCGCGTGTCGCCCACTGGAGTTTTAACGATGAAACGATCTTTTCACCAAGAGCACAGTTTGCCATCAAACCGGATTGGGATACTGACATGCTATTCAGGCTCTCTGGAGGAATTTACTACCAGGCGCCTTTCTATAAAGAAATCAAAGACCTTGACGGAAACTTTAATTCTTCTATTAAATCACAGCGGTCGATCCAGGCCATTCTGGCCAATGACTACGAATTTTATATGTACGAAAGGCCGTTTAAGCTAACGACCGAGCTGTATTATAAAAAGATGAATGACCTTATCCCTTATTATATGGATAATGTGAGAATTCGTTATTCAGGCAAGAACAACGCATCAGGATATGCATACGGAATTGATACAAGACTTTTCGGGGAATTTGTTCCGGGAATTGATTCATGGCTTTCGGCAAGTTATGCCAGAGTCTATGAAAACATTGACGGAAAGGGTGATATCCCGAGACCTACGGATCAGCGTTTCAGATTTGCGATGTTCTATCAGGATTATATGCCGGCATTTCCGCAAATGCGTGTCAATCTTACCTTAACCTATGCCATGGGACTGCCGACCGGAGCACCGGTACTTACCGATCCTTACCAATATCAGAAGACTCTTCCATCATACAAAAGAGTAGATTTAGGGTTATCGTATGCCTTTATAGATCCGAAAGAGAAGCAAGGAGGATACGGCTTCTGGGGTAATTTTGAAGAGCTGACTTTAGGAGTACAGGTTTTCAATGCCTTTAATATCAGGAATACCGTAGCCAACCAATGGATCAGCGATGCCAACACCAATTTGATGTATCCGGTGCCAGTACGTCTTACAGGACGGTTCTTTAATGTAAAACTTGAATTCAGAATAAAATAAATGAAAAAATATATCATTACCGCCATGCTTTCTGTACTGTCAGCAGTTTCCGTATTGGCACAGTCAAAAAAAGATGTGCAGGTGAGTAAATTATACAGTGATTACATCGGTATAAAATCGGCCTTAGCTTCTGATGATGCGGGTAAAGCTTCGGCAGCGGCCGCAGCATTTATCAAAACTTCTTCATCATCCCGTAAAGCTTTATCAGAAGGACAATTGAACACTTTGCGAAAAGATGCTAAAACCATTGCCGACTCAAAAAATATTTCCGTGCAGCGAAAAACTTTTCACAACCTTTCCGACAATATGATTGCGCTTTCCAAAGAATATAAACTGTCCCAGGAGCTGGTATATATTCAGTATTGCCCGATGGCTGAAGGCAGCTGGCTGAGTGATGAATCAAAGATTATCAATCCATATTACGGGAAATCAATGTTGTCTTGCGGAAGTGTGAAGTCAACGATTAAATAAGAAACATTCTGCGATTGCACAGTTTTCGAACAAACTAAAAACTGTGCAATTGTTTTGGAATTTACTAGCGTTCAAGAAGTATTACCTTTTCCACTATTTTCCTGTTAAAACTTATCGGAACCATTTTCATAATGAGATTTCTAAAGCTGCCTGCTTTTTCCCATTGCGAAAACTGTCCGAGCTTACGGCTGGTACTCACCACATAATCTACTTTCTTTCTTCTTATTTTCTGGAATGCTGCAAAAACGGCATTCAGATCTTTATCCTTACCATATAATTTCCCGATGATATAAGCATCTTCGATAGCCTGGCTCTTTCCCGACATTTACCAATCCTGTATACAAAAATCTTTATTCTCTAAATTCACAAATATTTTATAATTGATTTTTAATGAGCCCCGCATAGAAAATCCTGTGATCCTAAGTTTATTCTCCACTTTCATTTTTGAAATGTACTGTATTTCTTCCCAGATCTCAGAAAACTTTTCATTATTGCCAATTCTACTGAGCTGTAAAATCGGCTGAGCTTGCTTTAAAAATTTGCTTGTAGCCAATAAAAATATATGGTTTTTAAAAAAAACGACATCAGCTATATTTTTGTGATAATTGTAAGATGTTCTGCCGCCTGAAATATCAATATCTATTTTTGCATTTTTAATAATAACAAAATCTTTTCCTTTCAAAAAGGCCAGGAATTTTTCGTGTTTTCTCTTATAATAAAGATGAAGCGTAAGATTTCCGAAAATAAAAATCAGGATAAATCCTCCGATAAAAAAATAGAGTTTGTTCATAGACAAAAAACAAAAAACGGAACCTGAAAATCAGGCTCCGCATATTTAGTTTCGTTAAAAATTACTTCCCTAAATAAGATTTTAAGATCTTACTTCTGGTGTTGTGTTTCAATCTCTTAATCGCTTTTTCTTTGATCTGGCGAACACGTTCTCTCGTAAGGTCGAAAGTTTCACCGATTTCTTCCAGCGTCATCGGATGTTTTCCGTTCAGTCCGAAATACAGTCTTACCAGATCCGCTTCTCTTGGGGTGAGCGTATTCAATGCTCTTTCGATTTCGATTTGAAGAGATTCAAGCATCAGATCTTTATCCGGGCTTGGGGACTCTCCTGAACGTAATACATCGTAAAGATTGGAATCTTCACCTTCTACCAAAGGCGCATCCATAGACAAATGTCTTCCGGAGTTTTTCATCGATTCCTTGATATCTTCCTCGCTCATATCGAGAACTTCTGCCAATTCTTCCGGTGAAGGCGGTCTTTCGTTTTCCTGTTCAAGGTGAGCGTAAGCTTTATTGATCTTGTTGATAGAACCGATCTTGTTCAAAGGCAATCTTACAATTCTCGACTGCTCAGCCAAGGCCTGTAAAATCGACTGACGGATCCACCAAACCGCATAAGAGATAAATTTGAAACCTCTAGTTTCATCGTACCTTTTTGCCGCTTTCATAAGTCCTAAATTCCCTTCATTAATTAAATCTGGCAAAGAAAGACCCTGATTTTGGTACTGTTTGGATACCGATACTACGAAACGAAGGTTAGCTTTGATTAATTTTTCCAGTGCTGCTCTGTCGCCCGCACGGATCCTTTGTGCTAATTCTACCTCTTCGTCCGCAGTGATAAGTTCCACTTTACCAATTTCCTGCAAATACTTGTCTAATGAAGCAGTTTCCCTGTTGGTTACCTGCTTAGTGATTTTTAATTGTCTCATCTATTATTTTCCTCAAAAAAGAGTTTCTATACTATTATACGTATGAAACATCAAAAAGGTTACAAAGGTTTCAATAATTTTTCATTTAATTAAATTGAATCTGAAAAAATAATTGTAAATTATCCGCCTCACGCCGCTAAGGCCTTGATTCGATGTTTTTTAACTTTATATTTACTATTTTCCCTGGTAATCACAAAAAAAGCGGAACCGAACTTCCGCCTGTATAATTTAATAAAGACCAAATTCACAATTGACCATTCACCATTCACCTTAGAAAAGATCATTCAGCCATTTGGCCAGTCTTAAACCTCCGTACAGAAGCTGTCTTTCCATGGTATCGTTGAATTTATACTGATAATCGTAAGAAAGTTTTGAATCCATTGGTGTCTGGGCGTAGATTCTGTTGGCAATTTTATGAGAATCGAACAACCAGTCTTCCAGTGTTCCTTTCTGGATTTCTTTTACTTCAGCATCAGATTTAATATCTAAAAGCCTGGAATATTCAGTATAGCTGTATTTTTGCGAATCGACCAGTTTACCGTCCCATACAGAGTGTAAATTTGTCTTTTCCCCGAAATAAGTAACGTTGATTTTATTTCCGCCGAGATCCTCAGCTCTTCCCACATGCATAGGCTGTGCAAGATCTCCCATAATATGAATAAGGAAAATCAGAGCAATCTTTCTGTCTTTTTCAGAAGTTTTAGCATCTTTAATCTGACTGGAAAGCACATTGACCTGGGTATAGAGGCTCGGCCCGGCCTGCGCTTTAAGTTTCGTCTCAAAAGTTTTGAAATCCGTTTGCGGATCAATATTCACGTAATGCCACGATGACGCTTCTTTCCAGGCACCGGTAGTATCGGATTTGATAAAATCCGGCCAGTTGGCCCAATACGCAAGACGTTCTCTTCCCATCATTTTCCTGATTTCCCTTCTCGCTTTTCCGGAAAGGTGATTCTCCGCGATTTCTGCAATAATCCGGTGTCCCGTAAGTCCCCAGGCATATGAATACAGCGAAGACGCCATAAATGCCAGCATCAGAATTTTAGAATACATACTTTTCATTGTAAAATAACATTTTCAGTCCGCAAAGATACAGTTAATTTTAAGGTTAATATGATGTTTATCGAAGGACCGGGAAATTTAATCAAATCTTAATTTATAGTTGGTGGTTGGTGGTTGATAGGAGATGCAAAAGGAGATTTGGTTCCTGACAATTACATTTTGATCTGGAGAAGTATTTCTTAACATTAATTAAGGCTAAATATTAACCTCCACTCAATTTCAATCTAATTTTATTTTTTTTCTTTATTTAATCATATTTATTTACTATTTTTAGTATAAAATTAATTGTAAAATATTTTTTCAAAAATTTGAGATATATTATTTTTACAGGCCAAAAATCACAGCAAACACTATGTATGAGAATAATATTGTAGAAATGAATTACAATAAGCTGCAGACGGACTTCAAAGCGGAAGCGGTAGCAGTGAATCTCCTAAAATATCACAGAGCGGTCAGCAATATTTTTATTGAACGGATTGGCATCAATGATCGTGCTTATCTCAAGGATATTAAAAATATTACCAGCGATTACCTCGGATTTGATGAGGAAGTTTTTACCATAGAAACCTACAGGGAAGGAATTTACGATTACCTTCCGGAAGGGCTATTCCATCCGCCTTCGCTGGGGGCAACGAGGAAAAACGTGGAAAGCGTTGTCCGGGAAATCCGTAAGCAGAAAAGAGTAGAGGAAGATGCCCGAAAATTCTTCAAGCCTTTTGAACTGGAAGTCTTTTTCACTGAAATAAGCGCCTTACTCAAAGAATCAGATTTTGAAGTTGCCAGCGATACCGATGCACTCCTCGAGACCATAAGAGAATTGTGGCCCCTGATCAATATGATGGATAAGCAGAATGCCTACATTTTCATTTATATCTTACCTTTTTTTCATCAAATCCGCGGAGATAAATCGTGGTTTGAAAGATGTATGACCGCTTTTCTCCAAATTCCCGTGAAAGTCACTTTCGCCCCGAATATCATTGCAGGGGTCGAACAGGAAAATGATTCCATGCTTCTGGGAAACTCACAATTGGGTGTCACTTATATTCCCAGCGGGAACCACATGGACGGACAAAGAAACTGGGTAGTCAATATCGGCCCGATTCCTTACGGAGAAATGAAAAAATACATCGACGGCAGCCCTTTCCGGAAAGTACTTCAGGCCATGTATGATTATTTCCTGCCGGTAAGTGTGGATATTGAGGAAAATTTCATTACCGAAAAGAGAGAATATTCTTTCGCCCTGGAGGATGATGAAAGAAATACAAACCGTCTCGGTTACTCGACATTCCTCTGAAAATTTTTAACTATATTTACTTCACCAATTAAAAATATTAATTCGAAAAAAGACACATGGAAATTTCTTCAGTAAAGGGAATCTTTTTAAGGTATATTCTGATGCCTTTGTTTGCGGTTATTATGATGGTCATTCTGGGAGCTATCAGAAGAAATAAGCCTGCCATCAAGATCAAAACCATTATCATTTATGTTCTGCTGTGCAGTTTGTGTCTGGCAATTCCTGGGGTCTTCGGTTTTGCAGGGAACCTTTTCAATCCGTACTGGTATCTCATCGCGCAGGTCATCTATCTGGTATTGGGCATCATCCATGTAAACCTTTCAGACCGGTATTTTAAAAAGCATTTTACTTCTTTAACCAAAAGCATTCTTTTTGAATCCATATTATCCGTTACCTGTATTGGCTTTGGAGGTTATCTGTTTTACCTGATCTTCAACTGGATGAGTAAGGGAACCGGATATCCCATCATGGCGGCCACCAGTATCATTACTTTTTTGGTGCCTTTGGTTTTTCATTACTGCTATGTTCAGCTGATCAGCATTCCGGTCGATATCTATAAAACATGGCGGTATTCACCCGATCAGAAGCTTCCGGATTTCGAAGGTGCCGATTTCGACAGGCTGATGGTGCTGAATGTTGAGCTCAGCAAAAACCTTGAAGATGCCAACCGGTTCAGGATTAAAGCCAAAACACTGCCCACAGGCGTGACTTTCGGAGACTGGTTTTACCGCGTGGTGGATGATTACAACCATAAAAACCCGAATTCCGTCATTCATTTGTCCGACCAGGAAAGAGAACCGTATTACTGGATTTTCTATACTAAAAAATCATTTTTCAGCTTCAGGAAATACATCGACTTCGATCAGGATATTACCGAAAACAGGATCGCCGAAAATGATGTCGTGATCTGCAAAAGAGTGATCCAGCACGAAGAAGAAGGAATAAGAAGAACACAATCTCACACACTTTAAAAATATTGAATATGATACAGCCTATTAAGCATTTTGCCATCAATTGGGTTGACGGGATGAAAGTTTCCCAGAGACATCTTAATGATCAGGATAACTTTTTAATGGATAATATAAGGGATTCCAACTCATTGGGGATCACGAACTATAATTACGGCCTTTTACCGATTTCGAATGAATTTACAGACCGTACCATTTTTGATGTTCACAACACAGCAACCAATGATGTACAGCTCGTGATCAAGCATTGCAGCGCCATTACGCTGGCCGGCTACAGGATTGAGCTTAACGACAGGAGGGTGAGTGTAAAATCGCTGGCAAAAAATATGTCGGAGGAACAGGCAGACGGAGATTACTACATTCTGATTTCCGTTAATCCCTTTGATAAAGTACCCTTCGGTGATATTGATCCTGAAGAAATTCCGCCACGCCATCCGAATACGCAGCCGAATCATCATATCGAGCTGCTTCCGGTAACTTCTCTGAACAGCAGCTATTCCGGAGGAAATTACCTGATCATCGGAAAAGTAGATCTCAGAGGAAACATTGCGCAGGTGGATTCTAATTTTATCCCGCCGTGTACTTCCATCCAGAGCCATCCGGTATTGCTGGATTATTACAATATGTTCGCAAAATCCATCGGAAACCTACAGCAGTATTCTTTCAAAATCATCCAGAAATCATCACATAAAAACCAGAACACCGCTCTGGCGCAGAATGTAAAGCTTCTTTGCAATACGATGATCAGCACATTTGGAGATATGTATTTCCAGTTCAGGAATATTACGCCCTATCAGCCGCCGGTTTTTCTCATTGAATCTTTTGCCAAACTGGCACTTCGCCTGTATCAGGCCACCCAGATTATGGTTCCGGCAGAGCTTGAAGAAATGCTCAACTACAGCCTTGAGTGGAGTGAAATTGCGCCCCACACCTTGCTCAACCAGCTCTCTATCGTAGCCGAGACCAATTATGACCACCACAACTGCGGAGAACCGTTATTGTACATCCAGCAGATGCTCAGAAGCCTTGAAACGATTTTCTCTAAACTCAGCGAACTCGATTACATCGGTCAGAGAAAAGAAAATATTATCGTCAACGAACAGGAAGTATCCAACAACAACAATCCGAAAAGAGGCTGGAGTGTTTTAGATTAAAATAAATTCAACATATAATTATAAATCCCGTTATTCTCTTCGGGATTTTTTATGTAAAATTGTTTCCGATAAATTTAAAAAAATGGACATCGATAAAATAAGACACGACATCAGGGGACTGGAAGACGGGAAAATTTTTCTTAATAACGCAGGTTCCTCATTAATGCCTTCCCCAGTTGTTGATTCAATGATTAATTATTTACACCAGGAAGAACAGTATGGCGGATATGAAGTTGCCGAAAAAAATGCAAAGCATCTGGAAGAATTTTATGATGAAACAGCGAAACTGATCAATGCCAAAGCATCCAACATCGCTTTTGCCACCAGCGCGACCGAGGCATATACAAAGGCCTTGTCGAGTATTATCTTTAAAGAAGGGGACGTCATCATTACTACGGCCGACGATTATATATCAAATCAGATCACCTTTATTTCCCTTCAGAAAAAGCTGAACGTAAAAGTCATCAGGATAAAAAATCTTCCGGATCATTCGCTTGATCTTCAGGACCTGGAAACATTAATAAAGGAAGATTATCCGAAGCTTGTGGCAGTAACGCATGTCCCGACCAATTCGGGACTGATACAAAATGTGGAAGGTGTGGGAAAAATCTGCCGGCAATATGATGTTTTGTACCTGGTGGATGCCTGCCAATCGGTTGGCCAAATGGTGGTTGATGTTGAAAAGATAAACTGTGATTTTCTTACGGCAACCGGCAGGAAATTCATGAGAGGCCCCAGAGGAACAGGTTTCCTGTATGTGTCGGATAGAGTTTTGGAACAGCAATACGCTCCTTTGCTTTTAGATATGAGAGGGGCAAAATGGTCGGAGTTTGATGATTATGAGCTATTCGGATCTGCCAAAAGATTTGAACACTGGGAACTCTCATACGCTTCTTTACTTGGATTTACCGAAGCTTTAAAATATGCCAACAGCATCGGTATGAATCATATTGAACAGTACAATAAAAACCTCTCAAAGACGCTACGAAACAATCTTCAGAACAGTGGATTCCAGGTGTGGGATCTTGGTAATCCTATAAGTAGCATTGTGACCTTTTCCGGTCCGGAGGGCGATCTTGAGAACATTCAGAAGGTATTAAAAGAGAATAATGTATTCTTTTCGGTAACGTATAAAAATTCAGCACTGATCGATTTTACCCGGAAAAACATCGATGGAATTGTACGGTTGTCGCCTCATTATTTCAACACTGCGGAGGAAATTAATACCGTATCCGAATTATTAAAACAAAGCCTGCTTTAGCACAATTAACGATTAAATTTAATCATTAAAATGCCCGTTTTTACAACTTATCATTAAAATTTACGACCAAGATATAATTTCCATTTGATTTATGAAGGCTGTAAAGTGCTGAAAAGTAACAAATTGTACTTGATCGGCTCTTCTAACTGGTTGATCGCTTCTTCTAACTGGTTGATCGGCTCTTCTGACTGGTTGATTGCTTCTTTGAAGTCCTTGATTGCCTATTTGAAACGGTTGACGGTGTGTTCGGAACGCCTGATTGGCTCTTCGGAATGAATGTCTGTTGTTTCTAACATATTGTAGCAGTTATAAAGGCAATTAGACGACTTTAGTGCTATATTGTTTGCATACGGCCGTCCCTTCGAGTAGATTTTTGAAGAAAATCGTATCGAGAAGTTGCGCTTACGGTCGGACTTACCCAAAAGTTCTCGATACATTTTTGCAGCTGTACTGCAAAAAATACTCGAACAGACGGACGAACATCCGTATTGTACAATTAAAATATATATTATTATACACCGTCAAAAAAAAGAGAGCCTTACGACTCTCTTTTAATTTATTCTTCCAGCTTTTCTTTGATATACTTGGCGGTGTACGATTTTTTGTTTTTTGCCAGATGTTCGGGAGTTCCGGTAAATACCACTTCGCCGCCGTGCTTTCCGGCATTTGGGCCGATATCAATAATGTAGTCTGCGGATTTGATAATATCAGGCTGATGCTCGATGACGATCACAGAATGGCCGAGGTCAATGAGGGCCTGTAAAGATTTCAGCAGTTTTTTAATATCATGGAAATGCAAACCGGTGGATGGCTCGTCAAAGATAAACAGGGTCTTGTCTGTCGTAACCCCTTTTACCAGGAATGATGCCAGCTTTACCCGCTGCGCCTCACCGCCGGAAAGGGTAGAAGAGCTCTGTCCCAACTGGAGGTATCCAAGACCTACTTCCTGTAATGGCCTAAGCTTGGTGACGATTTTATCCTCGTGGTTATCTTTGAAAAACTCCAGCGCATCGTCTACCGTCATGTGAAGAATATCGGAGATGTTCTTCTCATCATATTTTACTTCAAGGATTTCGCTTTTGAAGCGGGTTCCTTTGCAGACTTCACATTCCAGCTCAATATCTGCCATGAACTGCATCGATACGTTGATTACCCCTTCGCCTTTACATTCATCACACCGGCCGCCGTCTACATTGAAGGAGAAATGTTTAGGTTTATACCCCATCATTTTGGCGACTTTCTGCTTAGCAAATAAGTCCCTGATGTCATCATAAGCCTTGAGGTAGGTTACCGGATTGGAACGTGAAGACTTCCCGATAGGGTTCTGGTCGATCAATTCAATATGCTTGATAAGCTTTTTCGGGAATTCCACGGAGTCGTAGTCTCCTTTTTTTCCGCCCATTCCCAGCTGGATCTGGATATCATTGGTGAGAATTTCTTTCATCAAAGTAGACTTTCCGCTCCCGGAAACGCCTGAAATAACGACGAGGCTCTCCAGGGGTACATCGACATCCACATTTTTGAGATTATTCTGGCGGGCTCCTCTGATCTGGATCCATTCCTTCGATTTTCTTCTTTGTTGGGGAACTTCTATTTCAAGCCTTCCTGTAAGATATTTTGAGGTTAACGTATCTGCGTCCCTGAGTTCTTTGTAATCTCCGGCAAATACCAGCTCACCCCCCAGATATCCGGCTTCGGGGCCGATATCGATGATGTAGTCTGCAGCTCTCATGACATCTTCATCATGTTCTACCACAATTACGGTATTTCCAAGGTCACGGAGGTTTTTCAGTACTTCAATCAGGTTTTCCGTATCCCTGGAATGCAGTCCGATCGAAGGTTCATCCAAAATATAAATTGAGCCGACCAGTGAACTTCCGAGGCTTGTCGCGAGGTTGATCCTCTGACTTTCTCCGCCGGAAAGGGTATTGGAAGTACGGTTGAGGGTTAAATATCCGAGTCCTACTTTCAACAGAAACTCAATACGCGTAGTGATCTCATAAAGCAGCCTTTTCGCCACTTCCTGATCGTGTTCGGATAGTTTTAAATTATTGATCACTGGAAATAATTCATCCAGAGGAAGCTCTATCATGGACTGGATATTATGCCCGTCGATCTTTACCCAGCTGGTTTCTTCGCGCAGCCTTAACCCTTCACAGGTAGGGCAGAGCGTTTTGCCGCGGTATCTTGAAAGCATTACCCTGTACTGTATCTTGTAAAGGTTTTCCTCAAGCATCCTGAAGAAATTGTCGATGGATGGAAATGTGCTTTTGCCGTCTCCTTTCCAAAGGTATTTTTTCTGTTCTTTGGTAAGCTGATGATAAGGTTTATGGATCGGAAATTCCTTTGCTTTTTTAATAAAATCTTTCTTCCATTCGCTCATGCTTTCTCCTCTCCACGAAGCGACGGCATCTTCAAAAACCGACAGGGCTTTGTTGGGAACTACCAGATCTTCATCAATTCCTATCACTTTTCCGTACCCTTCACAGGTCGGACAGGCTCCATAAGGATTGTTGAAACTAAAAAAGTGAACATTCGGTTCGAGGAATTCTATTCCGTCCAACTCAAATTTGTTGGAAAATTCCTTTACTTTTCCGGTATCTGTATTTTTTAAAGAACAGTATCCGCGGCCTTCATAAAACGCCATCTGGATAGAATCTGCAAGACGCTGCAGAAAGCTCTCATCTTGCTGGTAAGAAAAGCGGTCGATGACGAGATTGATCTCCATGCCTTTTTCAGGTTTGAATCCGAAACTCTCAAGGTCTTCGATGCCGGCAACATTTCCATTGATCTCGAGTCGGGTGAACCCGGCCAGCTTTAGAACATTAAGGTTTTCTTCAAAATTATCCGCATCATAATCGTAAGGAGCTGCGAGTAAAAAAGAAACGTCTTTTTCGGATGCTTTGATATAATCGACCACATCGGAAACCGAATCCTTTTTTACTTCTTGCCCCGAAGCCGGAGAAAATGTTTTTCCGATCCTGGCAAAGAGAAGCTTTAAATAATCATAAATTTCCGTGGAAGTCCCTACTGTTGAGCGGGGATTCGAGGAAATGACCTTCTGCTGGATGGCAATGGAAGGTGCGAGACCTTTGATATCGTCAACTTTCGGTTTTTCAAGTTTCCCTAAAAACTGACGGGCATAGGAGCTGAGACTTTCCACGTATCTTCTCTGTCCTTCCGCATAAATGGTATCGAAAGCCAAAGAAGATTTTCCGCTTCCGGAGACTCCAGTGATGACAATCAGTTTATTTTTGGGGATGAGAACATCGATGTGTTTCAGATTGTTAAGGTGTGCGTTCTTAACGAAAATCTGTTTTTTAATATCTATATCTGTTATATTAGCCATAGTAAAATTAAGACTAACAAAATTACGAAATTCTGACGGATTTCCTTGTTAATAAAAACTAAAATACAGGACGTTATCATCGTTGTATGTCAAGACATTTTTCTGATACCACAGAATTCTTTAAATTGCAACCCTAAATCTGCAATGAAATGAAACAATTTTTCAGAGACCTTATTGCATATTTGATGAGAAAACGATAATAAAAAATACCTTCCCACATATATTTTAGAAGAACTGCATTTTATGACAACTATCATTTGTAGGTCTTGATGAACTCCATTACTTTTGGGCTCAGTAAAATAATCCGGTATAATTTTAAAATATGATCAGAAAAGCAGGAAGTATTTTTTTTCTTGGGACTTTGTTTTTTGCACATGCACAGGAAAAATCAACTGATATCGAAACCATTGAAGTTCAGGGTAAATTGTTTTCCACTCCTTATAAAAGTGCGAACCAAAATATTACCGTTATTACCCGGGAAGAGATCCTTACTTCTCCTGCAAAAAGTATTGACGAAATTCTGCAGCAGGTAACTGGTATGGACATCAGAAGGCGGGGAGCTAATGGGGTGCAAAGCGATATCGGCTTCCGGGGAAGTTCTTTTGAGCAGGTGCTCTTACTTCTGAACGGCATCCGGATGAATGATTCCCAAACCGGTCACAATACCATGAACCTTCCGATTGACCTTGAAGACGTGGAAAGAATCGAAGTCATTAAAGGGCCTGCCGCAAGACGTTTCGGACAAAATGCGTATGCCGGCGTGATTAATATTATCACTAAGATAAATCCCGGAAAAAGAGTGAAAATAAACGCCGAAGCCGGAGATTACGAAACCTACGGATTGGGACTTAATGCCCAGCTCGGAAATGAAAAATTTGCCAATTCCCTGCAAGCGAATTCTTCAGCTTCCCAGGGATATATGTACAATACCGATTATGAAATCAGGAATATCTTTTACCAAAGCAAACTGAATATAAAAGACGGAAGTGTAAGGCTCCAGGCCGGGTTTTCTGAAAAAAAGTTTGGGGCTAACGGGTTTTATTCTTCGAAAGCAGCGACAGAACAATATGAAGAAACCCAGGCTTCTATTGTAAGCCTCGCTCACCAGCAGGACTTCGGAAAATTAAAATTGAACTCCAATATGTACTGGAGAAGAGGGCAGGACATGTACCTCTATGACAGGGCAAAACCTGAAAAATACCGGAACATGCATATCGGGAATAACGTTGGCGGAGAGGTGAATTCCAGCTACGAATGGGGATTGGGAACTACAGGAATAGGTGTGGAGCTGAGAAAAGAATTTCTGGCCAGCAACAATTTAGGGAACAGAAACCGTTTCGTTTCGCAAGTGTTTTTTGAACATCATTTTTCTTTACTGGATAAAAAATTAAATATCAGCCCCGGAATTTCGTGGGCCAACTATTCCAAAGAAGGAAACTTTTTTTATCCGGGTTTAGATATCGGGTACAGCTTTAACCGGAATCATAAAATCTACGGTAATATTGCAAAAGTTCACCGTATTCCTTCGTTTACCGATCTTTATTATGTCAGTAAAACCGAACAGGGAAATCCGAACCTTCTTCCTGAGAATGCTGTTTATGCCGAAATCGGTTACCAGTTCCAGACAAAAGATATTTTAGCTAAAGCAAGCGGATTTTTGAGAGATTCAAATAATGCTATTGACTGGACCAAGATCAAAACGGATGATCCCGTATGGTACGCCCAAAATATCGGAGATACTACCATTAAAGGAATTGAAGCGGAGATCGGCCACCGGTTAAACGACTGGCTGAAATACACGGTCGGATACACTTATCTCGACAACAAACTGAACAAACCCGGTGATTTCCTGGCGAGATATGCTCTCGATAACTTAAGACATCAGATTATTGCCAAACTGGAAACAAGGTTCCTCAGAAACTTTACCAATGAAGTGGTATACCGCTATAATGAAAGATTAAATAATGGCAGCTATAATCTTGTGGATGACAAATTAAGTTTTGTTAAAACAGACTTTTCGATATATATTCTTATCAATAACTTAACAAATACTTCATATACGGAAACATTTGGGGTCCAAATGCCACAAAGATGGTTCCATATCGGGTTATCTTATAACATCAATATTAAATAATTGTTAACTGTTAGTGAATTAAAGTTAATATTAAGAAATTGTTAATTCATTTACATTTGCAAAAATTTTTTTGAATGAAACTTTCGGTAGGTTTAGGTCTGAGTTTATTTTTAAGTACAACATTGTTTAAGGCACAGGAACATATTTCCAGCTTCAATGCCCTGACGATCACCTATAAATTTCATCCAAAGTTTTTTCTGTATGCTGAGGGACAGTCGAGAGGAATTGAAGAATATACCTATCCGGATTATTACGAAATAAAAGGAGGGCTAGGGTATAACCTTACCAAGAACCATAAACCTTTTGTAGGATTGGGAAGATATGCGACTTATAAAGATCACGCGATCAACAAGGAAGAATTCAGGATCTGGCTTCAGGACGTTATTGATTTTAAGAAAGGGGTTGTAAAATTTGAAAACAGATTCCGTGCTGAGAAATCATGGTTTTACGAGCCTCAGACTGATAAAAGCTCGCAGAGAATGCGTTACCGTTACCGTCTTAACGTTTCGGTACCATTAAATGCAAAAAAAATAGGTCCTAAAACTCTATTTGCCAATGCTTATGACGAAATTTTTATAGTATCGCCGATAAAGCCTGCCTTTGCCAGAAACAGGGTGTATGGTGGTTTGGGATACCAGATCGATGAAAACTTCGGAGTTTTAGGAGGATACCTTTGGCAAAGAGAGTTTGAAGCAAAAGGGAATAAAAATTTCCACTTTATATACCTCGCTTTAAACATCAATATTGATGATACGAATCCTCCTGCCAAGACGTATCACTTTCCGGGAGCAGATTAACGGATTTCTCAATCTGGACCTGAAAACCTATGAGCTGTTCTTTACCTGAAAGATAAGCTGTATTTAACATATTACGAAATTCGCCCACGAGAGAAAATAAAGCTTCCACTTCTTTCATGATATATTGGTCGTGGTTGAAGTAAATATATTCAGAGTTGATAAAGTCTTTCATCAACTGTTTATTTTCAAGTGTTAAAAAGTCTTTACATGAGGATTCTTCAATAAATTTCTTCAGAACATCTTTAAAAGCTTTTTCTTTTTTAAGCAAAATGCTTCTTTTTTTACGGATTTCCTCTATAGGTAAAGTTACGGTCATAAATGTTAATCCTTCAGCAAAATGATTTAATACATTCTCATACATATCATACTCACGATCTATTGAGGCAAATGTGAGATATCTGTTTTTAAGAATTTCCTTATCCGTATCGTTTGCTATGCCGTAATAATAACTGAAAATCTGTTTATCATTGTCGGACAATGCCAGTTTCATCTCTTCCAGATTTTTAGTAAGTCTTGAAACTAAAATTCTTGCCTCTTTTGACGGATACAGTATTCCATCGTACTTAAATGTTTTAACCACTTTCGGATTTGCCACGATTTCCTTAAGTATTGAAAGATCGCTTTCCAAACCACTCTTTTCGTAGACGAGAGAAACCATTTCATCACTGAAAAGTTTTTCGGACGAAACCTCTGACACCATTTGCAGGTCATCAATATTCTCCAACACCGGATTATGTCTTTCATAATAACCGTTATGATAGACACTTATCATGTGGACCGGATACTTGGTCTTGTAAAGCTCTGTAAAAAGTTCGTTGTCATGAATGATTTCGCCCACATTCTTAATACTGTAAAGGGTCAGGTATTTGCTTGTTAATGCCTTACCTATTTCATCAAAACCACGGATGACAGTTTGGGCCAGGTTGTTATTTTTCGGACGGTTTTTAGTTTCATTTTTGCGGATCATCTCAATTCTCCGGGCAGTTTCGGGATGGGATGCCCATGGATCTTCAATTTCGAGCTTTGACCTGTTGTAGCGGGTCAGCTCATCCTCACTGATCTTAGGTAAATCATTTTCGTAAACGTGATTATTTCTCTCACTGAAAACTTTCATTAAAGCCGTCTGATTATTAAAAAGGTTTTCCGGAAGGTATTTTCCGTCACTTTGTGTATAAAAATTGAATGCACTTTCAAATGCCGCACTACTGAGATCTAGCCTCAAAAGAGATGAAATCTGCTCTTCGGGATTGGTAACGTACGAGGCAACGGCATCTGCATGAAATTCCATTTCTCTTCTCAGAGATGCATTATTTTTAAAGATAAAATCTGAGAAAAACTTCAGAATATATTTAAATGCATTGATAAAACCTACGGAAATCATCCCTGTAAGCTGAAATGCCCAATGTCCCGAACCATGCTTTATGGTCTGTTCATAATCATTATTGTTATAAACAGTATCAAATATAATTTTTTCTGCCTGATTGACGTATCCTCCGATTTTCATGCTTCTTTGGGAGAAATGGCCGAACTCATGGGCAAGAACAGACTTAAGCTCACCAACCGTACAGGAATTGACCAAACCGATTCCGATGGTCAGGTTTTTTTTCACCGGGAGAAACATGCTCCAGAAGAGTGAATTATAGCTCACACTTGCATTTACCTCGGGAGAGAAAAATACTTTACCGGGCATTTTCACTTTGGTTTCTGCTACAATTTCGTCGATAATAGAAAAAAGTTCAGGCTGGCTTTTACGGTCGACTTCAATTAGATGCCTGGTACTATAATTATTTTTGATGAAAATAAATTTGATCAGGAAATAAAAAACCACAAGCCCGATACTGAATAATCCCAGGCCAAGAAGGAGTGTCAGATAATTAGCATGCAGAGCGATGATCTTTACCGCTGCATATCCCAATAGGAATATCAATCCGAGCGAAATCAGAATTAAGATAAAATATACCGTGAAAAATACTAAAATCGATACAATGGCTGAAATCAGCTTAGACCGGTAAGCTTTGGAAATGGGAGGCAGGTTATTAGTCATAAGGTCTTAATATTTTTCAATCAGATAATGATAGGCCTTCAGGTATTTGTTAAACCTCTTAATGTCTTTCGGTGTAAGCTCCCGGGTTACCCTTCGAAGGTCCATATTATCCCGCAGGTCATTCAGCTTTACGGCTACGGCCAGCGGTGAACGTTCTGTTCTTCTTACAAAATCGTCATACTCTTCTTCCGGATCGAATTTGGTCAGGCAGCTAATGGCAAAAATGATGTATTCAGGGAAACCTTCATTGCGGAGATAATCGAGGCTGAATTCCTGGGGATGGTCTTCCACGACATCGTGTAAAACACCCACTATCTTTTCATCCAATGTTTTTCCGTATTCCATCACGCGCATCACGTGGGCGATATATGGTGCATGATATTTGTCGGTCTGGCCTTTGTGTGCCTTGTCGGCTATTTTTATTGCTCTGTTGAGCAGTTCTTCTTTTGTCATCGTAAATAAGTAGAGTACAAAAATAAAAAATGCCTCAACATCTGAGACATTTTTTAATAATAATTTTTTGCACGATTTTATCAGAACCGTGGATATGACCTGTTATTTATCGTCTTCCTTTTTTTCAGGAATCATAGCGTTAAGCATTTTATAATCTGTCGAATCTTTTCTTTTGTCTTTAAGGCTGGAATATTTTGATGGATCCGGCTTCAGGGAAGGCATTTTATACAAATCCTGCCGTTTTACATTCTGAACTGAGTCTGATACATGCACTTTTGCCGTATCCTTTTTAGGCCATGCCGCTTTGTTTTCTTTTTGCTGCGCTGAAACGGCTACTGAAAAAACGATTAATGTTACCGATAATGCTTTCATCATAAAAAAATTAAATAGAACGATTTATCAATAAAGACAACTCAGAAAGCGATTTTATTACATCATTAAATGGATCTTCATTCAGGTAGAAAAGATCATGCAGAATCAATAAAAAACGTCCCGACAAAAAATCGGAACGCTTTGAAATCAAATTTATATATAAAAGACTAATAAGTTCCTTTTTCGATGTAGTGTGCCGCAATCTTTTCAGTTAATGCCACTACGTTCGGATGATTTGTATATTTTGTAAATCTTCTCAATCCGGAAAGCATCATTCTCTGTTCGTCACCTTCTGCGAAAGAAACGATTCCTTCTTTAGCAGCAGTAATAATTTTCTCTACTGCTTTGTAAAGGTTCAGCTGGGCCATAGCGGCTTCCACAGATTCAGGAGCAAAATGTTTCTCGGCTCTTAATATCGAAGATTCCGCCATGTAGATCTGGTTAAGGATCTCGGAAGCATTCAATAAAAGATGCTGCTGTTTTTCAATATCCATCATATACTTCTGAAGCGCAGCCCCGGAAACCATTAAGAATACTTTTTTCAGATTGGCGATAATCGCTTTTTCTTCACTCATGAAAGCGGAATAATCTGGAACATCGAATGATGGAATTCCCATCAGTTCTTTGCTGATGGCCATGGCCGGAGACAATAAGTCTAATTCTCCCTTCATGGCTCTCTTGATCAACATTCCCACAGAAAGCAATCGGTTGATTTCGTTGGTTCCTTCATAAATTCTTGATATCCTTGAATCTCTCCACGCGGCTTCCATCGGGGTATCTTCAGAGAATCCCATTCCGCCATACACCTGAATTCCTTCATCTGCCGTGTGCTGGGCAAGATCGGAAACGAAAACTTTAAGAATTGAACATTCTACTGCAAATTCTTCCACTCCTTTTAGCTCTGCAGCCTGATGATCCATTCCACCGGCCACAAGTTCTTCAATTTTATCTTCAATGTTTTTTGCGGCACGGTAAGAACCCGATTCACTTACAAAAACTCCGGTCGCCATCTCAGCGATTTTCTTTCTGATCGCTCCGAATGTGGAGATAGAAACGCCAAACTGCTTTCTCTCGTTTGAATACTGAATGGAGTGGTTTAAGATTCTTCTCTGCGCATCCAGACAGGCTGCTGCCAGTTTAATACGACCAACATTGAGTGCATTTAAAGCGATCTTGAATCCGTTATTTCTTTCGCCTAAAAGATTCTCAACAGGAATTTTCATATCATTAAAGAAAACCTGTCGGGTAGAGGAGGCACGAATACCTAATTTATGCTCTTCCTCACCGAAAGTAAGGCTTCCCGGATTTTCCAGCTCTGAACGATTGATTACAAATCCTGTGATATTTTTATCATCATCAATCTTGGCGAATAATGTAAATGTATCGGCAAATCCTGCATTGGAAATCCACATCTTTTGTCCGTTGATGATATAATGTTTTCCGTCTTCGGAAAGTTTAGCTCTTGTTTTTCCTGAGTTTGCATCTGATCCGGCATCCGGTTCCGTAAGGCAGTACGCCCCGAATTTTGTTCCTGTGGCTAAGTCCGGAAGGTATTTTTGCTTTTGGGCTTCTGTTCCATAAAGTACAATGGGTAAAGTTCCGATTCCGGTATGGGCTCCATAAGCAGTTGCCAGGGAACCGGTAACACCTGAAAGATAATCACAGGCCAACATGGTAGTCACGAATCCCATTCCAAGGCCTCCGTATTCTTCAGGAACAGCTATACCCAGCATTCCCATTTCTCCCAGCTTACGCATGACTTCTTCCGTGAAGGCGTAATCTTTTTTCTCGAAGCGTTCTTTTTGCGGAACGACTTCACGGTCTATAAATTCTTTCGCCGAATCGCGAAGCATTTTCTGTTCTTCATTCAGTTCTTCAAGACTGAAGATTTCGTTTGCAGGAATTTCCTTAATGAGGAATTCTCCGCCTTTTACAATATTTCCCATTTAATATTTGATTTTTTCTTTTTTAGATTAAAGAATAAAGAGAAAAGAAAAAAGACTTAAAACTTCAAGTTTTTTTGAAAGCCAGAAATCATTCTCTGTAATTCTGTTATTTTATTTTCTATAATTTCAAGTTTTGACGGCTCAATATAATTTCGGTTTGAAGAAATTATAATTGAGTCTGTAATTCATAAAGAGAACCAAGACTTATTTCCAAAAATCGATTAAAATCCTTATCCGAAATTCTACTTGAGCCTTCTGCTATATTAGAAGCGACAGAAACAGAGCATCTTCTCAGTTGTGATTTCAACCCAAATTCTTCACTTTTTGGAAAAACATCAGTAAGAATATAAACGTCATTAGCCAAATATAGAGAGTCTCCAGATATTTAGATTCTTAAAATTATGCTTCATTGTTAATCTTTTCTCTTTATTCTTTGTTCTTCTCGTCTATAATAATTCAAAAATACTCGCTGCTCCCTGTCCCGTTCCCACGCACATGGAAACCATTCCGTATTTGTTTCCGCGTTTTCTCATTTCGTCGAGAAGCTGAACGGTTAATTTGGTTCCGGTACAGCCCAGCGGGTGGCCAAGTGCGATGGCACCGCCGTTTACATTGAGAATATCAGGGTTTAGGTCTAATTCTTTTTTGATGGCAACCGATTGGGATGCGAAGGCTTCATTTAATTCGATTAATTCGATATCTTTTAATTCCATTCCGGCTTGTTTTAATGCCTTTGGAATGGCATAAATCGGTCCCATTCCCATAATTCTGGGTTCTAAACCTGCTGCGGCATAGGCTACCAGTCTGGCTTCCGGCTCAAGACCGAGTTCTTTTACCATTTCTTCACTCATTACCATAACGAAAGCAGCTCCGTCGCTCATTTGGGAAGAATTTCCTGCGGTTACACTTCCTCCGTTCGCGAAAACGGGTCTTAATTTAGCCAAACCTTCCAAAGAAGTATCTGCTCTCGGACCTTCATCAACAGAGAAATCAAATTTCCTGGTCTGCATTTTCTGATTTTCATCGAGGAAATTATATTCAACGGGAATCGAAACAATCTGATTGGCAAATCTTCCTTCTTTATTTGCTTTTAAAGCTTTCATGTGAGATTCAAAGGCAAACTGATCCTGTTCTTCACGTGTAATTTTATATTGTTTTGCAACTTCTTCCGCGGTATAGCCCATTCCCCAGTAATAATCAGGGTTGGTTTTGGCAATATCCGTTTCCGGAACCGGTTTGTATCCTCCCATCGGGATGTAAGACATTGATTCCGTACCGCCGGCTATGATGCAGTCTGCCATTCCGGCCTGAATTTTTGCCGAAGCAATGGCAATCGCCTCACTTCCTGATGCGCAATACCGGTTTACTGTAACTCCTGGAACTTTATCCGTGTTTAATCCCATGAGGGAAATCAGACGAGCTACGTTTAGGCCCTGTTCGGCTTCGGGCATTGCATTTCCTACGATCAGGTCGTCGATTCTGTTTTTATCTAACTGCGGAAGCTCAGCCATTAATTTTTCAATCACGGTGGCCGCCATCACATCGGGTCTTGTAAATCGTAAACTTCCTTTTGGAGCTTTTCCAACGGCCGTTCTGAACCCTTTTACTATATATGCTGTTTTCATAAATGTATAATGTATTAATGTATAGTGTACAATGTATTTAAAATTTTAACTTGAATAAACTTGTTTCAGTTTAATGATCATATTTTGTATATGCTGTATTTCAGTGAGAACCTTATTAAATCTGTCTTCTGCAAAAAATTCGTATTCTTTTGCAATTATGATTTGAGTTTCAAATTCAAAGGAAGAGCCTAAAGCAATATTCAAAAAATGTGAAAACTGGGCATTTGTGTCTCTGCCTGCTCCTTCAGCTATATTGGAAGGAATAGAATACAAACATCTTCTCGATTGGGATGTGAGGCCAAACAACTCATCTTTACGGAATTCTTTCGAAAAGAAATAATATGTTTTACAAAGTTGAATTGATTTTTTCCAAACCTCAAGTTGCCGAAAATCATGCATACCAAAATACTTTTTACGTAAATACTTTTTACATTGTACAAATAAGTCTAGTTTCTCAACGGTTTTCCATTCTGTAACATATACTGAATTCTCTCCAGTGTTTTTCTTTCTCCGCAAAGCGACAAGAATGTTTCCCTTTCAAGATTCAATAGATATTGTTCGGTAACAACGGTAGGTTCGGATAGATTTCCTCCCACCATCACATTGGCCAATTTGTCTGCAATCTTTTTGTCGTGTTCTGAAATGTAATTTCCGGTAAGCATCTGATCAGTTCCTACATAGAACATTCCTAAAGCGTCTTTTCCTAAAACTTTCACTTTTTGCTCAATCGGCTGTGTGTATCCGTGTTCTGCAAGGCTCTTTGCCAGCATTTTTGCCGTCATGATCTGCGTTCTTTTATCAACGGCCACAATATCTTTACCATGTTCAAGGATTCCCATATCGTATGCTTCATAAGCAGAAGTGGCTACTTTCCCCATGGCAATATTCATGAATGCTTCACGGAGCCTGTTGTTTTTCACATCATCATTGTGGAATTCTCTTGACGTTCTCAGGGTAAGCTCTTTGGTTCCGCCACCGCCGGGAATGACCCCAACACCGGTTTCCACCAGACCGATATATGTTTCGGCGGCGGCAACGACTCTGTCGGCATGCATCGTCATTTCGCACCCTCCACCAAGTGTCATTCCGTGAGGAGCTACGACAACCGGAATAGAAGAATAGCGAACCCGCATCATTGATTTCTGGAAATAAGCAATGGCCATATTCAGATCATCCCAGTCCTGTTCGATGGCCATCATTAAAATCATGGCTAAATTGGCTCCTACAGAGAAATTAGTCCCTTGGTTTCCGACCACAAGACCGTCATATTCTTTTTCAGCCAGATCAATAGCCCTGTTTAATCCATC
Organism: Chryseobacterium endophyticum; assembly: GCF_056333165.1. NCBI lineage: Bacteria > Pseudomonadati > Bacteroidota > Flavobacteriia > Flavobacteriales > Weeksellaceae > Chryseobacterium > Chryseobacterium endophyticum. Next base: position 489,645 of record NZ_JBWGXE010000002.1, read on the forward strand.
CAGAACTTCGCCTCCTAAGGAATTCATTTTTGAACGGATTTCAAAGTTGATGATTCCGTCTCCCAGATCTTCAATTGCCGCACCGGAATTGCTCCAAAGTGTTTTATTTTTACGGATATTATCTAAAATGATAAAAGAATCCTGTCCAGGAATCTTACTGTATTCGCCGGAGTTTTTATCAACATAAATGCTTTGTCCGTCTTCATTCACTTCATAGAAAGAATCTACATTTTTCACCCAGTCTGAAACTTCATAACCAGCTTCTTTAGCCAATTCAATACCTTTCTGAACGCCTACGGCATCCCAGATTTCAAAAGGACCGTTTTCCCATCCGAAACCAGCTCTCATGGCATCGTCGATTTTATACACCTCGTCGGAAATCTCAGGAACTTTATGAGAGACATAAGCAAATAAGGCTCCCAAAGACTTTCTGTATAATTCTCCGGCTTTATCTTTTCCGCCAATTAATATTTTAAAACGATCAATCGGTTTGTCAATATTTTTGGTTAATTCTAAAGTGGCAAAAGAAGATTTTCCCTGAAGCTCATATTCGAGAGTATCAAGATTCAATCCGTGAATTTCAGATTTTCCATCTGCATTTTTCACTTTTTTATAGAATCCCTGTTCTGTTTTTGAACCGAGCCATTTATTGTCAACCATTTTCTGAATGTAGTCAGGAAGCGCAAACACATCATTGAAATCGTTTGCTTCCGCACCGCTCTGGCGAACACCGTTGGCTACCATCACCAGCGTATCCAATCCCACCACATCAGCTGTCCTGAATGTCGCAGATTTCGGACGTCCGATCACCGGGCCGGTGAGTTTATCCACTTCGGAAACCGTGAGTCCTAATTTCTGAACATTATGAAGCAGATCCATCATAGAAAAAACGCCGATCCTGTTGGCGATGAAGGCTGGTGTATCTTTGGCCAGAACCGTTGTTTTTCCTAAGAATTTTGCCCCGTAATGCATATAAAAATCAATAACCTCGGGAAGCGTATCTTTAGTTGGAATAATCTCCAAAAGAGGAAGATATCTTACAGGATTAAAGAAATGTGTTCCTGCAAAATAATGTTTAAAATCATCACTTCTTCCTTCCGTTAAAAGATGAATAGGAATTCCGGATGTGTTCGACGAAATTAAAGTTCCCGGTTTTCTGAACTGTTCTATCTTTTCATAAACCGATTTCTTGATATCAAGTTTTTCTACCACCACTTCGATGATCCAGTCGGTGTCTTTTATTTTCGGTAAATCATCGTCGAAGTTTCCTATCTTAATTCTGTCTGCAAACTTCGGAGAATAGAGTAGTGCCGGACTTGCTTTTTTCAGCTTTTCAAAGCTTTCTGCAGCGATTCTGTTTCGCACTGCCTTATCATCTTTGGTCAAACCTTTTTTCTCTTCTGCTTCAGTAAGTTGGAAAGGTACAATATCCAGCAGCGATACCTGAACGCCAATATTGGCAAAGTGCGCCGCGATACCGCTTCCCATAATTCCTGAACCAAGAACCGTAACGTGTTTGATTCTTCTTTTCATCTTTAACATATTTATTTGTTTAATTGGTCAGATGTAACCTGACGGTTTCATTTTGATTTTATTTGTATTGTTTAATTTGTATGTATCGGTTTAAGGATCATTTTCTGTGGTTCAGATCGGTTGCGATCTTCATAATCTCCGTCATCACTTCTTTAAAAGTTTCGAGCTTTTCGGGTGCAATTTTTTCCATGATCTTTTTATTGAAATTAACCACGACTTCTTTCGACATATTCCTGGAATGAAGGCCTTTATCGGTAAGCTTAATGATTACTTCACGTTTATCGGTAGTCGTCTTTTCTTTATAGATGTAGCCGTTGTCTTCAAGCAGCTTAATAATTCTCGTTAAAGAAGTTGGCTCAATCGCCATTTTAGGACCCAGGTTCGTACTTCGGGTTCCTTCTTTAGGGTCTATTTTAAGGAGGGTGAGTGCCTGTACAGCGGTAGAATCATGTTCCTGAGCCATCTCCGTATACATTTTGGAAACAGCTAGCCAGGTCTGTTTAAGAATTAAGTCGACATTTTCTATTTTCTCTTTTTTGTTATCCATCATTTTCTATATCTAGGTTTTATCAAATTTAGCAAATATTATGCATGCATAATATTTATTTAAGTTAAAATTTGTTAATAACCTGAAAACAAAATGATTAATTGATATGACAGGCATAATACTATGCATGCATAGTATATATTATCATTAGAAAAATAAAAATATCAATGAATTTTTATTAACAAATTCATTATATCTTCAAAAGATTCACATTGATAATTTTGTCTGGAATCTGAAATAATCCAGTGTGTAGTGAATTCGAAGGTTAAAGAAGAAAGATCGACGGGAAAGTTTTTCTGCAACAAAGAATACAGCATTTCTTTGTACACGTAAGGAGCTATTATTTTCGGTGAAATGAAATTTTCATTGATTTTAAAAAGCGTCGGATTGGTAAGCTCATCGTGCTGCAGTAATACATCCTCAACAATTCCGGTATAAAGGTTATTGTCTTTTACATACCATATTTTATCTGCAAATTCTTTAGCGAGCCGCCAGTCGTGTGACGAAAAAAGAATAAGTTTGTGATGCTCTTTGGCGAAGGTTCTGAGAATTTTAAGTATCGTAATCTTATTTTTCTCATCAAGATGCGTGGTGGGCTCATCCAGGATAATAACCGGTGAATTCTGCGTGATTGCCCTTCCTATAAAAGCTTTCTGCAGGTTTCCGTCCGAAAGGTTTTTAAGCAAAGTATCTTTATACGGTATCAGTTCCAGCGCTTCAATTATTGATAAAACTTCTTCCCGGTCTTCTTTTTTCAAAGTAAAATAAAAAGGATAATGAATGTATTTTCCTAATGAAATAAGGTCCTTCACCGTATAATTTTGCGGAATCACTGATTTTGAAAACACCACCGCAATATTTTCCGCCACCTGTTTTACCGAAAGGTTTTTGATGTTTTTACCGTACAGTGAAATTTCACCCTTCAAAAGAGGGATCTGATGCAAGATTGACTTGATTAAAGTTGTTTTGCCAACCCCGTTATTCCCGATTAAAAGACATACTTCGCCTAAATCCAGGTTTCCATCTGCATTTGAAATTAAGGGTGTATGGTAACCGATATGTGCTTGTTTAACTTGTAGGTACATTTTCAAATTTTGCCACAGATTTTTACGGATTTACGCAGATTTTATTTATAATTATTTATATATTCAAATTTAACAATCTTAATCAGCTTCTCATTTATAATTCATTGGAGATTTAAGTTTAACTGTGATTGATCTCTTCACAATTAACACTTACACTTTATTCGCTCTCAAAAGCATGATCAGGATGACAGGGATCCCAAAAACCGAACTGATTACATTGATCGGAATCTGCGTTTTCTCAGCAATAATCGAAAATATGAGCATAATGCACATTCCTAACAGCATATTCAGGATCCATTGCTGCCATAGTTTCGAAGGATTGTAAATCAGCCTGCAAAAGTGAGGAATAATGATCCCGATAAACAAAACAGGTCCCATAAAGGCCGTAACGGATGCTGATAAGAGGGAAGAGGATACAATAACCAATATTTTGAGCTGATTCAGATTGACTCCCAAACTCTGCGCATACGATATTCCCAGTGAATTTCCTATTAAAGGTTTTATACTTTTAAAACAAGTGAAAAGGCCTGTTAATACGAGGATCAACAATATATAAATCTGATTTCTGCTCACCATATTATTCGCACCGAAAGACCATAAAATATAATTTTTCAGACTTTGATTTTCTGCATACAGCTGAAGAAGAGAAACGACAGCCCCCGCCAGCGCAGAAACCAGGAAGCCGAATATTACAAGATAAGATTTATCCTGAAACCGTTTTGATATTGAAAGCAGCAGAAACATCAGAAGCACACTTCCCAGAATCGATGATAAACTTAAAAAAGTATTCTGCAGGAAATCAGGCAATGCAATATTGTACGAGAAAAAAATATAAAAGGCCACCGAGAGACTTGCTACGGAAGTAATGCCCAGAATATCAGGCCCGGCCAGCGGATTCTGAAAATATTCCTGCATGATAAAGCCCGAGGTAGGAACAGAAATCCCCGCCAAAAGCATCACCAAAACCCTGTTAACCCGAATTTCAGCGATAAGACTTTGGGAAGATTCTGAAAAAAAATCGCGGATATTCAAACTTAAAAATCCTGTGTTCAGATTCATAATGGCTGCCAAAAAAATAGCAAGCACTAAAACCAAACACAGGACTTTAAATTTATCTGACATAAAAAGTCTGACGTTTTATTTTAAAAGAGTATTGATCTTCTCATTAAGTTCCTCTTCACTCATCATTCCTAAGGTTTCGTCAGTCTTTTCACCTTTTCTCATATAAGTAAACGGAATTGCGCTACCATCCCATTTCTTAAAATTGGTTACGTAAAAATTACCTTCCATCAGCTCATTATCCAGAAGAACGGTATTGTTACGGATTCCCTGCTCATCAGCGAACTGGGGAACCTTTGTCGTCCAGTCTTCTTTGCTGTCAACACTTACAAAAGTGATTTTCACCGGTTTTCCGTTCAGTTCCTGGATTTTGTTTTTAAAATGTGGAATTTCCTTTACACAAGGGCCACACCACGTTGCAAAAAAGTTGGTTACGTACAGAGTATCATTCTTTTTGCCTAAAAATGCTGCGGTCTGGTCGGGTGTCCACATTTTCAGCGCAGCAGAGGGTGCAGGGCTTCCGGAAACAGCCACTGAATCCTTCACAGGCCGACCATCATCGGTTTTTGTACTTTCTTTCTTACAGCTGAAGACGGAAATCAGGAAAAGCGTTGATAAGATTATCTTTTTCATTATTTTTTATCTATTTTTGAATTGAAGTATGGAACAACAAATCTATAAAGGGAAACTGATACAGTTTCATTGGTTAAAAATAACGAAAAAGGAAGAACTGACCAAAAATACTTTCTCTCTGGAGTTTGAAATCCCTGAGAATCTGAAGAAGAATTTTCAGTTTGATGCGGGACAGTTTGTCAGTCTGAAATTTCAGTCTCACGGTCAGGAAGTTATCAAAGATTACTCGATGACGTCGGCCCCTCATGAAGAAAAAATTGCTTTAGGAATCAAAATAAATTCCCCGGAAGGTGATGCGTCGGAATTATTCAGAAATTATAATATCGGAGACGCTTTATTGGTCAGCGAGCCTGCCGGAAGGTTTACGCTTATTTCAAAGCCCAGTGAATTCAGAACAATCGTAGGTTTTGCGGCAGGAATAGGAATTACTCCGATCCTGAGCCATTTTAAAAACATCCTGCACAGAGAACCGAGAACGAGACTTTTTTTATTTTTCAGCAATAGAACCAAAGAAGATCTTATTTACCGCGAACAACTGGACAATCTTGCCAGGAACTGCGGCGAAAGACTTCAGATATTTTATTTTTTTTCAAAGGAAAAAACTTCAAACAGCTTTTTTTACGGAAGGCTTGATGATAAAAAACTGAGCCTGATCATTAACCAGATCCTTCATCTGGATGATACGGACGAAGAATCTACGATCTGGGACGCGGTGGATGAAGTACTGATCTGCGGAAAAGGTGATATGATCAAAACCCTCGCAAATGCCTGCTACCATCACGGAATTCCAAAGAAAAATATTCATTTTGAGCTTTTTGAAGAATATAATGACGATATTTATCCTGTAGAAAAGGAATTTCCGCTGATCGAAAATATCGATGTTGAATTTAAAATGCTCGGAAAGCGGTATTCTACTGAATTACCGGATAACAGGGAAAAGATACTGCAGCAATTGCTGATTCAGAGATTTTCAGTTCCCTATTCATGCAAGTCGGGCATCTGCGGAAGCTGCGAATGTATTCTGGAGGAAGGAGAAGTTGATTTGCTGGAAAATGAATATTTAACGGAAAAAGAAGAAAAAAAAGGACATATCCTGGCCTGCATGTCTATTGCAAAAAGCAGGAAAATAAAGCTTAACTTTGATCTGAGTTGAGAATAATTAGAAACATATTTAATCTGATGATTGTATCAGCGGAAATCATAATTCTGCTGATATGTCTCGCCAATGCGTGGGTTTTTGCACTGACGGACGGACGGACTTACAATAAAATCTCCAAAATCCCGCCAAGGGAAGTGGCGCTCGTATTGGGAACTTCGCCGAAAATGAGATCAGGCATGTCAAATCCTTATTTCACCAAAAGAATGGATGCCGCCGCATTGCTTTATCACCATGGAAAAATCAAAAAAATCCTGGTCAGCGGAGAAAAAAGTAAAGGTTATGATGAACCTGCCGCGATGAAAAACTACCTGATTTACCAGGAAGGAGTTCCGGAAGAAATCATCATGGAAGATCCGAAAGGGTTTAATACCTACAGAAGCATTTTACGGTGTAAAGATGTTTATAAAAAAGATAATGTGATTATCGTTTCACAGGGATTTCACAATCTCAGGGCATTGCTTTTTGCCCGGAATAATAATATGAATGCATTGGGATTCGATGCACAGGATGTCACAAAACCTGAAAGTTACTACAGAAACCAGTTCCGGGAAATACTGGCACGAACGGTTGCTGTAGTCTATTTTGCACTGGGAATTTCACCGGACTAGAAAGGATATCCGAACGCGATGTTCAGCGTAGGTTTAAAGGGCTGGAAATATTTCAGTCTCCATCGGTCACCTTCCGGCTTATTCGGGTCATACATTTTATAGGCAAGATCGAGTCTCAGGGTAATGTAGGCTATATTTGCCCTTAATCCGAAACCGCTGCCAATACCGACCTGCTTCAGGAATTTGTTAAATTTAAATTCATCGCCCGATCCGTCGTTGGTGCTTTTCAGAGACCAGATGTTCCCGATATCTGTGAAAAGGGCACCTTCATACGTATCGTTGAAAGGAACCCTGAACTCAACATTGGTCGTAAGTTTCATGTTTTCCGTCATATACGTACGGACTCTCTCGTCAATCTGCGAGCCGGCAGGCCCCAATCCGCCAAAAGGAACCCAGGCTCTTATATCGTTTGCTCCACCATTAAAATACGATCTTATAACAGGCATACTGGAAGAATTTCCATAAGGAATCCCGATACCCAAAAACTGGCGCAGGACTAAGGTGTTATTATTAAACTTAAAATATTTCCTTACATCAAAATCAAATTTCACAAACTGGGCGTAAGGCACCCCGAAAATAGTTCTCTCAGGGCTCGTCAAAACTCCTCCGTCATTTCTTTTCTGATTGAATATGCTGAAAATATTTCCTGCAAGTTCTACTTTTCCGTTAAAATAAAAAGAATTCGGATATTCTTTTTTTCCGATTTCATTGTAGACGAAATTATAAATAAAAGAAGAGATTAAAACATCCTGGGTCTGACGGTCTTTGTTTATCAGGGAACCGACAAACGCAATAAAACGGTCTGCCCCCTGTTGATTAAGCCCAGTCGCGTATTCAGTATCTCGCGTGATAATCCTCGAAACTTCATCTATTGTAAGCTGGCCCGCCTGAAAATCTTGTGCTACAGAAGGTTTAAACGCAAAATAATCACTAAATATTTCACTTCTGATCTCTTCATCATTCACGAAATAATCGTAGTAAGCATCTTTATTTTTGGTTAAACTCAGCTGGGTGTTAAACAAGGTAAGTCTGTGAGAGACTTTATCATTTACCGTAGCGAGATAATTTAAACCGGTATTAAAGTTTACCCTTCCCAAGCCGATATTATTCTGGACCGATGCTCCCAGAACAATCGATGAAGTGGGGCTGTATCTTTTGGGTAATAATTTGTAATAATCGAATGGCAGCAGCAATCTTGGAAAATTCAGGGAAGCCTGTGCAGAAATTTCGTAAGCCAGAACACGGCTGTTGATGTCTTTGGTACTTCTTATCGACCCGAAGGTTCCGGCAAGGCTGGTCGAAAGGTTTTCAGCACCGCCAAAAATATTTCTGGTAGTAAGATCTACAGAGGGAGAAACCCCGAGATTCAGCAGCTGAGAGTAATTGACATCCGTTCCCAGCTTCAGCTCATATTTGGGAAGCGGCTTGAGAACATACATCACATCAATGATGCTGTCATTGGGAGCCGCGCCACCGCCATGTCTTAAAGAGTCTCTTGATTTAAGAATGCTGAAATTATTCATAGCCAGGAGGTTTCTTCTCGTCAGATCAAACTTTTTCTGATCATACACCTGCTTGTTTCCAACCGTAATGGCACGCCACAATGCACGGGAATCGTACTGATTGTTGACCTTATGGAACCGGATCCCTCTTAAACTGTCTTTTTTTGTATTTTTAGGATAATCTCCCATTTCATCTACAATCGCCACATCGATATTTCCTATTGTGGAAACCTTGTAAGGCCTGTCAAGGGAATCTTTATGAATTTCCAGGGTTAAAGGAACCTGCTTTCTGCTTTTAATTGAATCGGCCACAAAATAGATTTCGTCACCAAGATTGTTGAATCTGTAATAACCATAATCCTTCATCAGCTCATTGATCCTGGTCACTTCTTTTTCGAGAACGGTCTGATCCAAGATTTGACCCTGCTTGATGAGACTTTCCTTAATTTTTTGCTGATAAATATTTTTTACTGCCGGATCGGTAATATTATAATAGTATTCCTTAATATAAGTAGGATCTTTATGGGTAATAAAATATGTGACCGCTGCTTTTTTTGCGGCAGAATCGAGATCTTGTTTAAATTTAACTTCCGAATCCCAGTACCCGCGGTAGGTGAGTCTTTTTTCTATTGATTCCGCGCTTTTTTCGGTTCTTGTTTCATCGAGAATTACCGGTGCAGAGCCCCAGCTGTGATACAATCTGTCGAAAAACAGACTTTTACCGACACTGCTTTTCATGTTGTATTTAATGAATAGAGAATCTCTCAGTTTCTGATTTCTCAACTCGTTCGGATACGTCATGTATTCATTCAGAAGGGTATCATACTTAGGATTTGCAGCATTGTAAAGCCATAAACTCAGCGGCATGAAAAGAAACTGCCTTTTATTGGGCTTTTGCTGTACATAATTTTTCAGCTCACCGTCAAAAGGTTCTTTCTTATCTTCAAATTCAAAATTATTTTTTACCAGCAGATATTGCCCGTCAGGGACCTTTTTGGTGGTGCTACAAGCATAAAGGAGACCTACAAATGTTGCAAATGATATAATTTTATAATATTTTTGAGGAGAATTCTTATAATGCTTACAGCTCATACAGTAAAAATTTTACAATCTTTGGATAAAAAGAAGTTCAGACAAAAATACAATTTGTTTTTGGTTGAAGGCAATAAAACCATCACTGAACTTTTTAATTCTAACTTTAAAATTAAAGAAATATTTTCTACCGATCCGCAAAAATTGGACCGTGAAAATATTCCTATAACTCATATTTCTGAAAATGAGTTAAAAAAAATAAGTTTTCTTCAAAATCCGAAAGATTCTGTAGCAGTCTGCCACCTCCATGCTGAAGAAAAAATGCCTGACGCAAAGCTTCAGCTGATATTGGACGGCATCCAGGATCCGGGAAATATGGGAACGATCATACGCCTGGCTGACTGGTTCGGAATCGAGCAGATCATCTGCAGTAAGGATACAGTGGATTTTTATAATCCTAAAGTGATTATGGCTACTATGGGATCATTTACAAGAGTCAATATTGTGTATGAAGATCTTACGGAATATCTCGCGAATACAGAAAATGTAAATATCGGAACGGATATGAATGGCGAAAATATTTACTCTTTCGAAAAACCTGAAAAAATGAATCTTATTTTAGGCAACGAAGGTAATGGGATGCGGGCTGAAACGGAAAAGCTTTTAGAAAAAAGCATCATGATTCCCCGATTCGGAAAATCCCAGTCAACAGAAAGCCTGAATGTTTCCATGGCAGCAGGAATTATCTTAGGACAGCTTTTTAGTGAAAAAAAGTAAGAATAATAGGGCTTGAGCGTGGGAGAGTCATCGAAAATTGATTCATAAGTATTTGAAACCTTATTTCATTTTAAACTCTTAAACACTCCCACTCTCAAACTCATATAAGCTGTTCCATGCTTGAAACGCTTTGATTTTTCTGATAATTTTCCAGTTTTTTCCTGACAAATCGGAGTGCGATCGGCGCGAGATATATCAGTGCTACACCTGCAATTTTTCTTTTCCAGTTTGAGCTTTTAAGGCTTTTCCGCGCATAGTTTCCTACAATGGCTGTCACTCCCAGCTTAATTAATGTATCAACGGCATCGCCCTTGAATGCAGAACTTGCTATACCCATGGCGGTATTTTTACTGATCAGAGCGTCTTTTATTTCGGAAGTAATCTGTTTGGCAATGACATCTTTTCGCAGTACTACCTTCTCATCGCCGTCCTCATCTACTTTTTCCTGAAGATACTGATCTGTCAAACCATTGGTAAATGCACTTAAACTTTCTTTTGTATTTTTGAATGTAAGAAGATCCTCCAATCCTTCGATTTCCTGTTTCAGCAACTTTTTCTTTCTTCTTAACTCTTCTAAGCTTTCATAGTTTCTACCCATAGTTTAGTGATTTAAAAATTTAATAACCTGATCGGCCACATAATTTACGATTTTCTTTTTAAAGACCATGAGGATCATCATGATCAGGAAATAAAATGCCGCTACGATGAGAAACCCGTAAGAAGTGCCTCCGACTGCTTTCCCTATGAGAAAAGCAATCCCGAAATTGAACAGGATAATGAAAAAACCAAAGGCCACCAGCATTAAAACAAGATAAGTAATGACACCGGCTGAAAGGGAAGACTTCTCGGTAGCTTCAATTTTCAGGAGATCAATTCTTTTAGATGCGTATTCTTTAATAGTTTCAATCATTGTTTTTCTTTAAAGTTACAAAAAAAGGAACTTTCGTTTATAAAGTTCCTTCTCATAATTTACCTAAAAAATAAATTATTTTATTGTTTTAGATCGTTCAGTTCAGATTCTACATTTTTTACTACATCTGCAGTTTTAGAAACAATCTGATCTTTGTATTTATCATAACCGTCTTTCACTGTGTGAGCAACGTTACTTGCTGTTTCTTTAAAAGTAGAAGAAATGTTACCATACTGATCTTTTACTTTTTCTGAAACTTCTCCGTATTTATTTTTAGCCTGATCTTTAAGATCATTAGCCTTATCCTTAATTTTTTTTCTGGTTTCTTTACCTTCTTCCGGAGCATAAAGCATTCCTAAAATTACACCTGCTGCAGCACCTGCAAGAAGTCCTGCCAAAATACCCGCTGTATTGTTTTTCTTAGACATTTTTCGTTTTTTTAATAGTTAATAATACTAGTTTTACTTGTGGATATTTGTACAATTAACATACCAAATGAAGGTCAGGTCTATTAAAAAATGTTAAAAATTATTGATATGAGAGAGAATACTGTCTATTGTCTCTTCTTTAGAAAGATGGGTATTATCGATAACGATAGCATCTTCTGCCTGCTTCAGGGGAGCTATTTCCCGCTCACTATCAATCTTATCGCGTATGATAAGGTTTTCCTTCACCTGCGTTTCACTTGCTTCAATACCAAGGCTTACCAGCTCTTCATACCTTCTTTTTGTTCTTTCATCGATACTTGCGGTAAGGAAAAATTTATAGTCCGCATTTGGCAGAACGATGGTCCCGATGTCACGTCCGTCCATAATAATGCCTCCTTTTTCTGCCAATGTGCGCTGTGACTGAAGAAGAAAATCTCTTACTTCTTTCTGTTTTGCGACAAAACTTACATTTTCTGAGACTTCATTGGTTCGGATGGCTTTTGAAATATCGATGTGATTAAGGAAAAGAACCAGTTCGCCTTTGTCATTTTTAAATTCAAGCTCTATCTGATCAAAGGAAGAGAATAATTCCTGGGTATTGATAGTTCCATCTTCATTCAGGCAGTTCTGAAGAGCAAACCAGGTAACGCCCCGGTAGAGTGCTCCAGTATCCAGGTGGATAATTCCCAGCTTCTGGGCAATAATTTTAGATATCGAACTTTTTCCGGTAGACGAGTAGCCGTCGATCGCAATTACAGGTTTTTTCATACTGCAAATTTCAAGAATTTTTCTCAAAAATCAAGAAACCCTAAGACATTTCTTAAGGTTTCTGTTTTATTTTAAATTAACTTGTTTAAACTTAAAATTTTATGATGCAATTTCCTGCATTTCCCAGTATTATCAAGCGGATGACTTATTGGTTAAGTTAATATCCTGCGTGACTTGTAAGATCTACGGAAACACCGATCTGATTGACATTTGAAGAATTGTGGTAACGCACATGCGCATAGTCGATACGGAATTTTGACAATTTAATTCCGAATCCTGCAGAAAGACCTGAGAAATTCCTCTGATCTGCGACAGCCAGTTCATTTCCTCTTTTAACATTATAGCCGAGCCTGATATTGAATCCTTTTTCCGGGAACAATTCGGCACCGACAGAGAAATGGTCGGCAATTTTCCTTCCCACATTTACTTCCTGGCCATTGACATTATACTGAGAAGAAATATCAAAATCCTGAAGATCATGAGCGGTAATGGTGATCGCTAATGGGATTGCCTTTAAAATTCTGGTATACCCTAAATCTATTCTGAAAGGCAGATTTTCCCTGGTTCCGTTAAACGATTTGAACTGATATCCAAAGTTCCTGAATACTAAAGAAGCGGTCTCTTTATTCTTTTTATTATGATAGGTAACACCTGCATTTCCTGAAATGGCAGAAGAGGTATAATTGTCGATTTTGGAAGTGATGAAGTTCAGTCCGCCGCCGATGGTCCAGTCTTCTTCAAACTGGTAAGCATATCCTGCCCCGATAGCGACATCAGATGCTTTGAAGGTTCCGTTCTCAAAACCGCTTTCATCAGTTCTTGGAATATCTCCGTAACTCATATAGCGGGCGTTGATCGTCGCCATATGCCCGTTTTCGAAATCTCTGGCATACGCTATGGTTCCGTACTTCGAATCAGCAAGGTAGGCGGCAGCATTAACGGAGAGCTGATTATCAGAATCCCTGTTCAGCAATGCGGGGTTTGCAATAGCAAAGGAAACATCATGATCTCTTACAGAAATAGCATCGCCGCCCAATGCGGCCTGTCTTGCAGATACAGGAATGTTGAGAAACGGGTAAACGTTTGTCCCTGTTTGTGCATAAGAAACAACTCCTGACAGAAATAATGAAAAAATGACAATTTTCTTCAATTCAGTTTATTATTAATGCAAAAATAATCCTTTTTCGTACTTTTCAAAATATTTCTTATATTATTTATAGGTAAATCGTTGAGTTTTGTGAAAATCGTGGTTTTTACCCATACAGATTTGAAACGATATCCTTTCTGGTTGCAGGTCGCAAAGCTATTGCAAAAAAAAATAATTTGACAACCTTATCACAGATTTCTGAAAAGCTGTCGGATATGTCTTAATATAAATCAAATTTTGTCGGTAAAATCATAGGAGAGAAGCCCTTAAAAACAGCTTACAGTACAAGATCTAAAAATTTAATCAAGAATTAAAAATCAACCTTATTAATGATTATATTTGCAAAGTCAAATTTCTGACAACAAACGGAATAAAATTATTTAAAAATAAAGATGAAATATAAAAGAATCCTTCTGAAACTTAGTGGTGAAGCCTTAATGGGAAACAGACAATATGGTATTGACAATGAAAGGCTTCAGGAATACGCAGCTGAGATTAAACAGGTCGTGGATAAAGGCTGTGAAGTTGCCATTGTAATCGGAGGAGGAAATATTTTCCGTGGTGTAGCCGGAGCGGCAAAAGGTATGGACCGTGTACAGGGAGATTATATGGGGATGCTTGCCACTGTAATCAATGGTATGGCATTGCAGGGTGCTCTTGAAGACGCGGGCATTAAAACCAGGCTTCAGTCGGCCATTGAAATGGATAAAGTTGCTGAACCTTTCATCAAAAGAAGAGCCGTAAGACATCTTGAAAAGGGCAGGGTAGTGATCTTTGGGGCCGGAACCGGAAATCCGTATTTTACCACCGATACTGCAGCTACATTGAGAGCTATCGAAATCGGCGCTGATGTTATCCTGAAAGGAACAAGAGTAGACGGTATCTACGACAGTGATCCTGAAAAAAACGTAAATGCTGTAAAATACAATTCTTTGTCTTTTGACGAAGTATATGCTAAAAACCTTAAAGTGATGGATATGACTGCATTTACTTTAAGCCACGAAAACAAACTGCCGATCATTGTTTTTGATATGAATAAAGAAGGAAATCTTGAAAAAATCGTAGACGGAGAGAATGTAGGTACTCTGGTTGATTTGTAACATAGAGTTTACCAAAAACCTTAAAGATAATTGCCCGATTATGAGTTGAAAAGCTGATAATCGGGCATTTTTTTAGTTCAAACATCTCAAAATATACCTCTGAATGAAAATATCTGGAAATTTATATCTCTGTAAAGAGAAATTTATTATATTTGAATTACAATCAACTAAAGTATTCATTATGAAAAATTTAAGAAAATTACCAAAGAAAGAACTGAAGACCATTCAGGGTGGAAGGCCGCCGCTGGGATGTAATGACTGGAATCAGTTAAAAGGTTGCTGCAGATCCTGGGATGAAGGTTACTGTGGAAACAATACCTGCCCGGATTCACCACCACCACTTTGCTAAGACTACAAAGCTCCACTGTCACAAGACTCTGGAGCTTATTTTTGCAAATTAATATAAGGTTGATTAATGAAAAAACTCAAGACTTGTCATTTTTCATACGATTTATTTTATAGACAAAAATTAAAACCGTTTATTTTAATTTTTTTAGCGACCATAGCATTTTCCGGATATTTTACTATCTTTGGGAGCGGTAAAAAATAGTAGAAAAACAGTAAAAAACGATCAGGTAATTCAGATTTTGAGTATCGTATTTTACTGATAATCAAACACTATTTGAAAATGTGTAACTTATCAAATTTTTATTATATAATGGAAGAATTAGATCTTATAGTAGAGTCTGTACAGCATGATATGGAAGCAGCTGTAAAGCACCTGGATCATGCATTTCAAAGAATCAGAGCGGGACGTGCGTCTACGAATATGGTTCAGGATGTAATGGTAGAATATTACGGAGCCATGACTCCCATCAATCAGGTTGCCAACGTTTCTATTCCGGATGCCATGACAATTTCTATTCAGCCCTGGGATTCTAAAGCGATTAATGATATTGAAAAAGCGATCATCAATTCAAATCTTGGCTTTGCCCCTTCCAATAATGGAATCAATATCATCCTTAATGTACCGCCATTAACGGAAGAAAGAAGAAAAGAGCTGGCAAAACAGGCAAAAGCTGAAACCGAAGATACAAAAGTGGTTGTAAGAAACGCAAGACAAAACGGTCTGAAAGAGCTTAAAAAGTTAGACGGTATTTCCGAAGATCTTGTTAAAGGAATCGAAGCGGATATTCAGGTTCTTACGGACAAGTATGTGAAGATCTGCGACGAACATCTGAAAGTAAAAGAAGCTGAAATTATGAAAGTATAATTTTCAGATCTTTTTTAAATAATAAAGCGGCTTTTGAGGCCGCTTTCTGTTTTAGAGACATCCAAGATCTCCTTTCTTATTTTTATTTTTCATAATACGTTCATACTGCTGCATATATTCTGAAATATCGCATTTCGTTTCCCTATTAGGCACGCTGTTGGGGTCCTGATTGTTTCCTTTCGATCTTATCGAATAATTCTTCTCAAAGCACTGAACAGCCTTACCCTGCAAAATATAAATTCTTTTTTCTTTAATATCATCTTTTGTTTCAGCCTTTTCGGGAGTACCGCCTTCATCAAAATTCCATACGGTTTCATCATTAAAAATGAAAAATACCTGGTCATCTTTCACAAAATATTTGGTGAAGCTTGAAAAATGACTGTGTTCAGCGTAGAAATCTTTTACCATTTTAAGTTTTTTATTCTGGTAATACAAAGTGACTTCACCTTCTCTTTCGTTACAGTAATAATTAAATGTGGTTGAATCCAGTTTTTTTGAGTCCACCAGACCACTGATGACCGCATATTCTTTTTTGATATCAGCAATAGTTTTGATAGAGTCATTCTTAATGCTATCAGGTTCCTGCACAGTGCTTAAACTATCATTCTTTTCATTGGGAGGCAGAGACCTTGTTTTTTCTTCTTTACACGAGAGGAAGAAAAGGAAACTCAGGCTTAATAGGGCAATTTTCATATTTTGAGAATTTGGTTATTTAATGCAAACAAAAAATATGCAACACCTTTATGAATATGGCAAAAAAAAGACCCGGAAGTTCCGGATCTTTTTGATATTGTTTTTATTACTGATATCTTTTATGTTCTTCTTTTTTAACAAATAATCTGGTTATCGGTTTAAAGAGAGCCTTATACTTTTCAGCATCAAACAGCTGAGAATCTGTCAGAGCCTTATAGGTCATCCAGATTCCAAAAGGGAAGAGGACCAGATTTGGAATCCAGGCAGCGAGATACGGATTTAATTTTCCGGACCACGCCATATTTTCTGTTCCTACGCTCATGACATAGAATATAATGAAAATAACAATCGCAATGATCACCGGAAGCCCCATGCCTCCCTTCCTGATAATCGATCCGAGACTTGCCCCGATCAGGAAGAAAATGATACACGTGAAAGAATAAGTCACGATTTTCTGCTGATAAATCACCACTTTACTGTAATACTTTACACCGGGATCGATCTCATTATTTTTTGCTTCCAAAGTGGCCTTAAGATTATCCAGTCTGCTGTAAGCATTGTTGATGATTTCAAGTTTTTTTTCACCTTTTACGGTATCAAGCTTTAAAATCTGCTTTGGCTTAACCTTCGATTTGTTCTGCTTCGCGTCCATATAGGTCATGATCGAATTGGTCTGATTCAGGACATCATTATTGACATTGGTGAAAAATTTATCATTATCTTTTTTTGTCTGATCGATCGTCTTGTTTAGCTGGTTGAATGTCTCAAAACGGTAGTCGTCCGTGATTTTCTCTTCCTCAATCGCTTTATTGATGATATCACTTACATCGAAGTGGGAAGTCAGGGAATCAAATTTAATAGCCTGGTCGGGTTGTTTCAAACGGACATTTTCGGGTTTTCCCGCAAAATTATCTTCGTAAACATAGCCGTTATACAGAATAAGTTTAAGGTAATTCTTATTCGCAGCCGGAACAAATTTTCCTTTTTCGGCTACAATAGAACGCTGATTATCGAATGTTGTCGATTTTTTATGAATAAAAACCCCTTCAATATTTTCTCCGTTTTCTCCTGTAATTTTGTCAAATTTCACCATATAACCGGGGATCTGATCGATAAATTGCCCGGGGGTGAAATTCAGTGCGGGTTTGGTCTGTGCAATATTAAAGAGCATATTTTTGGCCTTCCGCTGAAAATCGGGAATGATATTGTTAGAGAAAAAATAAAGCATGATCGAAAGAACGATCGTTACGCCAAGCAACGGGAGCATTACCCTGGTCAGGGAAATCCCTGCCGCTTTCATCGCCGCAAGTTCGTACCGCTCCCCGAATTCTCCGAAAGACATGATACTGGCGAGCAGAATGGTAAGTGGCAATACCAAGCTGATAACACTTACCCCAAGATAAAAAAGAAGTTTCAGGATCTGGAAGCTGGTGAGCCCTTTTCCCATAAACTGCCCCAACTGAACCCAGATGATATTCACAATAAATATGAAAAACAGCACGCTGAATATAAAGAAAAACGGTCCAAAGAAAGTTTTTATGATATATCGGTCTAGTATTTTTAACATTTGCCAAAATTAATGAAAAAGCCACAAAGTTTCCTTTGCAGCTTTTATATTTTATGAAATTTTTATAATCCGTAATGATGTCTGTTTTAAAAACTGTAATTATCTGAAAGACAGAAACGAGAAGCTTTAAAACTTAACCATTACAACATTTAAAGTTCTGTGATCAGATAATTTTTATACTTGCTCTTGTCAAAAACAAACATTCCCGGATCCAGATTCTGGTTTTCTTTGTATTCTTTTATGGCAATTACGGCTACATCTTTATTGTTGCCGTGCTGTTCAAGCTTTACCATCTGCTTTTTCGCAGAATCAACGAAAAGATAGACATACTGTATTCCGTTCGCTTTCACGGGTGTCAGCTTTATAAAATCCGTACTTACGCCATTGACATTTTTCTTGCCGCCGTAAGTGACATTATAATCATTTCTGTAGGTAGAAAGATAGTTGATAGGGGAGAACATCGAGCCGCTTCCGTTCGGTTTGGCTACCGTTACTTCCATATCTTCCGTATTGATGTTATAGATTTTGCTGCCGTCAAAAATCTGTTCGGTTTCCATGATCTTTAGCTTGTACTTATCGCCGGCAGAATAATAAATCCCAGGTTCCGTTTTCGAAACCTGTCCGTTGGTTCCCGTTCCGAAGGAGAATTTAAAATAAGAATTTTTCTTGGAATTATAGTTTGCAGTGACATCATCCAATATTTTTTTGGCCTTTGCATCAATTTTCTGCGCGTTGGTAAAGATTGCTGCTCCCACAACCAGACTGCTTACTATAATTTTTGAAACCATATTTTTCATTTTATTTAAATCTTTTAATCTTTAGACATTTCCAAAAGCTGAAAGTTAAACTGAAACCTCGTGTTCTTCTTTTCAGCTGCGCAAATCTTCCAAAAACTGTTCCAAAGAATGAAGATCACTGATAAGGACTTCCCTTGCTTTTGCACCGTTGAATCCTCCAACGATTCCGCTCGCTTCAAGCTGGTCCATAATTCTTCCTGCCCGGTTGTATCCAAGTTTCAATTGACGCTGAAGCATCGAAGTAGAACCCTGTTGCGTGGAAACGATAATTCGGGCTGCCTCCTCAAATAAAGCATCTTTTTCATTGGGATCAAAAGATCCTACACTGCTTGCAGAATCTTCAGAAACATATTCAGGAAGAATAAAGGCTGAAGCATATCCTTTTTGCTCACCGATATATTCTGCCAGTCTTTCCACTTCCGGAGTATCTACAAAGGCACATTGAAGCCTTAAGATTTCATTTCCGTTAAAGTAAAGCATATCTCCTTTCCCGATCAGCTGGTCTGCTCCCGGAGAATCCAGGATGGTTCTGGAATCCACACTTGAAATCACACGGAATGCCGCTCTCGCCGGGAAATTCGCTTTGATCATCCCGGTAATTACGTTTACCGAAGGTCTTTGTGTAGCGACGATCAGGTGAATCCCTACCGCTCTGGCCAGCTGGGCAAGTCTGGCTATCGGAAGTTCAACTTCTTTTCCGGCGGTCATGATAAGGTCTGCAAATTCATCAACGACCAAAACGATATAAGGAAGGTAACGATGGCCGTTTTCAGGATTCAGCTTACGTTCTGCAAATTTTTTATTGTATTCCTTTAAATTTTTACAGAATGCGTTTTTTAGCAGGTCGTATCTCGTATCCATTTCGATACAAAGGGAATTCAGCGTATTAATTACTTTATTGGTATCGGTAATTATGGCTTCTTCCGCATCAGGAAGTTTTGCCAGATAATGCCTTTCTATTTTTGAATATAATGAAAGTTCTACCTTTTTAGGGTCTACCATCACGAATTTCAGTTCGCTCGGATGTTTTTTGTAAAGCAGGGAGGTTAAAATCGCGTTGATCCCTACCGATTTTCCCTGTCCCGTGGCTCCGGCCATCAGTAAGTGAGGCATTTTTGAAAGATCGGCCATGAAAATTTCATTCGAAATGGTTTTCCCGAAAACGACCGGAAGATCCATATCCGTATTCTGGAACTTTTGAGAAGCTATTACCGAACGCATCGAAACCATGGTAGGATTCTTTCTCGGAACTTCAATCCCGATCGTCCCTTTTCCCGGCATCGGAGCAATAATACGGATTCCCAACGCCGAAAGGTTCAGCGCAATATCATCCTGAAGTTTTTTAATGGCAGCTACACGAATTCCCGCTTCAGGCACGATCTCGTACAAAGTTACCGTTGGGCCGATGGTCGCTTTGATTTCAGCAATTCCTACATTAAAGTTTTTCAGTAACCCGACGATCTTATTTTTATTTTCTTCTAATTCTTCTTTGTTAATAGAGATTTCTTCGTTTCCGTAATCTTTCAGAAGTTCAACAGTCGGCATCTGGAAATTGGCAAGATCCAGTTTATGATCGTACAAACCGTGCTTTTCCACCAGCTCCTGGGATTTTTTGTCAGAATCATCCAGGATATCAATCACAGGAGCAACTTCAACTTTAAATTTGATATCATCTTCTTTTGCCACAGCTGTAGAAGTCACAGGATTCATATCAAAAGCCTGTTCAGGGCTTGAAACTGGAACCGATGGCTTAGGACTTAAGTTCAAGTGCAGTGAGGTTGAAAAATCGTTTTTTTCTTCAAAAGAAGTCTGGTTGGGAGTGACAATTGTTTCAGCATCCGAAACAGGCAGCACTTCAATCGAGCCATTCTCTTTTTTGGGTTTTACCGTTTCCGTAACGGTAATTTTTGAAGGATCGATTTCAGGTGCCTGAGCTTCTTCAACAAGCTCATCATCAGCTTCAAAGTTTTCATCGGAATTCGGCATCATCGATTTTACCCTTCCGATTGTATTTTCATTGATATCGTTAAGCTTCGATCTAATAGAACTCGGACGAAGATTAAATTCTAAAATAAAATAAAGGGCAATACTGGACACCAATACAAGCCAAAGCCCGACGGTACCAATGATTGCATTCATAGAATCCATTATCTGATAACCGTATACGCCACTCAGGACACCTTGTCCCTTGGTAACAGCGCCAAATAAAATAGGAAGCCAGCAGATAAAGAACAGAGAATGCCCCACAGTTTTCCAGGGCTTGAACATTTTCTTTTTAAGAATAACGGTCCCGAAGACCAAAAACAAAAAAGCAATAATAAACGAAGCCACTCCGATACTTTCGAAAATAAAGATATTCCCAAGCCAGTCACCCAGTTTGCCGAACAGATTGGAAGATTTAATGCTTTTGTCGAGCATGGTTCCCGCCTGGCTCTGATCTGCTTTCCAGTTCATCAGATATGAAACGAAAGAAAACGTAAGAACTACGGAAAAAAGAATGAATGTGAGCCCGAAGAACACCCTCGGCTTCGATAAAAGTTTGCCTTTTTCAGGCGATTCCTGCTGTTTTTTTTGTGTGTTTTTATCCATAATATGTTGTGGCAAATTTAATGTTTTTAGGCATTAAAAAAGTGTGTTTGCTTAAAAAGAAAATTTAATTTTTAAAGAGAAAATCATTCACCCGGATGTCGATTTCCAAGACTAAAATATTTAAAATAATTTAAAAATGATTTAATTTTTTAATCTGTTTTTTTCTTAAACGAAAACTGTAACGAAAGCCTTTTCCCTGTGATAAGTCCAACAATTTTAATTAAATATTTCATCATGATGAAATTTACCGTAAGATTCGGAAAGCATCAGCCCGCACCGTTGATTTTTTCTCAATAAAATTATTATTATTAAGAATCTTTAAAAATAACCTTTATCCGGCCTAAAGTGATAAAAAACAGCTTTTTTTAACGTCTTTGTAGTTTATCATCCTTATTTTTGCCTATCAAGTATATATATATCATGAAGAAGATCCAGGATATTCTTATCTCGACCAGAACAATGGCTGTGTTGTTGCTGGTGTACGCATTTGCGATGGCTTATGCAACGTTCTTAGAAAACGACTATGGAACTCCCACAGCAAAAGCATTAATTTATGAAGCATGGTGGTTTGAATTGATCATGCTCCTTCTTATTCTCAATTTCATCGGAAATATCGGAAGATACAGACTCTGGAAAAGAGAAAAATGGCCCGTACTGGTTTTTCACCTTGCCTTTGTACTTATCTTCATTGGAGGTGCCATTACACGTTACATCAGTTTTGAAGGAACCATGCACATCAGGGAAGGGGAAACTTCCAATGAAATCGTAACCGACAAAAATTTCCTGAAAGTACAGATCGAGGAAAAGGGCGATATTCTTAATTACAAGGATGTTCCGTATCTAATGTCTCCTTTGCACAAAGATTTGCAGGCCACGTATGATTTCCACGGAAAAGAAGTAAAAGTCTTGGCTAAAGAGTATGTCCAAAGAAAAAAAGACAGCCTCCTTGCAGATCATAATGGCGCAGAATACCTTCACCTGGTATCGACCGGACAAACCGGAAGACAGAATATCTTCATCAAACCCGGAGAAACCAAGTCGATCAACGGAACGTTGGTTACTTTCAACAGACCGATCGAAGGAGCCGTGGAATTCAAAAACGAAGGCGGAAAATTATTCATTAAGACGCCTGTTGACGCCAGTTATATGACCATGGCCACACAAGCTACAGGCAGTACAAAAAAAGACGAGTTTCAACCGCTGGTTTTAAGAAGTTTATATTCCATTAACGAGCTTAAACTGGTTGTTCCTGAAGGTCTTAAGAAAGGAAAACTAATAGCGATTGAAGGCGACCGGAAGAAAGACCAGGCGGTACCTGATATGCTTACGGTTGAAATCCAGGGCCCTAAAACCAAGCAGCTCGTAGATCTTTCCGTTGAGAAAGGAAACCCGAATGCCTACAAACAGGTGACCATGGACGGACTGAACATTATGATCGGTTTCGGCCCGAAAATTTACAATACGCCGTTTTCTTTAAAATTAGATGATTTCATCATGGAAACCTATCCGGGAAGCTCATCCCCAAGTGCGTATGAAAGCCATATTAAAATCATTGATGAAGGGAAACAGACTCCTTTCAAAATTTATATGAACCACGTTTTAAACCATAAAGGATACCGTTTCTTCCAGTCGAGTTTTGACCCGGACAGAATGGGAACCGTGCTTTCCGTAAACCATGATTTCTGGGGGACACTGATCTCTTATATCGGGTATACTTTCTTATTCGGAGGCATGTTCTTTATGTTCTTCTGGAAGGGAACTCATTTCTGGAAATTAAACAAAATGCTGAAAGACGTCAATAAAAAAAGAGCGGCAACCGTACTTTTACTGCTGTTAAGTTTCGGTCTTAATGCTCAGAAAATTGACACCCACGGAACCACCGATGGCAGCAAAGAGCACATCCACGCGGAAGGAGACGGCCACAATCACGCGCCTGCACCTGAAACGGTTCAGCCACAAGGTGCACAGCCTTTTACAAAAATGAAAACGGTTTCGGCAGACGAGATCATCGCCCGAAACAAAATAGATAAAGAGCATGCGGATAAATTCGGGTATCTCCTGGTTCAGAATTTTGAGGGACGAATTGTACCGATCAACACCCAGGCGCTTGATGTTTTAAGAAAACTATACAAAAAAGACGAATTTAAAGGAACCGATGGAAAATCGCTTACTGCAAATCAGTGGTTTTTATCCGTAAACATCGACACACCGAGCTGGACAATGGTTCCGATGATTAAGGTAGGTACAAAAGGAGGCGATGAACTGCAGAAAAAAACAAAAGCAGATGAGGAAGGATATACTTCCCTGATGAATCTTTTCCCTGCAGATGCCAACGGAAACCTGAAATATATCCTTGAAAGCGATTATAATACGGCATTCCGTAAAAAAGCATCCGAACAGACCAACTATGACAAGGAAGTGATTGCAGTGAATGAAAGAGTTCAGATTTTCAACGAATTTTTCAGCGGCCAGTTTATGAGAATTGTCCCGGTAAAGAACGATGCCAATCATACATGGCACTCATGGCTGGACCAGAAGATGGAGCCGGATACCGAATCCCAGCAGGTAATGGGGCCTTATTTCGCAGAAGTTTTACAGGCTGAAAAATCCGGAAATTGGTCAAAGGCCGATACGGAGCTGGCTAAACTGTCAGAATATCAGCAGAAATGGGGCAAAGCTGTAGTACCTGCCAAATCCAAAGTTGATCTTGAAGTTTTCATGAATAAAGTGAATATCAATTTCAAGTTATTGATCTTCTACACAATTATAGGCGGACTTCTCCTGATCTTAGGTTTTGTGGAATTATTCAGGTCTAATAAAAATTTAAAGAAAATAATTAAGGCGGTTATTGTCATTGGTGCTGTAGGGTATGTATTCCATTTCCTTGGTCTGATCGCCAGATGGTATATTTCCGGTCACGCGCCGTGGAGTAACGGGTACGAAGCGATCATCTTTATCTCGTGGGTGGGTATTTCGGCAGGTTTATTCCTGTACAGAAACTCGAACGCTTTAATTCCTGCGGCCGGATTTATGGTAGCTGTTATTATGATGGGATTTGCACATGGAGGCTCGGCTCTTGATCCACAGATTACGCCGCTTGTTCCTGTATTGAAATCTTATTGGCTTATCGTACACGTTGCGATCATCACCTCCAGTTACGGTTTCTTCGCATTATCGATGATTATCGCGGTGATCAGTTTGGTGTTTTATATTATTTCCAATAAAGACACGCATAAGATTCACCATGATACCACACTGAAGGAACTTGCGATCGTTTCCGAAATGTCCCTCACCATCGGTTTATTTGCCCTTACTGTAGGAAACTTCTTGGGAGGAATCTGGGCCAACGAATCATGGGGAAGATACTGGAGCTGGGACCCTAAAGAAACCTGGGCATTCATCTCAATTATGGTCTATGCGTTTGTTCTTCACATGAGACTGGTTCCGGGCTTACGAAGCAGATGGGCATTCCATGTAGCGACGATGTTTGCTTTCTGTTCGATGGTAATGACCTATTTTGGGGTAAATTATTACCTGAGCGGTCTTCACTCTTATGCAGCAGGAGATCCGGTTCCGGTTCCGGCATGGGTGTATATAGGCCTTTCAGTAATGCTTGCTTTAGCGATTGCATCTTTCGTTAAATTTAAAATGCTGATAAAAAAATAGATTTCATTCATTATAAAACAGAATCCCGGGAATTGGTTTTCCGGGATTTTTTTTGTTAAATTAAATCATCTGTTAAAATGCATCAGCGAAGTATATATGGGATTGAAATTTAAAGAAAATAATATTTCAACAATAAAAATTTAATCATATCTTTATGATATCAAAATAATATCAAATTAAAAATCTATATCATGGAAAAAGTTTTAAAACCAATGTCGGGGTATCTTACTTTGGTAATCTGCCTTGTGCTTTTTGTAGCCTCCGTTTACTTTTTTATAACCGGAGTAGACACCAGCATCACCTTTGTGGTTCTGGCATTACTCTGTTTTATCCTGTCATGTTTTTTCTTGAAAGGTTTAATGATCATTCAGCCTAATCATTCAAGAGTACTTAATTTCTTCGGTAAATATGTCGGGACAGTTAAAGAAAACGGCCTGTTTTTTATTAATCCCCTGTACTCATCACAGAAAATAAGCCTCCGTTCGGAAAACCTTCAGGGACAGACTTTGAAAGTCAATGACAAAATGGGAAACCCTATTGAAATTGCGGTTGTTATCGTATGGAAAGTAGGAGATACCTACAAAGCGGCTTTTGATGTTGAACGTTACACAGACTTCGTAAAAATGCAGAGCGAAGCAGCCGTTCGTCACCTGGCCATGAGCTTCCCTTATGACAACCTGGAAGATGACCATGCGCCGATTACCTTAAGGGAAGGCGGAGACAAAATCAATGCGATCCTTGAACAGGAACTTACGGAGCGACTTTCAAAAGCCGGAATCACCATTCAGGAAGCCAGAATTTCTCACCTGGCGTATGCTTCAGAGATTGCAGGCGCCATGCTTCAGAGACAACAGGCCACAGCTATTGTAGCAGCCCGTATAAAAATCGTGGAAGGCGCCGTCGGAATGGTAGATTTAGCCTTAAAAAAATTATCCGAAGAAAATATTGTTGAACTGGATGATGAAAGAAAAGCAGCCATGGTAAGCAATCTGATGGTTGTTCTTTGTGGAGAAAAAGCTGCAACGCCCATTCTAAATGCAGGAACATTGTACAATTAATACGGATCGGATCTATATTTTGAATTAAAAATATACATCACCAGCGCTGTTTGCATTAAATAAAAACGAAAAATGAAATCACAGAAAACTCAGAATTCTTCCGAAAACAAAAGCAAAAAATCTTTCGTCATCAGGATCGATGAGTCTACCTACAAACTTTTGGAAAAATGGGCTAGTGATGAATTCAGAAGTGTAAACGGACAGATTGAGTACCTGCTTCATCAAAGTTTAATGGATTCGGGAAGAAAGAAAAAAGAATAATTTTATTACTAAAATTATTCTTTTTTCTTATTTTTGTATAAAATAATTCTCATAATATGATAAATATAGTGCTTGAATTTAAAAAATACCGTGACAGTATTCCTCAGCTTATCCAGAATTCTGATTATAAAACAGGATATTTCATCAACTTATTAGGCCTTAAGACTCCAACTTATTACCGGAAGCTTAAAGAAAACTCTTTTTCTATGGAAGAGATTGAATTGCTCACCAAAGCATTATATCCCAAAGAAGCACTTTTGATGGAACTACAGGATGCTGAGGACGATTATGCTAAAGGAAATGTAAAAGAACATGAAGGATTCATGGAAGAACTAAGGCAGGAGTTTCTTTAATTTTTCAGGGTCCTGATAATTATTCCAGAAAGAGGCCAAAAGAATTTCACCTTTCTCGGTTAATCGGTAGTAAAGATAAATTTGTTCTACAATTAAATATTTTCTGTAAAGTATATTTTCTTCGTAAACAGAGCCTATGTAAGGATTTTAAGAAATGTTTACCACAGCGATATGTACAAACTTCATGAATCTTTTGATTTCTTTTTTGGTCCAGAACTCTTGTAAATAAAGTAAATTATCCCTGTAGTTTTTCTGGGCTTTGACGGACCATACTACTTTTTTCATCTGAATGTTTTTTTCAAAAATAAAAAAACACAGGTATAAAGAAATATATAATTTATAATCAAATATTTAAACAACAAAAAAGCAGAGAATGTCTCTGCTTTTCTATTTTATACAACTTTGAAGCGTATCTGCGCCGAAGTAGAATATCACCAGCCAGATGAGGCCTTTTATTGTGAAAAAGGCAAATCCTGCCCAGCCAACCCGCTTGAACCACTTTTTAAACTTCGAATTATTTTCCTGTGAGCTTTCCATTTCTGAGTGTCAAAAGATTATATGACAAAGATAAGCATGTTTATAATTAGTCCAAATAAAAAGTCGTTAAAAAAATTTAAATTTTGTAGTTCGCCTAATATTTTTAACTTTAGGGAAAACGAAAAGTAAAATTTTTATGTCTAAAAAAGTAAAGGATTTTGGGATTGAAAAAACACTCAGAAATCTAGGAATCAAGGATGAAAATAAAGGAACTTCGACAGGCGGAAAATACTTTGCATCCGGGAAAGTTATAGAAAGCTATTCTCCCGTAGACGGAAATCTCATTGCTAAAGTTAAAACTTCAGGAGAATCCGATTACAACAAAGTACTGGAATCTGCGGAAAAGGCCTTTAAAGAGTTCAGACTGATTCCCGCACCCAAAAGAGGGGAAATCGTACGGCAGCTCGGCCAGAAACTAAGACAGTACAAAAATGACCTGGGAAAGCTTGTTTCGTATGAAATGGGAAAATCTTTGCAGGAAGGCTTGGGTGAGGTTCAGGAAATGATCGACATCTGCGATTTTGCGGTAGGCGTTTCAAGACAGCTTCACGGATACACCATGCATTCCGAGAGACCGGGACACCGAATGTATGAGCAATACCATCCGCTGGGAATCGTAGGAATTATCACCGCATTCAACTTTCCTGTAGCTGTATGGTCTTGGAATACGGCTTTGGCCTGGATCTGCGGAAATGTTACCATCTGGAAACCGTCGGAAAAAACACCGCTTTGCGCCATTGCCTGCCAGAACATTATGAACGAAGTTTTAAAGGAAAACAATCTTCCTGAAGGAATTTCCAGTGTTTTGGTGGCAGATTATGAGATCGGACAGAAACTGGTTGATGATAAAAGAGTCGCTTTGGTATCTTTTACAGGATCAACGAGAGTCGGAAGAATGGTGTCTGCAAACGTAGCCCAGAGATTCGGAAAATCGATCCTTGAATTGGGAGGAAACAATGCGATCATCATTTCCAAAGATGCAGATATCGATATGTCTATCATCGGAGCCGTTTTCGGAGCCGTAGGTACGGCAGGGCAGAGATGTACTTCCACCAGAAGGCTTATCATTCATGAAAGTGTTTATGATGAAGTTAAAAACAGGCTGGCCAAAGCATACGGACAGCTGAAGATCGGAAACCCTTTGGACGAAACCAATCATGTAGGCCCGCTTATCGATACCGATGCCGTAAACCAATATCAGGAAGCTATTAAAAAATGTAAAAAAGAAGGCGGAAAATTCATCGTTGAAGGTGAAGTACTGAAAGGAAAAGGCTACGAATCCGGATGCTACGTAAAACCATGCATCGCCGAGGTGAAGAATTCTTACGAAATCGTTCAGCACGAAACATTTGCACCGATTTTATACCTGATCAAATATAAAACGCTGGAAGAAGCCATCGCCATTCAGAATGATGTTCCCCAGGGATTATCATCTGCGATCATGACGCAGAATTTGAGAGAAGCGGAATTATTCCTTTCTCACGCAGGTTCGGATTGCGGTATTGCCAATGTAAATATCGGAACTTCGGGAGCAGAAATCGGCGGTGCATTCGGTGGTGAAAAAGAAACCGGAGGCGGAAGAGAATCAGGTTCAGACGTCTGGAAATATTACATGAGAAGACAGACGAATACCATAAACTATACGGCAAACCTTCCTTTAGCACAAGGAATTAAGTTTGATCTTTAGTCATAAAACATCAGGAAATCAGAGATTTAAAAATTAAAAATTGTCAACTTTTATATAAACCGGTCTCTTGTTTCCAATCATAATTATTTATCATTAATCATCCCTAAGATTAATTAAAATGGAACAAACAATTGATATACAAGTAAATAAAGTAAAAGAAACAGTAGGAAAACATGTTTTGGCAGACGGATTCGATTTCGTAATGGATATTGAAAAATCCCACGGATCGTGGCTGTATGACAAACTTACCAATAAAGAATACCTGGATATGTTTTCCATGTTTGCCTCGGCATCGATAGGCTACAACCATCCTTATCTGGTTGAAAAATCGGCGTGGCTGGGAAAAATGGCCGTTAATAAACCGACCCTTGCAGACGTTTATTCTGAAGAATACGCCCATTTCTTAGAAGTTTTTGAAAGAGTGGCGATTCCTGAAGAGCTTCAGTACGCTTTCTTCATCGAAGGTGGAGCGCTTGCGGTTGAAAATGCCATGAAAGCGTGCTTCGACTGGAAAACCCGCAAAAATTTTGAAAAAGGAATCGATATGGAAGCAGGAATATGCATCCATTTCAGACAGGCTTTCCACGGAAGAAGCGGATATACCTTAAGCCTTACCAATACCTCCGATCCCAGAAAATACCAGTATTTTCCGATGTTCGACTGGCCGAGAATACTGAATCCCAAGCTTACTTTCCCGATTACCGATGAAAATCTGGAAGAAACCATTAAAAATGAAAGATTAGCTTTATTAAACATCGAAGAAGCGATCCTGATGAATCCTAATAAAGTCGCATGCATCATCATTGAACCGATTCAGGCAGAAGGCGGCGACAACCATTTCAGAGATGAATTCTTATCGGGATTAAGGAAAATCTGCGATCAGAATGAAATTCTTCTTATTTTTGATGAAGTGCAGACCGGAATAGGAATCACAGGAAAAATGTGGGCTTTTCAACACTTTACGGCAAAACCGGATATTATTTCTTTCGGTAAAAAAGCACAGGTTTGCGGAATTTTAGCCAATAAAGAAAAATTCGATGAAATCCCTGATAATGTGTTCCGTGAAAGCTCAAGAATCAATTCTACTTTCGGTGGCAATTTTATCGATATGCTGCGTTTTCAGCTGGTCATGGAAGTCATCGAACAGGAAAATCTTGTTGAGAACGCAAGAATTGTAGGGGATTTTTTACTGGAAGGCCTGCAGAAACTTGCTGAAAAATATCCCGAAAAACTAAACAATGCGAGAGGAAGAGGATTAATGTGTGCGATCGATCTCCCGACTCATGAGCAAAGAAACGCCCTGAGAGACGAGCTCTGGAATGACGGAATGATCATTTTATCCTGCGGGGATTTGTCACTGCGCTTCAGGCCGCATCTTAATGTAACCAAAGAAGAAATTCACCTTGCATTGGATAAAATAGAGAATAACATTAACAAAATTTAAATTACGGATTTGTAATTTTCAAAAAAATTTTATAAATTTAGATACTCAAACGTAACAGAACATGGAAAGAAGTACAAGAGTATCAGTTTTTGAAAGTGACAAACCGGCAGAGATTCAGCTTATTAAGTCTAAATTGGATGACGCCAATATTAAAAATGCTGTTGAAAACAACTACCTTACTTTTACAACAACGCCCACGGCAACATCGCTGAAAGTAATGGTAAAACTGGAGGACGAAAAGAAAGCATTTGAAGTAATAGATGCTTATCTCCAGCAAAATGAAAATCAATAAAACAATTTCATAATTTTAAATTTTACTACTTCGAACCGAAAATTAATACTCATTAATTTTCGGTTTTTTAGTGCAAAAAATTTAATAGCTGAAAATTATGAACAGTGTAGCATTTTTAAATTTTTAAATATAATCTTTTAATATTCATGAATTCAGACATCAAACTAAGAAAGGCAGAACATGCAGACCGGGATATCATCTGGAACATCCTACAACAAGCCATAGAAAGAAGAAGAATAGACGGCAGCACGCAGTGGCAACAGGGATATCCGAACATCAATACCGTAGAAAGCGACATTGAAAAAGGATTCGGATACGTGATGACTGTTGACGGAGAAATTGCAGTTTATGTCGCTCTCATCCTTAATGACGAACCCGCATACAGCACCATTGAAGGTGCCTGGCTCAGCAACGGAGAATTTGTTGTCGTTCACAGGGTAGCGGTCGACGAAAAGTTTGCCGGCCGGGGAATGGTAAAGATGTTATTTGATCATATTGAAGACTTCACCAGATCTCACCAGATTCAAAGCATTAAAGTAGATACGAATTTTGATAATATCGCCATGCTGAAAATTCTGGAAAACAAAGGATACACCTACTGTGGCGAAGTATTTCTCGCAGGCGGTATGAGAAAGGCCTTTGAGAAGATTATTATTTAATCAAAAAGTTAAATCCGTTTTCATTGATTGTTTATAAAGCAATAGATTTATAAACTCTATTAAGTTTGTTCGTTTAGTTCAGAACTAATTTTTACTTTTGCTCAAATTTATATACCATGCATAAGAGTATAGAAATTGATGAGAAAATTTTTCAGGATGCCGTAAAGTTCTATGGCACTGTTTTCAACCTACCTCCTTTAGCATCAAAAATTTATGCGTACCTTTTATTTGATTATGAAAAGGTGGGCATAACTTTTGACGAGTTCGTGGAAGTGCTTTCTGCAAGCAAAAGTTCGGTTTCGACAAGCATTTCGCTTTTGCTGAATGCAGAACTTATTGTAGACCACAACAAAATGGATGAGCGAAAACGGTATTTTTTCATCAATGACGGTTACAAAAAAATCAGATTTGAAAAAATAGTACAGAAAATGAAGGATGAACTACAACTATTGGATGACTTAGACCATTTTAAGAAAAATCGCGACGATGTCCGCAATGAAAAAATAGAAGCCTATAAAGCACTTTTAAACAAAAATATAATTAATATTCAGGAATCTCTTAATAAACTATAAAATGAATAATAAGCTAGTTATACTTTCTGTTGCAGCACTTTCTTTGGTGGCCTGCAAAAAAGAAGCTCCTAAGCAGGACGGCCCGAAGCCTTATCCTGTGGTAAACGTGGAAGCGAAAAATGTAGTAGGTTATCAGACGTTCCCTGCAACCATTCAGGGTAGGGTAAATAATGATGTGCGTGCTAAAATCCAGGGATATATCACAAAAGTTCTGATAGATGAAGGTCAATATGTAACCAAAGGCCAGCCGCTTTTCCGTCTGGAGACGAATATTCTGAACGAAAATGCTGCCGCTTCAAAAGCCGGCATCGGTGCTGCAGAATCTAATATCGCTGCAGCACAGGCCGCCGTAAGTGCAGCCAATGTGGAAGTGAATAAACTTAAACCTCTTGTTCAGAAGAACATCATCAGCAACGTCCAGCTGCAGACTGCACAGGCCAATCTGGTGCAGGCTCAGGCACAGCTGAAGCAGGCTCAGGCAGCCAAAAGCCAGGCGGTGGCTAACTATAAAGGGGTAGAAGCCAATATTGAATACTCCATCATCCGTGCACCTATTTCAGGAGTTATCGGTAAACTTCCTTTAAAAGTAGGAAGTCTTGTGGGACCTTCGGATCAGACTCCTTTAACGACAATTTCCGACACTTCAGAAATTTACGCTTACTTTTCAATGAACGAAAAAGAATATTTTGACTTCCTTGAAAAATCTCCCGGCGCCACCATGCCTGAAAAGATCAAAAACCTTCCGATGGTAGAATTACAGCTGGCCAACGGAAGCATTTATCCGGAAAAAGGAAGAATAGAAGCGATTACCGGTCAGATTGACCCTACAACAGGAACCATACAGTTCCGGGTTGCATTTACCAATGCACAGAAACTTCTGAGCAATGGTAACAGCGGTACGATCAGGTTCCCGCAACGTTACGACAACGTATTGGTTGTTCCGGAAAGTGCTACTTATGAACAACAGGGAATTGTTTATGTATACAAAGTGGATAAAAGTGATACGGCGAGAAATGTGGTGATCAATGTGATCGACAGAATCGACAATATGGCTTTAATTAAATCCGGAGTCAATAAAGGCGAAACCGTGATCGCAGCAGGTATCGGGGGATTGAAGCCCGGAACCGCTGTGAAAAAGCAACCCGTAAAAATGGATAGTCTCGTTCAATCTATAAAACCGAAATTCTAAAAAATGATTAAAAATTTCATAAACAGACCGGTTTTATCCACGGTAATCTCAATTCTGATTGTGATTCTCGGGGTATTGGGACTTATCGCCCTGCCGGTTACACAATATCCGGATATTGCACCTCCCACAGTAAGTGTTACGGCAAACTATACAGGAGCCAACGCGGAAACGGTTATGAAAAGCGTGGTGGTTCCCCTGGAAGAACAGATCAACGGGGTTGAAGGGATGGATTACATCACTTCCAGTGCGGGAAACGACGGTTCAGCCAACATTCAGGTATTCTTCAAACAGGGAATTGATCCTGATATTGCAGCGGTAAACGTTCAGAACCGTGTAACCAGAGCTACACCGTTATTACCGAGCGAAGTAACACGTTCCGGGGTGGTAACGCAGAAACAGCAGACCAGTGCGTTGATGTACATGTCTTTCTATTCTGAAAATAAAGATCTTGATGACGTTTACCTTCAGAACTTCCTGAATATCAATGTTATTCCGAGCTTGAAAAGGATCAATGGAGTAGGTGATGCCAACGTTTTCGGGGGAAAAAACTATTCCATGAGAGTATGGCTGGATCCTGCAAAAATGGCCGCTTACGGAGTGACACCTACCGATGTGACCAATGCGATCAACGAGCAGAGTAGAGAAGCCGCAGCCGGTTCTATCGGACAAAACAGCGGAAGCTCTTTCGAATACATTATAAAGTATGTAGGTAAATTTAACGATAAAGAACAATACGATAATATTATCATCAAGTCTCTGGGCGACGGACAAAATCTGATGCTGAAAGATGTTGCTAAAGTGGAACTTGCAGGACAGTCTTACACAGGTATTGGGGAAAACGGGAATTATCCTTCCATCAGTATGGGTATTTTCCAGACGCCGGGTTCAAATGCCCAGGAGATCATCAAAAACATTAAAGCTTACCTGAAATCAGCCGAGGGAAGCTTTCCGCAAGGTATTAAATACACCTTCAACTTCGATACGAACGAATTCCTTGAAGCGTCTATCGATAAAGTTGTGCATACGTTGATCGAAGCATTTATACTGGTATTCATCGTGGTATATATTTTCCTTCAGGATTTCAGATCTACATTGATTCCGGCTATTGCAGTTCCTGTTTCGATCGTGGGAGCTTTCTTCTTCCTGAATTTATTCGGATATTCATTAAACCTGTTAACCCTCTTCGCTTTGGTTTTAGCGATCGGTATTGTGGTGGATGATGCCATTGTCGTCGTCGAGGCCGTTCATGCCAAGATGGAACATGGAATTTCCGATGCTAAAAAGGCTACTGTAGAAGCGATGGACGAAATCACCGGAGCGATCATCTCAATTACCCTGGTCATGGCTTCCGTATTTATTCCGGTAACCTTTATTACGGGACCTACAGGGGTTTTCTATCAGCAGTTCGGGATCACGCTTATTGTGGCGATCATCATTTCTGCAATTAACGCTTTGACCTTAAGTCCGGTTTTATGTTCATTATTCTTAAAACCTCACGATGCGCATCATGCAGAGTATAAAAATTTAAATTTCATTCAGAAGTTTTTCTATAAGTTTAATATTGCTTTCAGAACAACGACTGAACGGTATGGAAGAGGATTTATCTTCCTTTTAAGACATAAATGGGTGACGCTTATTATCTTCGCCATCACGGGAGGGATTTTATATTGGGCAAGTACAACCATGAAAAAAGGATTCGTTCCTACGGAAGACAGGGGGATCATCTTTACCGATGTTCAGCTTCCTCCGGGAGCCTCAATGGAGAGAACGTACAATGCTCTTAAAACACTTCAGGCTAAAGCGATGAAGGTGCCGGGAGTACAGAACGTAACGATTTCCACCGGTAGAGGATTCCTTTCCGGAAACGGAAGCAATAACGGTCTTGCATTCATTAAGTTAAAGCCATTTGACGAAAGAAAAAAAGACGGTCAGACCTCAGAAGATATTACCAAGAGCTTATTTGGGATCTCGGGAGCAGTTCCTGATGCCAAAGTGGTATTCTTCCAGCCGCCGAGTGTACCCGGTTTTGGTAGCAGTGCCGGTTTTGAGATGGTTCTTTTGGATAAATCAGGTGGTGAATACGCAGACCTTGACAATAAAACAAATGAATTTATCGGAAAACTGATGCAAAGACCGGAAATCGAGTTTGCACAGACTTCATTCAATACAAAATATCCTCAGTATGAAATGCAGATCAATGTTCCGTTGGCAAAGCAGCTTGGTGTTTCGGTAAGCGATATCCTATCGACTATGCAGGGGTACATCGGAGGAATCTATACGGCAGACTTTACCAAATACGGGAAGCAGTTCCGGGTAATGGTTCAGGCCCTTCCTGAAAACAGGCAGAATATCGACAATCTGAATGAATTATACGTAAAAACAGGTTCAGGCGTCATGTCTCCGATCTCGCAGTTTGTAACCCTGAAAAAAGCGTATGGCCCGCAGTCGGTAAGCCGGTACAACTTATTTACTTCAGTGAAAATCACGGGTGCCAATTCGGCCGGATTCAGTTCCGGGGATGCGATTACGGCCGTCCAACAGGTCGCGAAAGAAACATTAAACCAAAACTATGATGTTGAATTTACGGGATTGACGAGAGAGGAATTAAATTCCGGATCGCAGACGGTTCTGATCTTTGCTTTAAGTTTGATCTTCGTTTATTTCATTCTTTCAGCCCAGTATGAAAGTTATATTCTTCCTTTGATTGTAGTCATTTCTCTCCCTCTTGGGGTAATGGGTGCTTACTTCGGGCAGAAAATCATGGGACTGGAGAATAATATTTACTTCCAGATTGCTCTGATCATGTTGGTGGGACTTTTGGCAAAAAATGCCATTCTTATCGTTGAATTTGCCGTACAGAGAAGGCATCATGGAGAGACGATCGTTATGTCTGCCATCAATGCGGCAAAAGCGAGATTAAGACCTATCCTGATGACCTCATTTGCGTTTATCTTCGGGCTTCTTCCTTTGGTTCTGGCAAGCGGAATCGGGGCAGTGGGTAACCGGTCTATCGCGACAGGAGCAGCAATCGGACTTTTGATAGGAACAATTTTAGGACTTTTTGTAATTCCCGTATTGTATGTTATTTTCGAATACCTGCAGGAAAAAGTAAAACCTATCAAAAAAGAAGAAATCAATTTAGCAGAATAAATTAATCGGACTGGCTGGAAGTCGGATCTCATTTTGAAATCTGACTCCGTCTCCTGATTTCTAACTACTAATTAAAAAAAATGAAGAATATTTTAAACATAATAAAAGGACTTTCTTTTTCAGTTGCGCTTCTTGCTGTGGTGTCTTCGTGTATGGCAAGGAAAGACTATCACAGACCAGACCATGTGGTCGATGAGAAGCTGTACCGTACCGACATGCTTCCTTCCGATACGACCAACATTGCTAATGTTTC
Source organism: Chryseobacterium endophyticum (assembly GCF_056333165.1). Taxonomy (NCBI): domain Bacteria; kingdom Pseudomonadati; phylum Bacteroidota; class Flavobacteriia; order Flavobacteriales; family Weeksellaceae; genus Chryseobacterium; species Chryseobacterium endophyticum. The sequence goes on from NZ_JBWGXE010000002.1 coordinate 525,913, forward strand.
CTGGAAAGAAATTTTTACAGATCCTATCCTTCAGAAACATATTTCCAAAGCTTTGGAAAATAATCTCGACATCAGGATTGCATTGCAGAGTATTGCTTCTGCAGAGGCTTATTTAAAGCAAAGCAAGGCAGCCTATCAGCCGACACTGGCTGTGGGACCCAACTATACCTTCCAGACACAGTCTATCAATACCCAGTTTGGGCAAATTATCGGTGAAAGAAGATATGTAAATCAGTTTGACATCACCGCAAGCATCGGCTGGGAAGCTGATCTCTGGGGAAAATTAAAGTCTCAGGAAAAAGCACAGTACGCCGCTTACCTGGGAACGATTGCAGCCCATAAAGCAGTAAAAAGTGATCTGGTAGCTTCCATTGCTTCAGCTTATTATCAGTTACTGACATTTGACGCACAGAAAAAAATCATCAATGAGACCATCGCGGTCCGTGAAAAAAACCTGGAAACCACAAGAGCTTTAAAAACTTCAGGAACATTAACCGAGGTTGCCGTACAGCAGAGTGAAGCTTTGGTTTTTAATGCAAAATCTTTACTGATTGATATCGACACGCAGATCCAGCTTCTGGAAAATACCATGAGTCTTCTGATGGGAGAGCCTTCTCACACCATTGAACGCTCAACATTGGAAAGCCAGCAGCTTCCGATAGATGTTAAGCTTGGATATCCCGTGCAATTGCTGGCCAACCGTCCGGATGTGATGAGAGCAGAATTTAATCTTATGAATGCTTTTGAACTGACAAATTCAGCCAAAGCCCAGTTTTATCCTACGCTGAAGCTTACGGGAAGCGGTGGAGTACAGTCGGTGGATATTGATCACTTATTCAGTGTAAACTCTTTATTTGCCAATGTTGTCGCTGGCCTGGCACAACCGATTTTAAACAGAAGAGCGATCAGAACCAATTATGATGTGAGCCTGGCCAATCAGGAAACCGCATATCTCAATTTCAGAAAAGCCGTTCTTACTGCCGGAAAAGAAGTTTCTGACGCGATAAGGGTATTTTCTGTTCAGGATTCTTTTATTGAATTAAAACAAAAAGAACTGAATGCGTATAAAAACTCTGTGGAATATTCCCAGGAGCTGGTGAATTACGGTATGGCCAATTACCTCGAAGTATTGAACGCCAGTGTAAATTCACTGAATGCAGAACTGAATATTGCCAACGCGGAATACAGCAAAATGAAAGCTGCGGTTGAGCTCTATCAGGCTCTTGGAGGCGGATGGAAGTAAGCTGCCCAAAGATGATATATAGAAACGCACATTAAATTTTAAATGTGCGTTTTTTTATTTGATGATTTTAGTGAAGAAAGTGAATTTTGTGCAAATTTACACAAAAAAAGAGTTGTAATTCAAACCATTACAACTCCTTGACGATTAATGTGGAGAATACGGGGATCGAACCCGTCACCTTTAGACTGCCAGTCTAACGCTCTAGCCAGATGAGCTAATTCCCCTTTATCACTTTTCTAAAGCGGTACAAAAATAAGTATTTAAACCAAATCTGCAAACATTTTATTAATTTTATTTAAAGATAAAGTAACATTTATGCCTAACCATCAATATTTCAGGGACATTCTTTTTAATATCCGCCCCGAAAACTTAATTTTCTGAAATTTTTCTGTGATAATAGTTAATTAGAGATATTTTGTTATCTTTGGCAATAATTAAAAATAGAATAAAAACAGGTAAAAACCAACTATTCTTATAACAATAGTAAATTACAATCAATTATTAATCAGGAGACGACAAATTTTATTAAAAAACCTGCATTCTCCACAATTTGTTTATATAACAAAACTATGAAGAAAATATTTTTACTTTTATTTACCGCTTTTTTATTTATGGGCTGCAAAGATGAAGACACGATTTATGACTTCATAGGCACATGGGCCGGCACCTACGCGGGAACGCAAAAAGGGACCTGGAACATCGTAGTAGCATCTGACGGAAAAGTGACCGGAACATTGTCTTCCCAACAAACCACGGAGAACTACCAGATTTCAGGACAGCTGAGTGATTCGGGCGACCTTAACGCTACCATCGGTTCACCTGCAGACGGACAATTCACTGGAAAACTTTACAGATCAAAAAGTGGAAGCGGAACATGGGTAAACGACGTCCCAACACCTTCTAAATCCGGAACATGGCGGGGTAAAAAAACTTCAGAATAATATAAAAAAATCATACAAAAGCTATTCAGACGAATAGCTTTTTCTATTTTGAATGATTTCGTACCACAATTTCGACACAAAGAATACATAAATTATTTATATTTGTATGGCCTAGCCGTAAAATGAAAGAATTATGAAGAACTGTCTGAATTTTAAAAACGTACATTTAAAAACAATTCATACCCTATTCATTGCCTCTCTAATTACAGTATCGTGCGGAAGTTCTAAAAATGCAACTTCAAACCATAGAACGATTACGAAATCTGTCACCAAAGCTGAAAATCTGAGAAATCTGGAATCTAAATTTGATGGTAAAATTTCAAAATCAATAAATGAAATTCTTAAAGATGCTGAAAAGTACCTTGGAGCTCCTTACAAATTCGGAGGAAATACTTCTTCGGGCTTCGACTGCTCCGGTTTTACGGTAAAGGTCTTCGAGGAAAATGATTATAAACTTCCCAGAAGATCATCCGACCAGGCTGAGACCGGAAATTCGATAGATATCAGGGATGTAAAACCCGGAGATCTGCTGTTCTTTGCTACTGCAGGCGGTACAAGGGTTTCACATGTAGGAATCGTTCATGATATCGGAAATGACGGCGAGGTTAAATTCATTCACGCCTCAACGACCAAAGGGGTCATCATTTCATCATTGAACGAAAAATATTGGAATAAAGCATACCTGCACGCAAAAAGAGTATTGTAATCACTTAATCTGCAATAGCATTGCACGCTTTTAAAACTGAAATTTGCAGAAAACTTTTGATTATGGCAGATTTCATAAGGGTTTTTATCCCATTATTTTTCATTGTATTTTTTCTTACCGCATTTTTAGGCAAGAGTGCGATGGTTGCCCGAAAAACCGGAAAGAACCCAAACGTACTTCCGAAAGACGATTCCGCGTACAGCCTTATTGGTAAATACTTTACACTGACTTTACTACTTCTTTTTCTCTACACAATTCTTTTCCTGCTTTTTCCTGAAATCATCTCTGAAGCTTTTAAAATCAACATTTTAGATTGTTTTCCATTTAAACTAATTGGAATTTTACTGATGTTTATTAGCTGGATTTGGGTTCTCACGGCTCAACATCACATGAAAAATTCCTGGCGGATCGGGATTGACAAAAATTCTCCAACAGAACTGGTTACATCAGGTTTATTTAAATATTCCAGAAATCCCGTTTTCCTGGGCATGATAATAAGCTTAACAGGGTTATTGTTTTCATTGCCCAATTTCATTTCACTGGTGTTTTTATTGGTCGGAACTCTTTTAATGCAGATTCAGATCAGGCTTGAAGAAGAATTTCTGATAAAACAGCACGGAGATGTTTATTCCGACTATAAAAATCGTGTACGGCGCTTTATTTAATCAATTTCAAATTTTCCAACTTATAAAGGTTTTATGTATCTTTGACGCGAATAATTTTAAACTTGAAACATGTCGTTACAACAAACAATTGAAAATATCTGGGACAACAGAGAATTATTGCAGAATGAAGACAGCCAGAAAGCGATCCGGGAGGTTATCGCTTTGGTGGACAAAGGAGAGCTTCGTACGGCAGAGCCTACGGAAAACGGGTGGCAGGTAAATGAATGGGTGAAGAAAGCAGTAGTGATGTATTTTCCGATCCAGAAGATGGAAACTATTGAAGTAGGTCCGTTTGAATTTCATGATAAAATGCCTTTAAAGAGAAACTATGCTGAAAAAGGTGTAAGAGTTGTACCGCATGCCGTAGCCAGAGAAGGCGCTTATATTGCACCGGGTGTGATCATGATGCCTTCTTATGTAAATATTGGGGCTTATGTAGATTCCGGGACGATGGTAGATACCTGGGCGACAGTGGGAAGCTGTGCGCAGATCGGCAAAAATGTTCATCTTAGCGGTGGAGTAGGAATCGGTGGTGTTCTTGAGCCGCTTCAGGCTGCTCCGGTAATCATTGAAGACGACTGCTTTATCGGATCGAGATGTATTGTGGTGGAAGGTGTTCATGTAGAGAAAGAAGCTGTTTTAGGAGCCAATGTTGTTCTTACGGCATCTACAAAAATCATCGATGTTACCGGTTCTGAACCTGTTGAAATCAAAGGGAGGGTTCCTGCACGTTCTGTGGTGATCCCGGGAAGTTATACCAAGCAGTATCCTGCAGGAGAATATCAGGTTCCATGTGCTCTGATCATTGGCCAGAGAAAAGAATCTACAGACAAAAAAACGTCTTTAAATGATGCTTTGAGAGATAATAATGTTGCCGTTTAAGAGTAAATTTTAAACCAATACCCATATTTTGAAAGAAAAATTTCTTAAAATAATTCTAAACCCTAAATATATATTTGGGGTTTATCTTATTATAGCCGTCGTTACTGCAATTTCCAAATACCTGAGAGGAGATTATGCCATCAACAATTATCTGATTTTTAAGAATGTCTTTTTTAACACCATTCATCAGAAAAACCTGTTCGTTCATTATCCTGAGCTTTATTTTGACTTAAATCATTACGGTGTTTTCTTCAGCGCACTTATTGCTCCTTTCGCTGTAATGCCCGACTGGCTGGGAATTTCCCTCTGGAATGCTGCCAATACTTTCATCTTTATTTATGGCATCTACAAGCTGCCGTTTTCAGATGCTAAAAAAGCTCTTTTCGGTTTATTCTGCCTGCAGGAATACATCACCGCGGCGCTGAGCTTACAGTTTAATGTGGCTCTTACAGGACTTTTACTGCTTTCCGCGGTTTATATTTACGAAAGAAAGGAAGTAAAGTCGATAACGGCAATACTGATCGGTGTATTTGTAAAAATATACGGAATCGTAGGGCTGTCACAGTTTTTCTTCATCAAAAATAAAGCAAAGTTTATTCTTTCAGGAATACTCATCGCTGTCATCTTTTTTCTCCTGCCCATGGCTTATTCCAGTCCGGCGTTTGTAATTCAGTGCTATTCCGACTGGTTTCAGTCTATTGTAGAAAAAAACAGTGAAAATCAGGTGTTGGGAAACATGCAGGATATTTCACTGATGGGATTTTTCAGAAGAATTCTTGGCGATGCATCCATCTCAAATCTGGTATTCCTGGGGTTCGGCCTACCGCTTTTTGCCGCACCGTATTTTAGAATTAAGCAATACAGACATTACGCCTTCCAGCTGATGATCCTGGCATCAACTTTATTATTTCTGGTGCTGTTCAGTTCAAGTTCGGAATCGCCAACTTACATCATAGCAGTGGTAGGAGTACTGATCTGGTTTTTCCTTCAAAAAGAAAGAACACCTTTCGTAATCGGTTTACTGGTTTTCGTGATTATTTTCACCTGTTTCTCGACATCAGATCTTTTCCCGAAATACGTAAAAGAGAATTATATCATTAAATATTCTTTAAAAGCCGTACCTTGCATTGTGATATGGCTAAGGGTAATTTATGAGCTGCTTACCCGGGATTTCGAAAAAAATTACAGCCTTGAATAATCGTATGAAGAAAATTTCAATAGTCATTCCTGCACATAACGAAGAAGGAAATGTGGCTTTGGTTTATCAGAAAATCAAAGAGGTTTTCAGCGGGCTCGAAAACTACAGTTTTGAGATTATCTTTGTAAATGATGGCAGCAGAGACAATACGCAACTGAGGCTGGAAGAACTTTCAAAACAACATGAAGAAATAAAATTCATTGAGTTTTCAAGGAATTTCGGACACCAGCCTGCCGTAAAAGCCGGTCTGGATCATGCTTACGGAAATGCTGTCGTTTCTATGGACGGCGATCTTCAGCATCCGCCCGAGCTCATCCCGGAGATGATCCGGAAATGGGAAGAAGGATATGATGTTGTCTTTACGGTGCGAACTTATCCTAAAGAAATTTCTTTATTTAAAAGAAAAACTTCTGATTTTTTCTATAAAATTCTTTCAGGTTTATCAGATGTTAATTTAACGAAAGGGGGCGGTTCAGATTTCAGGCTTATGGATGCCGGCGCCGTAGAAGTCATGAGAAATCTTAATGAAGATGATCTCTTTTTAAGAGGACTGACAAGCTGGATGGGTTTCAGACAGACGGGAATACCCTTCGTGGCCAACGAAAGGCTTTCGGGGAAAAGCAGCTATAATCTTAAGAAGATGATTACTTTCGCATTTACCGGCATTACGGCCTTCAGTGTGAAACCTCTTTATATCGCTGCTTATCTGGGGTTTTTATTTTCAGGAATTTCGGTGGTGGGATATGCAGCATACGTGATTTATTCTTTCATTGCCAAAACGGAAATTTCAGGCTGGGCATCACTTATCATGACCATTGTATTTTTCGGTGGCTTACAGTTGATCATCCTTGGAATTATCGGCATTTATTTAGGAAAAATATTCAAACAGGTAAAAGAAAGGCCTAATTACATTATCAAAAACAAAAATTTTTAACATGGTTTTATTAAGTTTTGACATTGAGGAATTTGATATGCCATTGGAATACAAAGGGGAGATTCCTTTTGAAAAACAGATTTCCATTTCCCAGTCCGGGCTGGAAAAAATCCTGGATATTCTGAAAAAATATAAAGCAAAAGCTACCTTTTTCTCGACAGTCGTTTTCGCGGAGAACAGCAAGCATTTAATTGAACGATTATTGAATGAAGGACACGAACTGGCTTCTCACACCTGGTATCATTCGGATTTTAAAGAAGAGCATCTGAAACAGTCGAAGGAAAGACTTGAAGAATTATTCGGGATCAATGTAACGGGATTAAGGATGCCACGGATGATGCCTGTGAGCAAAAATGCGGTTCAGGATGCCGGATACCAATACAATTCATCGGTAAACCCGACCTTCATTCCCGGGAGATACAATAATCTGAAAGTTTCCCGGACCTATTTCAAAGAAGGAAAAGTAACGCAGATTCCGGCTTCGGTTTCTCCGAATTTCAGGATCCCGCTATTCTGGCTGAGCTTTCATAATTTCCCATTATCTTTTTACAAAAAAATGGCTTCAGACGTGCTTAAAAAAGATCAGTACCTGAATATTTACTTCCATCCGTGGGAGTTTGCGGAAATTAAAGATGAAGCATTCAAATTACCCGGATTTACTGTTAAAAATTCGGGCGACGATATGGTGAAACGCTTTGATGAGTTTTTATCATGGTTAAAAAATAAAAATCATACATTCGGAACATTTCAGGAATTCCACAAACACATTGAAGCATGAAGATAGCATTTGATGCCAAACGTTTTTTTCACAACACTTCCGGTCTTGGAAACTATTCACGAGATCTGGTGAGAATTCTGGCCACGTACTTTCCTGAAAACGAATACATTCTGTTAAACAAAAACAAATCTGAAAGAACGAAAGACATTCTTGATTTTCCGAATGTCAATTTTGTGGAAACTTCAAAAGGAAACTTTTCGCGCCAATTGAAAATGGGCAAAGACGCTCAAAACCAGGGAGCAGATATTTTTCATGGACTGTCGGGCGAACTGCCCCTGAAATGGGATCAAAAGCCTATAAAAAAAATCGTTACAATTCATGACCTTATCTTCGTAAGGTACCCGGAATATTATTCATTTTTTGACCGTAAGATTCATTTCTGGAAGTTTAAAAAGGCAGCTGATTCAGCCGATAAAATCATTGCTATTTCTGAACAGACAAAGCAGGATATCATTGATTTTCTTAAAGTTCCGGAATCTAAAATCGAAGTGATTTATCAGGGTTGCCATAAAGCTTTTAAGGAAGATCAGGCACAGGAATTTATTCAGAAAACGAAAGAAAAATTTAATCTTCCTGAGCGGTTTGTGTTAAATGTAGGGACCATTGAAGAACGGAAAAATCTTTTAAATACCGCTAAAGCATTGAAAGATACGGATATTCCACTGGTGGTTATCGGGAAGAAAACAAAATATTTTAAAAAAGTAGAAAATTTCGTTCAGCAGAATAAGATTAAAGCATATTTCCTGGAAGGCGTTTCTATGGATGAGCTGGCGGTCATTTATAAACTCGCGGATATTTTTATTTATCCGAGTTTTTTCGAGGGATTTGGAATCCCGGTGATTGAAGCTTTATTTTCCAAAACAGCTGTTATTACAAGCAATACAAGCTGTCTTCCCGAAGCCGGCGGACCGGATTCCGTGTATATTGATCCGAAAAATCCTTTCGACATCCAGGCAAAAATAAAATTTTTATGGCAAAACGAATCAGAGCGAAAACGCCGTGCTGAAAGGAGCTTCGAGTTTGTCCAGAAGTTTAATGATGAGCCGATCGCCAACGAATTAATGAGCCTCTATAAAAATATTTTAAAATAATATTTGCATATTTAAAAAGTATTGCTTTAAATTTGCACCATACAATTCAAACAAATGAAACCGAATTTTTTAACTGTTCATCATCATCATCATCATCACCTCTGCTAAGACGGAATTGATTGATATGACTATGTTAAAAATCAAAATAATTAAAAACCGTCTGAGTAAACAGGCGGTTTTTTTGTTTCTAAATTCTTCCCGGGCAATTTATATCAATTAAACATTTTGGTTACTCAGGCACAACAAAAGTGAAATGAGTATCATAAAAATTGCTATACAAAAAAGCGGCAGGCTTTACGAAGAATCCCTTCAGCTCCTCAAAGATTGCGGCATTCTCATCAATAACGGAAAAGACCAGCTTAAGGTCTCTGTTGATAATTTCCCTATGGAAATCATGTACTTACGAAATTCAGATATCCCCCAATATCTTGAAGACGGAATCGTGGACATTGCAATCTTAGGGGAAAATCTTGTTGTCGAAAAACAGAAAAATATTAAAATCATCCAGAATCTTGGGTTTTCAAAATGCAGGGTTTCACTGGCAATCCCAAAGGAAGTTGAAACGGATGATATTCACTATTTTCAGGGTAAAAAAATTGCCACTTCCTATCCGAATACCCTCAAAAGTTTTCTTGATAAAAATAATATTTCCGCTGATATCCACGTCATTTCCGGATCCGTAGAAATTGCTCCGAATATCGGTCTCGCCGACGGAATCTGCGACATCGTAAGCTCGGGGAGTACCTTATTCAAAAACGGACTGAGAGAAACAGTGACCATTTTAAAATCTCAAGCCGTACTGGCCAGAACCCGGGATATCAGTCCTGAGAAAAATTATCTTTTGGAAAAATTCATCTTCAGGATTAAAGCTGTACTCAAAGCCAAAAATTCAAAGTACATCCTGATGAATGTTCCCGACGAAAAAATAGAAGTGATCTCAAAAACGCTTCCCGTACTGAAAAGTCCTACGGTTATTCCTTTGGCGCAAAAAGGCTGGAGCAGCATTCATTCGGTGATCGACGAAGAAAGATTCTGGGAAGTCATTGATGATCTTAAAGAAAAAGGGGCACAGGATATTTTAATTATTCCAATTGATAAAATGGTTATTTAAGATGGATATTATACGTTACCCTGAGAAAAATACCTGGTCGGAATGGGTAAAAAGACCGGTATTAAAGAAAGAAAAATTGAATGAACTGATCGCTGACATCTTTTCACAGGTAAAGGAAAACGGAGATTTGGCTTTGCTTAATTTCAGTAAAAAATTTGATAAGGCAGAGATCAAAAACATCTGCGTATCTGCTGAAGAAATTGAGAAAGCTGTAGAACTGGTAAGTCCCGAATTAAAAGAATCAATTCATATCGCTAAGGATAATATTACCAAATTTCATGCTTCACAAATACAGGCAGTTGAAAAAATCGAAACGATGGAAGAGGTGATCTGCTGGAGGGAAAACAGGGCTATTGAAAAAGTCGGGATCTATATCCCTGGAGGCAGTGCGCCTTTGTTTTCTACCGTTCTGATGCTGGCCATTCCGGCACAGTTGGCAGGTTGTAAAGAAATCGTTTTGTGTACCCCTCCGGATAAAAATGGAAATATCAACCCTGCGATCCTATCTACCGCAAAGCTTTGTGGCGTGACTAAAATTTTTAAAGCAGGCGGTGCACATGCTATTGCCGCTATGGCCCTGGGAACAGAAAGCATCCCGAATGTTTATAAAATTTTCGGACCCGGGAATCAGTATGTTGTAGCCGCTAAAGAATATGCACAAAACTATAACATTGCTATTGATATGCCTGCAGGCCCCAGTGAAGTTCTTATAATAGCCGATAAACACGCCGTTCCTGAATTCTGTGCAGCCGATTTACTGTCACAGGCCGAACACGGAAGTGACAGCCAGGTAATTTTTATCACTGATGATGAAAAGGTGCTTACTGAAACTATTAAAGAAACGGAAAAACAGCTTAAAATGCTTCCCAGAAACGAAATGGCTGCAGAATCATTGAAAAACAGTCATTTTATATTACTGAAAACACTGGAAGAAGCTCTTGAATTCAGCAATTTATATGCCCCGGAACACCTGATTCTGGCCATACAGAATTTCGAAAATGTTTTATCACAAATTCAGAATGCAGGGTCTGTTTTTTTAGGGAATTATTCCTGTGAAAGTGCGGGAGATTACGCAAGCGGAACCAATCACACGCTTCCGACAAACGGATTTGCAAAGAATTACAGCGGAGTTTCGGTAGACAGCTTTGTGAAAAAGATCACTTTTCAGCAGCTCTCTGAAAAAGGACTCAGAAATTTAGGAAAAACAATAGAAACCATGGCAGAGGCAGAAGGATTGTTTGCCCATAAAAATGCCGTAACCATAAGATTAAATAAAGGATAATGAAAGATTTTAATATCAATAACCTGGTCAGAAAAAACATTCTGGAATTACAGCCTTACCTAAGTTTTAGGGATCACAATCAATTCAATTCTCCGATTTTGCTTGATGCCAACGAAAGTGCGTACGGAGCGCTGAACCGCTATCCCGATTCTACACAGAAAAAATTGAAACAGAAAGTATCGGAACTCAAAAACATTTCTGAAAAACAGATCGCGATAGGCAATGGCAGCGATGAACTGATTGATTTAATTGTAAAAGTTTTCTGTGAGCCTAAAAAGGATACTGTTCTGGTGATGAATCCTTCATTTGCGATGTACGGTTTTTATGCCTCAATCAATGAAAATAAGATCTTAAAATTAAATTTAGATGAAAATTTTGAAATCGATAAAGAGGAATTTTTAAAAATTTCAGGGGCACAAAAACCTAAAGTTTTTTTCCTGTGTTCGCCAAACAACCCGACCGGGAATGCAGTGGAAGATATAGAGTTTTACGTTAAAAATTTCGATGGAGTAGTTGTGGTAGATGAAGCCTATATTGAATTTTCAGGGAAAAAATCGAATATCCGGCTGCTGGAAAAATATTCCAATCTCATTGTTCTTCAAACCTTTTCAAAGGCTTGGGGAATGGCCGGAGCAAGGGTAGGATGTGCCTATGCATCAAAGGAGGTTATTACCCTCATCAATACGGTGAAAGCTCCCTACAACGTTAATTCAGTCAGTTTAAATAATATTATACAATCTATTGATAATAAACACAAAACAGAGTCACACATCCAAAATACTTTAAATGAAATTTTATGGTTAAAAAATAATCTCCAAAGTATAAATTGTATAAAAAAAATATATCCGACGGACGCCAATTTTTTCTTAATTGAATTTATAAATGTAGGCCAGGTTTATCAGAAATTATTAGAAAATGAAATTCTTACCAGCAAAAGAGATCCGCAAATCCCCAATTGTATCAGGATAAACGTAGGCAGCAGGGAAGAAAATAAAAGACTCGTGGAAATTCTTAAAAATATTGAATCATGAAAAAAATATTATTTATAGACCGCGACGGAACATTGATCGTAGAACCGCCGGTAAATTTCCAGGTAGATTCTTTGGAAAAGCTGGAATTTTATCCGGGAGTTTTCCGGAATCTTGCAAAAATAACCAAAGAACTCGATTTTGAGCTGGTGATGATTACCAACCAGGATGGGCTCGGAACAGATGCTTTCCCGTACGAAGATTTTATTAAACCTCATGAAAAAATGCTGAAATATTTTGAAAATGAAGGCATTGTATTCAACGACATTCTTATCGATAAGAGCTTTGAATACGAAAATCTACCGACGAGAAAACCGGGAACCGGCTTACTGGGAAAATACATATACGGCGATTATGATCTTAAAAATTCATTTGTTATTGGTGACAGGCTTACGGATATTCAGCTGGCAAAAAATTTAGGCTCAAAATCTGTTTTTTTAAATAAGAACCAAAATGAAGAAGCTGAATTAACTACAGAGAGTTGGGACGAAATTTACCAATATCTCAAAAAGATTCCCAGAAAGGCACAGGTTATCAGAAAGACGAATGAAACCGCTATAGACATAGAAATCAACCTCGACGGGAAAGGAAAATCTGAGATTTCAACAGGCCTTCAGTTTTTCGACCACATGCTCGAACAGATTTCCAGACACGGCAATATCGATTTGAAAATCAATGCAACAGGAGATTTACATGTAGACGAACATCATACCATCGAGGATACAGGAATTGTTTTGGGGGAAGCTTTCGCAAAAGCATTGGGAAAGAAAAAAGGAATCGAGAGGTACGGCTTTTTACTTCCTATGGATGACTGTCTGGCGCAGGTGGCGATCGACTTCGGAGGACGTTCCTGGCTGGTCTGGGACGCAGATTTTAAAAGAGAAAAGATCGGAGATGTTCCTACGGAGATGTTTTTTCATTTCTTTAAATCTTTTTCAGATGCCGCGCAGTGCAATATCAACATCAAAGCTGAAGGTGCAAATGAGCATCACAAAATCGAATCTGTTTTTAAAGCTTTCGCTAAGGCGGTAAAAATGGCCGTGAATCAGACCGATCAAAATTTCAATATTCCATCAACCAAAGGCACTTTATAGCATGATAGCCATTATAAAATACAACGGCGGAAATGTAAACTCCGTACAGAATGCTTTAAAAAGATTAAATGCAGAATCGGTGATCACCGATGATCCTGAAATCATCAGGAAAGCTGATAAGGTTATTTTTCCGGGCGTCGGTGAAGCTTCGTCGACCATGAAGATTTTAAAGCAGAATGGTTTGGATCTTTTAATACCTTCTTTAAAACAGCCGGTTCTGGGCATTTGCCTGGGCATGCAGCTGATGTGCAGGAACAATGAAGAAGGAAATACCCATGGAATGGGAATTTTTGATGTTGATGTTAAACGCTTTCCGGCCCGTGGAATCGTTCCGCACATGGGATGGAATGCCATTTCAGAATTTAAATCAAATGTTTTTTCGGGGATCAAAGAGAACAGTGATGTTTATTTCATACACAGCTTTTACTGTGAATTATCTGAAAATACAACTTCAGCCTGCGATTATATTTTACCGTTCAGTGCGTCTCTGCAAAAAAATAATTTTTATGCCGTGCAGTTTCACCCTGAGAAATCGGGAGAAATCGGGAGCCGTTTATTACAAAACTTTTTAAATCTTTAAAGATGAAAATTATTCCAGCCATTGATATCATCGACGGAAAATGTGTGCGTTTGTCGAAAGGAAATTACGACACAAAAAAAATATACAATGAAAACCCTGTTGAAGTCGCCAAGGAATTTGAAAATTCAGGTATACAATATCTTCACCTGGTTGATCTCGATGGTGCAAAATCCAGGCATATCGTTAATCAGAAAATCCTGGAGTCTATTGCAAAGGAAACCTCTTTAACAATAGATTTCGGAGGAGGCCTGAAAACAGCTGAAGATATTGAAATAGCTTTTAGTTCAGGAGCAAAACAAGTTACCATCGGCAGTATTGCGGTTGAGAATCCTGAATTTTGCTTTGATCTGATCGAAAAATACGGATCTGAGAAAATAATCCTGGGAGCCGATTGTGAGAACCGGAAAATAAAAACTTCCGGCTGGCTGGAAAACAGCAAACTGGACATTATCGATTTTATTTTCAATTACCAGGATAAAAAGATCAGAAACGTAATCTGTACCGATATTTCGAAAGATGGAATGCTGGAAGGTCCTTCTAAGGAGCTTTACAAAGAAATTTTGAACAAAACCTCTATCAATCTTACAGCCAGCGGAGGTATTTCGTGTCTGCAGGATCTTTATGAGATGAAAGAAATCGGCTGCTCGGCAACAATTATCGGGAAAGCGATTTATGAAGGGAAAATCAGTTTAAAACAACTTCAAGATTTTATCCAAAATGCTTAAAAGAAGAATCATTCCATGCCTGGATATTAAAGACGGAACTACCGTGAAAGGAATAAATTTCAATGATCTTATACACGCCGGAGATCCTGTGGAACTCGCAAAGAAATACGAAAGAGAAGGAGCTGACGAACTGGTTTTCCTTGATATCACGGCAACTATCGAAGAACGTAAGACATTTATCGAACTGGTAAGGAATATTGCCGCAGAAATCAGCATTCCCTTTACCGTTGGCGGCGGCATTTCGTCGGTGGACGATGTAGGGAAACTTTTACGTGCCGGAGCGGATAAAATAAGTATTAATTCTGCTGCCGTTAAAAACCCAGGGTTAATAACGGATTTAGCAAAAGAATTTGGCAGCCAGTGTATTGTTGTGGCGATCGACACCCGATTTGTGGATGATGAAGACTGGGTTCACATTAAAGGCGGAAGGGAAATGACCGAGATAAAAACCATAAAATGGGCGGAAACGGCGGCGCAACTGGGTGCCGGAGAGATTTTACTGACTTCAATGAATGGCGACGGTACAAAAAGAGGATTCGATCTGGGAATTACAAAACGGGTTTCTGAAAGCATCAATATTCCTGTCATTGCTTCGGGTGGAGCAGGCAAAGTTTCAGACTTCGAAGATGTATTTAAACTGACAAAAGCCACCGGAGCCCTTGCCGCAAGCATTTTCCATTTTGATGAAATAAAAATTCAGGATTTAAAAAGTGAATTAAAATCTAAAAAATTAGCAATACGATGAACATCAACTTCAATAAAAACAATGACGGGCTGGTCCCTGTAATCATTCAGGACGACAGAACCATGCAGGTTTTGATGCTAGGATATATGAACGAGGAAGCATTTGAAAAAACAAAAAATGAAAAGATCGTAACATTTTACAGCCGTACAAAACAGAGATTGTGGACCAAAGGCGAAGAATCCGGAAATTTCCTGACGGTAAAAAGCATAGAAACCGATTGTGACCAAGATACCATTCTGATCAAAGTTATTCCTCAAAATGTCGTATGCCATACGGGAGATTTCAGTTGCTTTGGAGATAAGGAGACGAAGGGATTTTTATATGAACTGGAAGCGAAAATCAGCCACAGGATCGCTGACAAACCTGAAAATTCTTATACCTATTCCATATTTCAGAAGGGAGTAAATAAAATAGCCCAGAAAGTAGGAGAGGAAGCCATAGAACTGGTTATTGAATCAAAAGATAACAATGATGATCTTTTTAAAAATGAAGCAGCAGATCTGTTATACCATTTTTTAATTTTACTTAGGTTCAAGAATATGAGTTTACAGGATATTGAGAAAACTCTTGCTCAGCGTAACAAATAACTTTACCCTATAAAAAATCTCGGCGGGCTTTATTTAGCCCACCGAGATTCGTAAAATAAATTACTGTTATTTTCCGATGATAATTTTTCTCACCGCAGTCTGGCTGCTTGATTTTATATTGCATAAATAAGCTCCGTTTGCCAATGATGAAACATTGATCTTTTTCTCATTTTGCTTATTGATGATTAAACGGCCGTTCATATCTGTAATTTCCACATGAAAATCTTTGATATCTTTCGGCAATTCAATGTTAATGAAATCTTTAGACGGATTGGGATAAACCTTTACTGACTCTAAAGAATGTACATTCACATCTTCAGTGCCAAGCTGAGCGATTGTCGCCGTAGCAAAATGCTGTAATGCTCCCACAGCAGCTTTTCCTACGTTATACACGTAAACCGGGTCTACATTAGCAAAGGTATCATCGACTGTATGTTCGTTGTAACTTCTTTCATTTTCATAAAATCCTGTAATGATATCCCCATTTTCTTCAAAAGGCATATAATCAGAAGAATAGGCATTGGACATTACGGTTTGTAACGGAGAATATAATGATGTACAATTGGCTAACTGCTGGGTGAAAGCCAGTGACTGACTGTTATTTCCAGACTGTCCCGACTGGTCACTTTCGCATTTTATGGCATCATTTATATTGCCGAGTTGTCCGCCAACCTGATCGATATTAAACACAAGTCTTATATTTAGTTGTCGTACATTATTCTGAAACACAACATTATCAGCATAATGAGCACTTCCGTGTAATCCCTGTTCTTCACCGGAAAAATGAATAAATTTGATGGAGTACTCCGTAGGAACATCTTTCAAAATCCTTGCAGCTTCGAGAATAATGGAGGTTCCGCTTCCGTTATCACTTACTCCCGGGCCGGTGATGGTATCGTAATGTCCGCAAATGATTACATAAATATTAGGATAGAGAGTTCCGGTCTTTGTGATAATCAAGTTTTTAGAACTGGTATTTCCGAATGTGAAAGCATCCTCCGTAATCTGACTGGCTGAGTAACCATAAGACTGATATTTAGCTTTAAGCCAGTTTAATGTATTGGTATTGGCCTGAGACCCTGTCGTTTTTACGCCCAGATTTTCAAATTCCTGGAGAATTGTGGTGACATTGGTCTGGGAAACCTGGTTTGCTCTGTTTTGGTAGGCCTGAATGAAACTTTGTGCCTGTAAGCTATAAGATGCTAAAAAAATTAGCAAAAGAGTCGTTATTTTCTTCACTTTTAAATACAGTTTTTCGGATTTAATAAATTTAGGCAAATGTATATAAAAAAATCCCAGACAAAAAATCCGGGATTTATATTGATAACAAAAATTTTACATTATTTTACTTGATCTACAACTGCTTTGAAAGCTTCAGGATGATTCATTGCTAAATCGGCTAAAACCTTTCTGTTAAGCTCAATGTTGTTCTTTTTAAGAGCTCCCATAAATTGAGAGTAAGACATTCCGTGCTCTCTAGCTCCTGCGTTGATACGAGTGATCCAAAGTGCTCTGAAGTTTCTTTTCTTCTCTTTTCTTCCACGGTAAGCATATTGCATTGCTTTTTCTACCGCGTTTTTAGCTACTGTCCAAACGTTCTTTCTTCTACCGAAAAAACCTTTAGCTTGCTTAAAAATTTTCTTTCTGCGAGCTCTAGAAGCTACCGCATTTACTGATCTTGGCATAATTTAAATTGTTTTTTTGAAATGTGCGGCAAATATTTCATTACTCTTAGTGGCTCCATTTCAGGGTTAAAATGTTGAATTTGTTTTGAATTCTTATAAACCGGATATAGATTTATAAAAACTACTTAATGGCTAATTGACGTTGAACGCTTTTTTCGTCCACTTTAGCTACGTAAGAAGTAGTAGTAAGATTTCTCTTCTGCTTAGTTTCTTTTTTAGTTAAAATGTGGCTTTTGTAAGCGTTTTTTCTTTTGATCTTACCAGATCCGGTAAGAGCAAAACGTTTCTTAGCACCTGATTTCGTTTTTAATTTTGGCATTGTTCTGCTTTTTATGGTTTTGTTATCAATTCTTTTTCAATATGGTAATGTATGAATTCAAATGTATCACTCATAAAATCAGTTGTCACATTATCCTTTCAAATCATTACTTACTTTAAATGTGTTCTCACACAATAATTGCGTCTGCAAAATTACTAAAAATAATAATACAAAAGAGACTTTCATAGAAAATCTCTTTTAGTTATATTAAATCAAGATTCAAAGCTGAGCTGGAATCCCTGATTATCTTATAGATTATTTAGCCGGTTTTTTAGGACTCATCATCATAATCATTCTCTTTCCTTCAAGTTTAGGAAGCTGGTCTACTTTCCCAACGTGCTCCAATTCCTGAGCCAGTTTCAAAAGTAAAATTTCTCCCTGGTCCTTAAAGATAATCGAACGTCCTTTAAAAAATACGTAGGTCTTTAATTTTGAACCTTCTTCAAGGAATTTTTCAGCATGCTTTTTTTTGAATTCGTAATCGTGTTCATCGGTCTGAGGTCCGAAACGGATCTCTTTTACCACCACTTTTACCTGCTTGGCCTTTAATTCCTTTGTTTTTTTCTTTTGCTCGTACAAAAACTTTTTATAGTCCAGTATCCTAGCAATAAACGGTTCAGCCTTATCGGAAATCACTACCAGATCCAGTTCCTGTTCCTGGGCAATCTGTTTTGCTTTTTCAGTAGGATATACTCCCGGCTCTACGTTATCGCCCACCAAACGAAGCTCTCTCACACGAATTTTATCGTTGATCAAGTGTAAGTCCTCCTGTACCGGACGTCTCTGTGGGCCCCTGTTGTTAAATCTCTGTGCTATTGTATTATAATTTTATTGGTTAACTCTAATTTAAATAATATTCAGAACAATTTAAAATTAATATAATTCTGAATTTCAAATCTTTGATCCTAGATCGCCGATTCTTTTTTGAAGTAGGAAGCAAAATCTTCTAAATTCATGACTCCCAGGTCACCTTCCCCACGTCTACGTACAGAAATTGTGCCATCTTTCTCCTCATTTTCCCCTACTACAAGCATGAACGGGATTTTATTCAATTCCGCATCACGGATCTTTTTACCGGTCTTTTCGTTTCTGTCGTCAATCTGACCGCTAATATCGTGATTTTCTAAAAATTCTGAAACTTTTTTAGCATAATCTACATATTTTTCACTGATCGGAAGAATAATAAACTGATCCGGGCTCAGCCACAGCGGGAAATCTCCAGCCGTATTCTCAAGCAGAATTGCTATAAAACGTTCCATAGAACCGAAAGGTGCTCTGTGGATCATCACCGGTCGGTGCTTTTCATTGTCACTTCCGATATAGTGAAGGTCAAACCTTTCCGGTAAATTATAATCTACCTGGATAGTTCCCAGCTGCCATCTTCTGCCTAAAGCATCTTTCACCATGAAATCAAGCTTTGGCCCGTAGAATGCCGCTTCACCATATTCAATAACGGTTCTTAAACCTTTATTTTTTGCCGCAGTGATGATCGCGTTTTCCGCTTTCTCCCAGTTTTCATCGGAACCGATATATTTTTCCCTGTTTTCAGGATCTCTCAGAGAAACCTGTGTTACAAAATCTTCAAAACCTAAAGATCTGAAAACATACAGTACAAGATCAATTACTTTTTCAAATTCTCCCAACAGCTGATCCGGTGTACAGAAAAGGTGGGCATCATCCTGGGTAAACCCGCGAACTCTTGTCAAGCCATGAAGCTCTCCCGATTGCTCATACCGGTAAACCGTTCCGAATTCGGCATATCTTTTCGGCAAATCCCTGTAGCTCCATTGTGAAGTTTTATAAATTTCACAGTGGTGCGGGCAGTTCATCGGCTTCAGCATAAATTCTTCCCCCTCGTTAGGAGTTTTGATCGGCTGAAAGCTGTCAGCTCCGTATTTATCCCAGTGTCCGGAAGTTACATACAATTCTTTGGCTCCGATGTGCGGTGACATTACAAATTCATATCCTCCTTTTTTCTGAGCGGCAGAAAGGAAATTCTCAAGTTTTCTTCTCAAAGCGGTTCCTTTCGGCAACCATAACGGCAAACCGGCACCCACTTTTTCAGAGAAAGCAAAGATTCCCAGTTCTTTACCTAACTTTCTGTGGTCTCTTCTTTTCGCTTCTTCCAGTCTTTCAAGATATTCCGTTAGGTCTTTCTGTTTAGGAAAAGAAATACCGTAAACTCTTGTCAGCTGTGGATTTTTTTCATTTCCTCTCCAGTAAGCGCCTGCTGCATTTAAAATCTTTACCGCCTTTACAATACTGGTATTCGGGATGTGTCCTCCACGACAAAGGTCTGTGAAATCATCGTGAGTCACGAAAGTAATTTCACCATCATTAAGATTAGAGATGAGCTCTACTTTATACGGATTATCAGCATACACTTTTAGTGCTTCTTCTTTAGAAACTGGATAAAGCGAGAATGTTGATCCTTTTTTTGCGTTTTCCAATACCTTTTTCTCGATCTTCTCGAAATCTTTTTCAGATAAGCTTTCGTCACCGAAATCCACATCATAGTAGAATCCGCTTTCGATTGCCGGACCGATGGTTAACTTAGCATTCGGATAAAACTCAAGGATAGCCTGCGCCAGAAGGTGGGCAGACGAATGCCAGAAGGCTTTCTTTCCAAGATCATCATTCCAGGTAAGCAATTGTACCGTAGAATCCGTGGTGATAGGCGTGGTCGTCTCTACTTGTCTGTCATTAACAATTGCGGAAATGGTATTTCTAGCCAATCCCTCGCTTATAGATTTTGCCACATCTAGAGGAGTAACTCCTGCTTCGAATTCTTTGACACTACTGTCTGGAAGTGTAATTTTTATCATTGTTTACTAAGAAATTTTAAGAGGCAAAAATACGGAATTTTTATTTAAAATGCTATAAACACCACACATTTGAAGACATATTTAATACTAAAAATGAAATAATGTCGTTTTTAATAGTTGTATTTAAGTCAATTTTTATGAAAAATAAAGATTAATCCGTTTTCCTTTTAGATCTCACTTTCTCTTTAATGATTTCTATAACATCAACATTTCGTAATTTAGACTTTACCCACCCGTGAATATCTATATACAGCAAAGATCTTCTGTAATATTCGTTTCCGGAGAAAACTTCCAGCTTTTTATCAAATTTTTTAAACGATTCCAGCTGATTTTGAGGAGTGATACTGTTCAGGTTTTTAAAGAATTCAATACTCTCAAAATGAAATGCATCGGGCTTTTTCATTTTTTTCACAAACTTCAGGGTCGCCTTGATAAATTCATCATAATCTTCGTCATTACCGGATTCATGTTTCGCCATCAGGATTAGAATCCGTGTGTGGAACAAAAGATCTTCCTGAACATTTCCTTTGGATTCGATAACCTTTAATGAATACGTTATGGATTCTTTAAATTTTTTACTTCCGAAAAACATAGCGGCCATTTTCAGATATAAAATCATAAAATGATGCTCATCAATTTTATCGCGCAGTTTTTCCATTTTCAGTTCGATTTCAGGAACGAGTTTGGAACCTGAAAAGAATTCTCCTTTCACGAAATGAATATTCATTAGCGTATTGTAATGGGTAAGAAAAATAAGGGATTGAAGGTTTTCATTTTGAGCAAAACTTGAAGCATAAACCGTTTCATTGAAGGTATTGAAACTATTCTCCAGAACATCAATATTCCCATAAAGAAACAGGATTTTCAGAAGGTAAGTGTTCCCTTTAATATACCATACCGGATGGCTTGTGATCATCTCGGGGTTTTTGTGAAATAAATCGACCCACTGAAAGGCATATTTCAGGGTATATTTATACTCCTGCAACAATTGATTTTTCCAGACGTGCGCTTTAAAATACCATAATTTCTCAGTAAAATTCAGCTTGTCAAAAACTATTTTCTGGATTTGGGCATTAAAAATCTCCATGATTTCCGCACGCTCTTCATCAGTTTTCACATAACCATGTGTGAGCATCTGGCTATACAGTTTCAATGAAAGGTTAGACAGTTCTGTGGCATAATGATTCTGTTTACTGATTTCCGTGGATTGTTTGATCAGCTCTTCGGCACGGCCTTCAATACTTCTTGTAATAAACTGTGATTCAATTACTTTTTCCAGATCAATAATTTCCGAAGCAATTGTTTTTTCATCAAGTTCCAGCGCGGATTGTTTGGTTTTATCTAAAATTTTTAAAGCCTGCTTATAAAGACCTTTCTGGTACAGAATATTTGCAAAATCAAGTTGTTCGCGCAGTTGTATCCTGTAATTCTGATGACTTGGATTCATCCTTAAGCTTACCAGTATTTGCTTATAAAGATGAGCTTTAAGATTTGACAGCTGCTGCTTGGTAGAAATCTTTTTTTTAATGATAATACTTTCGTCATATTCTGACATCTTATCAAGTTCAGAAAAAAGAAGAAGAAATTTTGCATCTACATTAATTCCGAGCCGGTTTACATACAACCTGAATTGCCTTTTTTCCGAAGTCGTGAGAGACTTTACAAGTACAAATAAAAAATCTTTATGCAATTCTGCCATTGTAAATTTATATAAATTAAAACACTGATAAACAAACCATTAAATCTATTCTTGAATATTTTGGATATTGTATTTTTTTATAAAATTGAAAAACGGAAAATCTTTCAACTCTTTAGTTTTGAATCAAAATTAAGTAAAAACTTCATTATGAATTCCGAAAAAGTTGAAATTTTTGACACTACGCTGAGGGATGGAGAACAGGTTCCGGGTTGTAAACTGAATACGGAACAAAAGCTGGTTATTGCAGAAAAGCTTGACGAACTTGGAGTTGATGTGATCGAAGCCGGTTTCCCGATTTCAAGTCCGGGAGACTTTCATTCGGTTTCAGAAATCTCAAAACTGGTAAAAAATGCAAAGGTTTGCGCCCTGACCAGAGCCAATCAGAAAGATATTGACACCGCTGCAGAGGCACTGAAATATGCCAGAAGACCAAGAATACACACTGGAATCGGAACTTCAGATTCGCACATCAGATATAAATTCAATTCAAACAGGGAAGATATTATCGAAAGAGCCGTTCAGGCTGTAAAATACGCAAAAACTTTCGTCGAAGATGTAGAGTTTTATGCAGAAGATGCAGGAAGAACAGATAATGATTATCTGGCCAGAGTCTGCGAAGCGGCCATTAAGGCCGGAGCAACCGTTTTAAATATTCCCGATACGACAGGATATTGCCTGCCCGCCGAATACGGTGAAAAAATTAAGTATTTAAAAGAAAATGTAAAGGGAATTGAAAAGGCAGTTTTGTCATGTCACTGCCATAATGATCTGGGACTCGCCACCGCCAATTCAATCTCCGGCGTTATCAATGGCGCAAGACAGATTGAATGTACGATAAACGGACTTGGAGAAAGAGCCGGGAATACCGCCCTGGAAGAAGTCGTCATGATTCTTAAACAACATAAAAATTTAAAATTATACACAGAGGTCAACTCCAAAATGCTCAATTCCATGAGTGTTTTGGTGTCTGATCTGATGGGAATGCCCGTACAGCCCAACAAAGCCATCGTGGGAGCCAATGCATTTGCACACAGCTCAGGAATCCATCAGGACGGGGTTATCAAAAACAGGGAAACCTATGAAATCATCGATCCTTCGGAAGTCGGCGTCAATGCGTCATCTATTATACTCACAGCCAGAAGCGGACGTTCGGCTTTAGCGTACCGATTCAAAAATATCGGTTTTGATGTGACCAAAAATGAGCTTGATTTCTTATATCAGGAATTCCTGAAAATTGCCGACCGTAAAAAGGAAGTCAACAATGATGATTTAAGCCTGATTATTGAAAAAGCAACAAGGAAAATAGGATAGAAGCCTGATCTTCAATACAAATAAAAATGAACAAGGATAAAAAAACACTATTTGACAAAGTCTGGGATGCCCATGTGGTGGAGACCATTCCGGACGGACCTCAGATTATCTATATTGACAAACACCTGATTCACGAAGTAACCAGCCCACAGGCTTTTGCAGAACTGGAATCACGTAATCTGGAAATTTTCAGGCCGAAACAGATTGTAGCCACAGCCGATCACAATGTTCCGACCTGGGACCAGGATCTCCCTATAAGAGACGCATCTTCAAGAAACCAGGTCGAACAACTAACCGAAAACTGTAAAAAAAATAATATTGAATTATACGGCTTAGGGCATCCTTACCAGGGAATTGTTCACATTATCGCTCCCGAACTTGGCATCACCCAGCCTGGAATGAGCATCGTGTGCGGAGACAGCCATACTTCCACCCACGGCGCTTTCGGATCCATCGCCTTCGGCATCGGAACAAGCCAGGTCGCACAGGTTTTTGCGAGCCAGTGCTTATTATTAAACAAGCCAAAGTCCATGAGGATTACCGTAAATGGAAAATTAAATCAGCATGTTCAGCCAAAAGATGTCATCCTATATATCATTTCTAAAATCGGGACCGATGGCGGGACAGGGTATTTCTGTGAATACGCAGGTAATGTTTTCGAGGAAATGTCAATGGAAGGTAAAATGACCGTCTGTAACATGAGCATCGAAATGGGCGCCAGGGGAGGAATGATCGCTCCGGATGAAACAACTTTTCAATACGTAAAAGACAGAACCTTCGCGCCAAAAGGAGAGGAATGGGAAGAGAAACTCGAATACTGGAAAACCCTAAAGACTGACGATGAAGCCGTTTTCGATGCAGAATTTACATTTGATGCTTCAGATATTTTTCCGATGGTAACGTATGGAACCAATCCGGGAATGGGAATTTCCATTTATCAGAATATTCCTGATCCTCAGAATGATTCAGAAGAAAAAGCCCTGAAATATATGGGGTTGAAGGCCGGACAGGCACTTTCGGATATAAAAGTGAATTATGTTTTCATCGGAAGCTGTACCAATGCACGCATTGAGGATTTTCGCTCGGCAGCGAAATATATTAAAGGCAAAAGAAAATCGGAGCACGTTCAGGCCCTGATTGTACCCGGTTCCCAGCAAGTGGTAAAACAGATCTTTGAAGAAGGTCTTGATACAATTTTTAATGAAGCCGGTTTTCAGATCAGACAGCCTGGATGTTCAGCATGTCTCGCCATGAATGACGATAAAATCCCTGAAGGTGAATATTGTGTTTCGACTTCCAACAGGAATTTTGAAGGAAGACAGGGACAGGGCGCAAGAACGATCCTGGCAAGTCCTCTGACTGCGGCAAAAGTAGCGGTTGAGGGGAAAATTTCAGTGTTTGAGAACTGATGGGATAAGTGAATCGTGAATTTCGCTAAGCGAGTCAATTTTGCTTTGCAAGTGAATTTTAGTAGTAATTAAAAATTGACCATTGACTTACGAAGTAAAATTGACCATTGACCTTAAAAAAACTAAACAAAATGCAAAAATTAATAAAACTAAAATCCCGTGCAATTCCGTTGCCGGTAGAAAATATAGATACGGACCAGATCATTCCGGCAAGGTTTTTAAAGAGTATTGACAAGAAAGGTTTTGGCAGTAATCTTTTCAGGGACTGGCGATACAATGTTCACACCGGTGAACCCAACCCTGAATTTGTTCTGAATAATCCTAAATATGAAGGTGAAATCTTAGTTGCCGGCAATAATTTCGGTTGCGGAAGCAGTCGGGAGCATGCGGCCTG
This sequence comes from Chryseobacterium endophyticum, assembly GCF_056333165.1. Taxonomy (NCBI): domain Bacteria; kingdom Pseudomonadati; phylum Bacteroidota; class Flavobacteriia; order Flavobacteriales; family Weeksellaceae; genus Chryseobacterium; species Chryseobacterium endophyticum. Next base: position 551,145 of record NZ_JBWGXE010000002.1, read on the forward strand.
GTCGCTCACCGATTACGGTTTTAAAGTGGTTGTTTCCAGTTTTTTTGCGGATATATTTAAAGGAAATGCTTTAAACAACGGCTTGCTGCCCGTAAAAGTTTCGGAAAGTTTTTTAAAGGAAATTTTAACCGATATTACGGAAAACCCGGAAAAGGAAATCACAGTCGATGTTGAAAACCAGACCATTACTTTTAATGATAAAACCGAATACTTTGAGTTGGATTCTTATAAAAAAATATGTCTGATCAATGGGTATGACGATATCGATTTCCTGATCAGCAGGAAACAGGCCATTCAGGAATTTGAATTGAAAAAAACACGAAAAGTTTATGAAAACTGATTTTAAAATTGCAGTCCTTCCCGGAGACGGAATCGGACCGGAAGTAGTGGCAGAGAGCATTAAAATCCTGGATGCAATAGCCGAGGCATTTCACTATAAATTCGAGTTTAAATACGGATTGATGGGCGCTGAAGCCATTTATAAAACAGGAAATCCGCTGCCGGATGAAACACTGGACATCTGTAAGGAATCGGATGCAGTACTTTTCGGAGCTATCGGAGATCCGTCTTTTGATAATAACCCTGATGCTCAAGTACGTCCGGAACAAGGGCTATTGAAGCTTCGTAAAGAGCTTGGTCTTTTTGCAAACATCAGGCCTTTGAAAACATACGGTTCTTTAATCGAAAAAAGCCCTTTGAAGAAGGAAATCATTGAAGGTACTGATATTCAGATCTTCAGGGAATTGGTAAGCGGGATTTATTTTGGCGAAAAATTTACCGATGAAGAAGCTGGCTATGCTTATGATATCTGCAAATATAGCCGTGATGAGATAGCACCAATTGTTCACATGGCTTTCCAGGAGGCTCAAAAACGAAGAAAAAAATTAACGCTGATTGACAAGGCAAACGTTCTCGACACCTCAAGATTATGGCGAAAAATCTGCAAAGAGATCGCCGCGGACTACCCTGATGTGGCGCTTGACTTCATGTTTGTCGACAATGCGGCCATGCAGTTGATTTTAAATCCGAAACAGTTTGATGTTATTGTGACAGAAAATATGTTTGGAGACATCATATCCGATGAAGCAAGTGTTATCGGAGGTTCAATCGGTTTACTTCCTTCAGCATCGATTGGCAATGGAAATGCATTATTTGAGCCGATCCACGGATCTTATCCGCAGGCAAAAGGAAAAGGAATCGCCAATCCGATCGCTTCTGTTTTGAGCACGGCAATGATGCTTGATTATTTAAATCTGGAACAGGCAGCAGAAAAATTGAGACAGTCTGTAGAACATGCGATCGAAAATAAATACGTCACGGTAGATCTGAATGCCAAACAACCTTATTCAACCAGTGAAGTGGGGAGCTTTATTTCTGATTTTATCAAATATTCCGAAAAGTCGTATTATAATTTTGAAAATGTGAAACTCGGGAAATCTACCATTGTATGATTTAAAAAAAATAAATTTCGCTTCGCCGCAATTAGATAAGAATTAACAGTCCATAAAATTCAGACGGCGGAGCGAATTTCTCAAGGTTTGATTTTTATTTGTATATTTTTTTTCTGAAAAAGGTTCCGCTTCACTGAAGCAGAACCTTTTTATTTAGTCTTCCGTATTATCGGTTTTCCCCGACTTGTTGTTCTTTGAAGATTTCTGGACATCTTCTTTATCTACATCAGACGGATTTGTTTTCTTGGATGATGCAGGAATGTTAGGAAAATCCTGATTTTGTTTCTTGGTTTCCGCAGCGTTTGCAGATTCCTGTTTTTTGTTTTCTTCTGAGTCCATTGCTTTACATTTTACAGTTTGAGAACACCGAGCTTTCCGGTCTGGTCTTCAATCTTGTAATTCAAAGCCTTTGCCAAAACGAATATTGAATTGAGATTTTCCATCAGCTGTTCACGCCCTTCATTTCTCAGTCTGTTCTGATCGATTGAATTGATGGCTGTTACTTTAGCTTTCTGCGTTACGTTTTTAATATCTTTTTCAGAAATCCTGTTAAAGAACGAATCATCGAGAGACTGGATTTCAACGCTTGGGGTAATTCTTATTTCCGCTTCCGGCAATTCTGTAATGATGAGTTTTTTATTAATGGAATCAACCTCCATTTTCATCTTGTTAAGATCATAAGACACCTGAGCATTGGTTTTGGTATACGTAATGATGCTGTTGCTGGATACTTCTTTTCCAAAAAATTCGTAACCCATCTTTGTTTTTTGCATCGATGACGTGTTCTGCTCAAGAACCACCATTTTATTCATCTTTGAAATCTGATTGGTCAGAATATAATAATCTGATTTCTCAGTTTTCTCAGCGGGATTAAAACAGGATCTGAAGCTGAAAAACAGGATAACCATTACAATGACTCCTGCCAGAAACGGAAGTATTACTTTTAAATTCCTCAAGATTTATTTATTAAAAATTTCTTTGATTACGGGTTGGTCATCTTTTTTTAATATCTCCACAAGATCTCTTTCAATATATCCGGTAGTCGGCATTTCGATAATTCTGCCAACTTCTTTACCGTATCTCTCCAGGATAATCGTAGGAACTTTATGAACGTTGTACTTTACCTCATCGCCGGTAGGAGATTCCTTCTTACGGTTCACGGCAATGATTGTCAGCTTGCTCTCAGGATATTTTACCTCTTCCAGGATTTTCATCAGCCGTGGAAAATCACGATGGCTGTCTTCACACCAGGTTCCCATAAAAACGACCATATTGTAACTGTTGATTTTATATTTCCTGAGTTCACTGATCGCCTTCTGGTCCATGGTATATTCATCATGTTCTTTCACGTACCAGTCGGCATAGGGTGCTTCAGTAAACTTTTCCTTAAGCTGATTTCCCAGAAGCATTTTCCCGTCTTCAGTGGTTTCTACCTCGCGGCCTACCACCACTTTCTGGGCTGAAAGCTGCTGTCCTGCCATTAATAATGCTGAAACGGTCACAAGATTTGTAATAATTTTTTTCATTCTATTTTTCTATAATGGTCTTTAAATCTGCAGGAGAGTAATACTTGTTTTTAAGCACTTTATGATCTGCTTTCCGGTAAACATTAAATTTCTCACCTGACTTTTCATAAAACGATTCCACATCCTTTTCTTTGTAAAACGCTACCGTTTCCTGCGCCTGTTCTTCATTGTCGCAAGCTTTAGACATATTGGAACGCTGTACCTCATCGAACAGTTCTACAAATTTATTGCCAAGTCCGAATTCCAGCACGGCGCCGCTTAATACATACTGAAGATCACATAGAGCATCTGCAATTTCTACAAGATCGTTATCTGCAATGGCTTGTTTCAGTTCATTAAGTTCTTCCTGCAAAAGCTCAACACGAAGGTTACATCTTTCCGCGGAAGGAATTTGCGGAGTATCTAAAATCGGGGCTTTAAAAGTGGTGTGGAATTCTGCTACCTGATTCAGACTGTCAATTTTATCCATGAATATTTTTTATTTAGGCAAAGATAAAAATTAGCTTTCAGAAATCAGGATTCAAGACTTAGGTTTTTACGATTAATATGAAATGATGAACATCAATTTGTAATCTTGAGCTATGAATTTTAAAAGCAGTCATCAATCATCAATCATCATTTATCAATTATCAATCATCATTTATTACCCATAAAAAAAGACTGCCCGTTTCCGGACAGCCTTCAAATTTAATTGAATCAGCTATTAGTTTTTAATGAATCTCTTGGAAGTTCCGCCGATCTGGATCATATAAGCTCCTTTGATCAGGCTGCTTACATTAACAGAACCTCTTTCAAGTTTTCCTGAATTGATTAGTTTTCCACCCATATCGAAGATTTTGTAATCTTCTGCCGTCGTATTAGAGATATATAAAATGTCTTTTACCGGATTCGGATATAGCTTAATATCGGTTATCAGATCCTTGGTGCCTGCCTCAGCTCTTCCGGACGATACGATATTTAAAGTATAATCTTCCACCTGTCCGTAGGTATAAGTTCCGCATGACGATGAAGGGACGGAGTTATACTGCATCATGACTCTCATTCTGGTACTTCCCACCGTAGCGGTAGAAGGGATGGTGATGGTACCCGTTGCGGGACTTGTGGTAGAACCTGTTTTAGACCATGCCAGTTCTCCGCTGTCTGTAAAATCTCCGTCTCCGTTGTAATCGATGTAAACTGCATAAGCTTCACTGTAAACAGTCGACGTCCAAACCGGAGTTACGGAAATAGAATATGCCGTTCCTCTTGTCACATTGGTTGAAACCGAGGTAAAGTTTTCATACCCTGAAGTTCCTGTCGAAGTATTATTGATAGAGCCGAATTTTACATTTCCTATTCTTTCATCCGCCGTATTATTGGCAGAAGCCGAACAGTAAGAAACCGTACTTCCCGCAAGCGTGGTCACACTTACCGTATTGCTTGAAGACGATACATTACCCGCCGCATCTTTTGCTCTTACGGAGAAACTGTATGTTGTAGAAGGAGTAAGACTTGTTACGGTATAAGATGTCGATGCCGTAGAACCGATCAATGAAGATCCCTGATAAACATCGTAACCGGTCACTGCAACATTATCCGTTGCTCCCGACCATGAAAGATTAGTAGCGGTAGAAGTGGTACCGGAAGCTGCTAATGACGGTGCAGTCGGTGCTGTTGTATCCACGGTTCCCGATCCTGCGTTTACTGTAATATTGGCATTATTAACATCAAAGAAAATATGATTGGATCCCTTTACCATAATTCTTCCCGTTGTAGTCGATGAATTGGGAATCGTTACTGCCTGAGAACCGTCATTAGGCGTTCCCGAAAGCAGGGTAGTCCACGTATTCCCGCTGTCTGTAGACCAAAGAATATCAACATTGGCGGCATTTACTCCGTTTGCAGTCGTTCCGGCAACATTCCAGGTTACGGTTTGAGAAGTTCCTCCTGTATAGGTTGTTGCAGAGTTTTGTGAGCTTACACTAAATGGGCCTGCCGTTCCGTTCACCGTAATTACCGCATCATCAGAATTGTTTCCTGATCCGCCGGCTCTGTTGTCACGAACGGTAAATCTGAAATTATAAGTTCTCGCGACAGTAGACAAAGCTTCCACTGTAATTTCTGATCCGGCAGTTGTTGTAGCCCCGGTAAGAATGGAAGCCATTCTGGGGAAATACCGTACAGGCGTTGCCTGTGGTGTCCAGGATCTGAATGTGGGTCCTGACGATTTGGTAGCACTTGCCGCTGAACTCGCTCCCGTCTGGGATGATGAAGCATTATCCATCTGCTCCCAAATATAGGTCAGAGAATCACCGTTGGCATCGGTGCCTGTACCGGTCAGCATAAAAGGAGTTCCTTTAGGGATCGTGTAATCTGATCCGGCGTTGGCTGTAGGAATTGAATTCCCCGTATTGGTACTTACAGGACAGGTTTTAGCTTTAATATTATTGGTAATCTGCTGAATGCTGATGGCATGAAAGAAAGCATCGGAGTGCGGCTGGATATCCTGGCTGGTAATTCCGGCATACCCCATGATCGTTGATCCCGATCCCGGTTCCATATTGGCACCCGTTCCTTCATTGCTATTGGAGAAAGTATGGTTTCCTCCAAACTGATGTCCCATTTCATGCGCCACATAATCGATATCAAAATTATCACCTGACGGAATGGCATCCGCCGGAGAAGTATAACCGCTTCCTTTAGAGCCGTTGGTACATACACATCCGATACAACCGGCATTTCCGCCACCTCCGGAAGCTCCGAAAAGGTGACCGATATCGTAGTTGGCCTCTCCGATAACCGAAGTTAAAGTAGACTGCAGCTGGGAATTCCAGTTGCTCATCTGTGAAGCGGCAGAGTAGGGATCTGAAGAAGCACTGGTATAAATCACTGCATCATTATTGGAAATTAAAACCATTCTGGCTGAAAAGTCTTTTTCAAAAACACCATTGACGCGGGTCATGGTATTATTCATGGCTGCTAAAGCATTGGCTTTGGTACCACCGAAGTACGCCGTATATTCTCCTGTACAGGATAGTGCCAGCCTGAAGGTTCTCAGTTTGGCATCGTCAGCATTAGGTCTTGCGGCCATATCACTCGAAGCGGAAGCTCCTTTTTGGGCAACATCGAGAACGGTACATTCAAATTTGTTGAGATTGTCTTTTTTGTCAGATTTTTTGTAAACGATGTAGGTGGAAAGATCTTTAGTATAAGGCTCAATGAAAACCGCAGATTTATCACCATAAATTTCCATGGATGAAAGTCCAAGAGGAGAAATACTGAAATAAACCGTTGAAGCTGGATTTTCCAGGCCTTCGCCTACATAAGATTTAATGTCTGGATATTTGGCAGCAAGCTGGAGGTCGAAATTGGAGTTTTCCCGGATCTTGAAATTTTCCATATTTCCTTCTGCATTGGGAAACGAAACAATAATTTCAGATTTTTCACCCGCTGCAAGACGTTTTGGAGCATTGGCCAGAGCATTTTTTAATCCGTTGATATCAAGGCTGTAGATTCGTGGATTATTGATGCCTGTTTTATTTTCAAGGATACCGGAGGTTGGTTTTACAGTACCCGGCGACCAGAGTCGGTCGGTCTGCGCGAAGGAAATGCCTGAAAGAAAAAGCATTCCCAACAACGTTAATTGTTTTTTCATATAAATTCTTATTTGATTGTGGAAGACCAAATCTAGTAAAAAATATATTACGAAAAACAAAATTATTTAAGAAATTTTTAGATAATTCATTTAAATAATTATGCAATACATTAAACAATAAATATCAATATCAAATTTTTCAAACAAAAATAGCATACAGAAACCCGTATGCTATTCACTTTTTGAAGATATAATTCTCTTTTATATCACCTTATTTTGTAATATCTCTTCCGATGACCAGTCTCTGAATTTCGGAAGTTCCTTCGCCGATCGTACAAAGTTTAGAATCTCTGTAGAATTTCTCAGCCGGGAAATCTTTGGTATATCCATAACCTCCGAAGATCTGAACTGCATTATTGGCAATTCTTACACAAGCTTCAGAAGCATAAAGCTTTGCCATTGCGCCTTCTTTGGTCATTTTCTGTTTGGCATTTTTCAGAGTAGCAGCTCTCTGGATCAGCAATTCTGCAGCGTCGATCTCCGTAGCCATATCAGCAAGCATAAAGTTGATCGCCTGGAATTCAGAAATTGACTTTCCGAACTGGTGTCTTTCTTTAGCATATTTCAAAGCTGCTTTGTAAGCGCCTCTCGCTGTTCCTAAGCTTAATGCCGCAATAGAGATCCTTCCTCCATCGAGGATTTTCATGGCTTGTTTAAAACCTTCTCCCACTTCTCCCAATCGGTGAGAATCCGGAACACGTACGTTATCGAAGATCAGCTCTGCCGTTTCAGAAGCCCTCATCCCCAACTTATTTTCTTTTTTTCCTGAAGAAAAGCCCGGCATTCCTTTTTCCAAAACAAAGGCTGTTGAATTATTTTTTGCTCCTTTCTCGCCGGTTCTTGTCATGACTACAGCGATGTCTCCAGAGATAGCGTGCGTAATAAAGTTTTTAGCCCCGCTGATGATCCATTCGTCACCGTCTTTTACGGCAGTGGTAGACATTCCTCCGGAATCAGATCCCGTATTATGCTCGGTAAGCCCCCAGGCACCGATTACTTTTCCGGAAGCCAGCTGAGGAAGCCATCTGTTTCTCTGTTCTTCATTTCCAAACTCATAAATATGATTGGTACAAAGTGAATTGTGCGCCGCTACCGACAGCCCGATCGAAGGATCTACCTGGGAGATCTCATCAAGAATGGTCACATACTCATGGTACCCAAGACCCGAACCGCCATACTGCTCAGGAATAACAATTCCCATAAACCCCATTTCTCCTAACTCATGAAACAAATCTTTAGGGAAAGTCTGACTTTCATCCCACTCCATAATATTAGGTCTAATATTCTTTTCAGCAAACTCCTTTGCCGTTTCCGCTATCATTTTAATGTTGTCAATAGTCTCTGTATTCATATAGATATATAGTTAGTTCCCAAAGATAACCAAATTGACGGAACGCCCAAAAAAATTATTTCCGACACAAAAGGCCATCCACAAAATTTTAGTTTACAGCTTTTTACATTCTTTAAATTAAAAATGACTGAATAAAAACCAAGCGTAATAATTGATGATTAGCCATCCGATTTTTAACCTTATAAGAAAACTTCGGGGTCCCGAAATGATTATGTCTTTCTGTTTTACATCAATGACACTGGCAGGATGTTATAGCAGAACCCCGGATTGCTATTAACAGGTTTTTATCGTCAATTTATCGTCAAAAAGATTTATTTAAAATAAAGAAACTGTCCTAAAAGTCTGCATAGCCTTTTTTTGTAATCGCCACGACCTTATCTGTTTTAAATAATAATTTTATTAGCACAGCGTAGAATTTGCTCCAGGAGGAGCAATATCTGTGTAGATCAATATCAGAACTCCGTCGGAGTTCTATCTTATCATAGCACACCTACGGCGTGCCTGCGATATTCTATTGTATTATTGCTACACAGATACTGCTCCTACGGAGCATAAAGTGGTGCTGTCCTAAAAGTCTGCATAGCCGTCTTTGTAATCACCACGACCTTATCTGATTCAAATAATAATTTTATTAGCACAGCGTAGAACTTGCTCCGGAGGAGCAATATCTGTGTAGATCAATATCAGCATCCTGTATCGGAACTCCGTTGGAGTTCTATCTTATCATAGCACACCTACGGCGTGCCTGCGATATTCTATTGTATTATTGCTACACAGATACTGCTCCTACGGAGCATAAAGTGGTACTGTCCTAAAAGTCTGCATAGCCGTCTTTGTAATCACCACGACCTTATCTGATTCAAATAATAATTTTATTAGCACAGCGTAGAACTTGCTCCGGAGGAGCAATATCTGTGTAGATCAATATCAGCATCCTGTATCGGAACTCCGTCGGAGTTCTATCTTATCATAGCACACCTACGACGTGCCTGCGATATTCTATTGTATTTCTGCTACACAGATACTGCTCCTACTGAGCATAAAGTGGTGCTGTCCTAAAAGTCTGCATAGCCGTCTTTGTAATCGCCACTACCTTATCTGATTCAAATAATAATTTTATTAGCACAGCGTAGAACTTGCTCCGGAGGAGCAATATCTGTGTAGATCAATGTCAGCATCCTGTATCGGAACTCCGTCGGAGTTCTATCTTATCATAGCACACCTACGACGTGCCTGCGATATTCTATTGTATTTCTGCTACACAAATATTGCTCTTACGGAGCATAAATGAAACTGTCCTAAAGTCTGTATAGCCTTCTTTTGTAATCGCCACGACTTGTTTTAATTTTCAGTAGCAAAAGAAAGAGGCTGCCCAAACTTTCATTAGGACAGCCCTTGATTAGCCTTTTTTTCTGACTTCAGCGAGCTTCATCGCTTGCTTAATCAGCTTACCCGGACGAAAAATAGTTTTCAGGGAAGTTATACAGGAAGCATTTACTTCTTCTTCGGTATCTCTTCCCTGGCTGGAACCGCCTGCCTGGAGGGTAAAGTATTCCCCGACATACACGATCTTACCATCAGCCACATCATCAGCAATTTTAGAGAATGTACTTTCCAGCACAGCGAGAATATCAGCCTTGGAAACCGTTGAAACGCTGGAAGCATATTTGGCCAGGTCTTCAAAAGTAGTCTGGCCGTTTCCTACGATATCAGCGTAAAATTTTGGAGATTCACTAAGATCACGTGGGTTTTTTCTCGAAATAACATTAAATGTAATAGGCATTTTTTTTCATTTTAAAAAGTTAAACAATTTGTATTTTCAGTACGAATGTATAAAAAAAACAGATACCACAAAATGATAAATAAATAAAAAATGGCCTTTTTTATTTCCGGTTAAAAATATTCATCTGCATAACCTTGAAAATTTATCTGCATGATTTCGGAAATTTATCAAGGTAAGTTTGTCATTTTATCTTGATAATTTTTCAGATTTATCCTGATAAATTCTGTAAGGCTTTAGGAAAACATCAGAAAACATTCAGGTCAAACCCTCAAAACGCCCTTAAAAAGGCTGCTGTAAAGGTTTTTTATTTGAAACACAAGGAGACATCAGGTAAGAATGGTATCGGATCATTTATTTCTTGAAAAAAATATGAAAAAGAATGTCAATTTCTGACAAGCAATACTTTTATCCAATTTGATAATAAAGTGAAAACGATATCCTGATCTTATTAAAAAAAATTAAACACCTTTCAAAAACAGACTAAGAATTTATTCAAACGCAGATAAAATTATTAACCATTTTTACAATCTGACTGTACCATATTTCGTGAAAAATCATTAATTTGGTATTCTGTTCTAGCAATTGACTATTATGAAGTAATAAAAAGAAGCAGAATTATGGACACACCAAATTACAGAATGCCTTTTATTCCGTCTGCGTTAATGACGGAGGGGGGAAGCATCGACACCTGCGATATGGGCGAAAGTATTGCCCACAACATCATGCTGTTGATCACCACTAAAAAAGGCGAAAACCGATATGATGAAAACTACGGCAACGACGTCTGGAACCTGGAATTCGACAACGGCGTCACCAGTGCTGTCTGGGAAAACGTATTCATTAAAAGCCTCAGAAAACAGATCCAGGAGTACGAACCCAGGATCGTCAATCCACAGATCGATGCCCATGTTCAGATTGTGGAGCATACTTACGATACAAAAGAACATACCGAAATCAAAAAGAAGGTAAAAATCGCCATCAATGCGAAAATGGAAGCCACGGGAGAGCGTTTCAGCTTTTCAACGGAACTTTTCCTGAGCCCGATGTCGATTGACTAACCGCTTAAACTGTAACCAGAATCTATGAATTTAGACCAGAATATTTATTCCAAGGAATCTGTAAAAGCGAGAATGCTTCAGAACGCCACCAAAGTATGGGGACTGAAAAGCCCGCAGTCACTGGATCCTTTTGTGAAGCTGCTGATCGACGCTTTCAGCACCGAAGTATTTAAAGCCAATAACGAAATACAGACCGTTAATGCCAGGATCCTGGAAAAGCTGGCGAAACTGTTGACGCCATCTATTTATACCCATCCGGTTCCGGCGCATGCCATTGCTTTTACGTTACCTGACGAATCTTCGGAGATCCTGCTGGAGCATACCGAGTTTTTCTTCAGGAAACACATGACTTCCACGATAAAATCGGAATCCGACAAACAGATCAATATTCCGTTTACCCCTGTGGGAAATGTAAGGATCAATAAAATTCAGACTGCCGTGATGTTCGTGGGAAATACCTGCTACAGCATTGACGAACGGCTTAATAAAATCCCGATTGCCCGATTCCAGGGAAGACCGGAAGATTACCGAAAGGTGACCATCGGTATCGACGTCACCAAGTATTCGCAGGAAAACTTCCCGAAGTATGTCAGCATTTACTGCTCCAATCCGGCATTTGAGCATCTTGATTTTACGTACAAGCTGTTGCCGTACATTACCGTGACCAGCAATGGAAACCCTCTGTTTATCAAGGAAGGTTTAACGTATTATAAAAATAAAGAAACGGAAGGGTACGAGCAGATCTTTTACGAGCAGTCTATCCGGAATAAGATCATCGAAGACGTAAAGAGCATCTACAGCCATAAATTTATAGAAGTAAGCGGAATCTCAAATTCCCTGTTCTCGGAGCCGGGCGTATTGCCTGAAAACTTAAGTTTCGTCGATTACAAGGAAGAGATCATGAAACATATAGACGGCAAACGTTATCTGTGGCTTACTTTTGAATTTCCTCCGCAGTTTTCGGCAGAGATCCTGGATAATTTTTCTTTTGTTTTAAATGCTTTTCCGATCTATAACCGCGGCTGGAAAAAAACTGAATACAGCCTCGATATCATGGGAAACAACATTCCGCTGGTGACCGATGAAGGGGAGCATTTCCTGTATGTCGATGAAGTGCAGGACGGCGACGGAAGAAAGTATACAGAAATCCCTTTCACCCCGAACGATGATCTTAAAAAAGGATTATATACGGTAAGGAAAGGCGGCATGGAACGCTTCACCAACAGGAACGCCGTCGATATGATCGCCAATGTACTGGAACTTACCCGGGATGAAATTGCTGCTTTCTCATTGCTCAACAGGGATAATGTAAAAGGCTTGCTGAGTGAAATGTCCGATAAAATGAAATCGATGGTTCAGAAAGTAAACAACGCCAGAAGAACCGTGAAACAGGAACTCAACTATGTCATTATGGAACCTGTTGAAAAAACAGATCACACCTACGCATCATTCTGGATCACGCACTGCACACTGGCCAATCACATGCGCCCCGGAACAGAGCTGTCTAACCAGCTGAAATCGCAGGTTCTTGTCCTTCTTACGGAAACCATCGGCGGGGCCGAAGAGCAAAGAGGAACCGATAGCATCCAGGCTTATAAATACGCACTGACGACAAGAGATAAGATCATCTCTCTCGAAGATGTAAAAAATTACTGCAGAATGGTGCTGAAAGAAGAACTGAAAGAAGTTCGGGTAAAACGCGGAACCATGATCAGCAACAAACCTAAAGAAGGCTTCATCAGAACCGTGGAAGTCGAGATTATCCCGAACAATTATTCTTTCTATGGAAGGGTGTACTGGGAAAATATGGCTAATATTCTCCGCAATCAAATTATTTTAAAGGCTATCGACGGCATAGAATACCTGGTGAAGGTAACCAACGAAGACACCGATTTTTCCTGATAAATAAAACAGAAAAATACCAACTATATAATATGAGAAAAACAATGATGATCGCACTTGCCTTATCGGTAAGTGTGACGGCAGTAAGCTGCAAAAAAGGTCTTGATAAAATTGAAAACGCAGTAACAAAGGCGGGTGAGGACCAGTCCCAGGCTGTTATTGATTTTAACAACAACTTCCTGGAATCGTACAAAAGCAGCTCGCGGCATGTGGAGAATATCGTGCAATACGCTGAAGCCGCTGTAAAAAAATCGCAGGGAGAGACCGTTTACAGCATGCCACTGGTGATTAACTCAATGGATTATTCTTTAAGCAAAATCAAAGGCGTTCCTTCCGGTTTTGACAGTGAGCAAAAGCTGATAGAAACCGAGCTCAATACCTATAAAGCTAAAAAGGAAAGCCTTGAGAAAAAATATGAAGAACTGAAATCCTACATCACTTCCGAAGATTACAAAGACGATAAGGGCGCAAAAGCTCTGGCTTTACAGAAGGAAATCGAAACTGAAGCAAAAGCATTTTTTGCCACCGGTGAAAACATCCTGGCCAAGATAAAACCGGCCACCGAAGCCGCCGAAGAAGTGATCTTAAAAGACCATCCGCTGAAAGATTATATCGTATCTTCAAAATCGGTGATGAACGATCTCGATGCCGTAATGGATGTCCTTGACAAACAATACGCCAAAGGCTTTAATGAAGCGGAAGCACAGAAGAAGTACGACGAACTGGAGAAAGCAGTGGAGGCAAATACCAAAAAAGAATTTACAGCAAGCGGACAGCAATATGCATATAAGAAAAGCCTGTTTGAAAACTTCAATAAGAATGCAACCGAATTCCTTGATAAATACAGGAAACTGATCAGAGATTCGAAATCGACCAAACAGATCCCGGACAGCAACCTCCAGGAGATCAGTTCGGCTTACGACTCCGTTCTGAATTCTTACAATTCTTTTGTACAGTAATAAGTTTTATCTAAAATAACAGATGATATACCGGTGAATCCTTCGCCGGTATTTTTTTTGTAATAAAACTACTTTAAACTGAAATCACGCGACAAATACCGCAAATAATCTAACATTTTTTAGGACAGGAAATTCCATAAAAATTCCGTAATTTTGCACATCGTGATTTTCATGTAAAATCATCCCAAATTATGAGTAAATCAACAGAATATATTGAAGTTTACGGAGCCCGTGAGCACAATCTTAAAAACATCAATGTTAAAATTCCGCGCAATGAACTGGTCGTTATTACCGGACTTTCGGGAAGCGGGAAATCTTCACTTGCTTTTGATACTATTTTTGCGGAAGGCCAGCGTCGTTATATCGAAACGTTTTCGGCCTATGCCAGGCAATTCTTAGGCGGGCTGGAGCGTCCTGATGTGGATAAAATCGAGGGACTTTCACCGGTGATCGCCATTGAACAGAAAACGACCAACAAGAACCCACGGTCAACCGTAGGAACGGTTACAGAACTGTATGACTTCCTCCGTCTTCTATTTGCCCGGGTATCGGACGCCTATTCTCAGACGTCCGGGAAAAAGCTGGTAAGCTACACCGAAGAACAGATCCTGGAGACGATTAAAAAAAATTATAAAGGGGAGAAAATCATGCTGATGGCGCCGGTGGTAAGATCAAGAAAAGGGCATTACCACGAGCTTTTTGTGCAGATGGCTAAAAAAGGATACGGCCAGGCAAGAATCGACGGTGAGCTGCAGGATATTGAATACGACCTGAAACTTGACCGTTATAAAACCCACGATATCGACATCGTAATCGACCGCTGGATCATAGGGGAAAGCGCTTCAGAAGCAAGAATGGAAAAATCATTGCGCACCGCGATGGAAATGGGGGAAGGCCTCATCGGAATTCAGAAGCTGGGAAGCACGGATATTGAATATTTCTCCAAAAATCTCATGGATCCTGAAACCGGCCATTCACTTGCTTTACCCGAGCCTAATACGTTTTCATTCAACTCTCCGAAAGGCAGCTGCCCGAGCTGTAAAGGACTTGGAACGATCAAGAAGATCAACACCGATCACTTTGTTGAAAATCCGAAACTTTCCATCAACCAGGGTGGGTTGTTACCGCTGGAAGATATTAAGTCCAACAAATGGATCCTTTCCCAGATCAAAAACATTCTTGAGGTTTTCGGGCTTGGACTGGCCACTCCGTTTAAAGATATTCCTGAAGAAGCGCTGGATTACATTTACAACGGATGCAATAAAGAATTTAATAAAGACCTTAAATACGCAGGCATAACCAAAAAGATAAAGATCAGCTTCGACGGGCTTATTGCTTTTATGGAAGAGATCATCGAGGAGAGAGAGTCTTATGAAGCGATTTTGCTTGAAAGGCATTTCACCACTGAAGAAACCTGCCCGGAATGTAAAGGCACCCGTCTTCAGCCTTCAAGTTTAAGCTTTAAAATAGACGGTAAAAATATTGCGGAGGTCAATGCTTTAAGTTTAATTGATCTAAAAGACTGGCTTGCCGAAATCAAAGATAAGTTTTCTGAGAAAAACGCCATCATTGCTCATGAGATCTTAAAGGAAATCGAGACAAGGCTGCAGTTCCTGCTGGATGTCGGTCTGGATTACCTGAGCCTCAGCAGAAGTTCAAAAACACTTTCGGGAGGCGAATCCCAGAGGATCCGTCTGGCTACGCAGATCGGTTCGCAGCTGGTTAATGTCCTGTATATCTTGGATGAACCCAGTATCGGACTGCACCAAAGAGATAATGAGCGACTGATCAATTCATTAAAAAATCTTCGTGATATCGGGAATTCCGTTTTGGTGGTTGAGCATGACAAAGACATGATTATGGAAGCCGATGAGGTACTGGATATCGGTCCGAGAGCAGGGAAGTTCGGAGGGGAAATTCTCTGGCAGGGAAAGCCTAAGGATCTTTTGAAAGCAGATACCATCACGGCACAATATATTAACGGAAAAAGAAAAATCGAGATTCCAGCCGAAAGACGCAAAGGAAACGGAAAAAATATCGTTTTGAAAGGTGCTTCCGGAAATAATCTTAAAAATGTAAATCTCAATATTCCCTTAGGAAAGCTTGTTGTGGTAACCGGAATTTCCGGAAGCGGCAAATCTTCACTGATCAACGGAACATTGTATCCGATTCTGAATAAGCATTTTTACAGAGCGGTTCAGGAACCTTTGCCTTATAAAAAAATCGAAGGCCTTGAAAATATCGATAAAATTGTGGATGTAGACCAGACGCCGATCGGCAGAACCCCAAGATCGAATCCCGCCACCTACACCGGAATGTTTACGGATATCCGCAATCTTTTCGCAGAGCTTCCTGAAAGTAAGATCCGCGGCTACAAACCCGGAAGATTTTCGTTCAACGTTAAAGGCGGAAGATGTGAAACCTGCCAGGGAGGCGGTTTAAAGGTTATTGAAATGAATTTCCTGCCGGATGTTTATGTTCACTGCGAAACCTGCAACGGGAAACGCTTTAACCGAGAAACGCTTGAGGTCCGCTACAAAGGAAAATCGATCTCGGATGTTCTGGATATGACGATTGATGAAGCGGTAGAGTTCTTCCAGCCGATTCCTAAAATTTATGCCCGTGTGAAAACGCTGCACGATGTCGGTTTAGGATATATCACTCTCGGACAGCAGTCAACCACACTTTCCGGAGGGGAAGCACAGCGTATCAAGCTGGCTACAGAACTCGCCAAAAGACAAACCGGAAACACCTTATATATTCTTGACGAACCGACAACCGGGCTTCATTTTGAGGATGTAAAGATTCTTATGGATGCCATTAACCAATTGGTGGAATTAGGAAATTCTTTCATCATTATTGAACATAATATGGATGTCATTAAAATGGCCGACCACATCATCGACGTCGGTCCGGAAGGCGGAAAACATGGCGGACAGATCGTTGCCCAGGGAACACCGGAAGAAATCGTAAAGTCGAAGAAGAGCCTGACAGGAGAGTTTTTGAAAAGGGAATTGGAGTAAGAAATGAACAGATTAGAACAGAAAGACGGCCGAAACAAAAAATATTTTGAGATCCGGGAAGACGGAGTTTTTGTAAGAACATTATTTGCCAAAGAACTGAACGAATACAAAATTCATTTTAATGATATTCAGCTTGATGAATCGGTGTTCAGAAAAGCAAAAGATCCTATCCTGATCGGAATTGTAGTTTCCGTTCTTTTAAATTCTATTTTGCTGACCATTTTTATTAACGAAAGTTACAATCTGTCTTACACAACAGGAATGATTGTTTTCATTGTTACGATGATTCCTTGCTTAGTTATAACGGCTATATGCAATAATGAATTTAGAAGAGAAAACTCTAAAAGCCTTGCTGCCCCCAAACCTATCATTTTTTCTTACAATAAAAAACAGATGCCGGAAGTTGATTCCTTTATTTTAAAAATTAAAGAAGCCAGGAAAGACTATTATCTGAAAACATATTATAAAGTAGATAATTTAATTCCGTCACAGGTACAGATTTCGCGAATTCACTGGCTTTATGAAAATGATTATATTACGGAGAGCGACGCAAAATTTATTATTGAGGAGATTAACCATAAGAGGATTATTGAAGGATTATAATGGTTAAAAGTCCGGAAATAATATATGCTTTTATACTCAAACCCCGAAGGCTTATCATTTAAATCTCGAGAATAGGCCGAAAGACCAGATTTGTTTTAGTAACTTTGCAGCTCAATATAATTTTTATGCACAAAGCAGGATTTGTAAATATCGTCGGGAAGCCGAATGCCGGAAAATCAACCTTACTGAATCAGTTGATGGGAGAGAAGCTGGCCATTGTTACCCAGAAAGCACAGACCACACGCCACAGGATTTTTGGAATTTATAATGAAGAAGATTTACAGATTGTATTTTCTGACACACCGGGAGTTTTGGATCCCAAATACGGTTTGCAGGAAAAAATGATGGACTTCGTGAAAGATTCTCTTCAGGATGCCGATGTTTTCCTGTTTATTGTAGATGTTACCGACAAAGCCGAACCTTCAGAATTTTTAATTGATAAACTCAATAAAATCCCGGTACCGGTTTTATTGCTTCTGAACAAAGTAGACCAAACCAACCAGGAAGGTCTTGAAAAGCTGGTTGAGACCTGGCATGAGAGAATCCCAAAAGCGGAGATTCTTCCGATTTCGGCCCTAAATGCTTTTAATACAGACATTATTTTACCTAAGATAAAATCATTACTCCCTGAAAATCCGCCTTACTACGATAAAGATCAGTATACGGATAAGCCGGAAAGATTTTTTGTGAATGAAGCCATCCGCGAGAAAATCCTTTTGAATTACGAAAAAGAAATTCCGTATTCGGTAGAGGTTGTGACGGAGCAATTCAAGGAAAAAGAAGGAATTATTTTCATCGACTCTATCATTTATGTGGAAAGAGATACGCAGAAAGGAATCATTATTGGCCATAAAGGCGAGGCCATCAAAAAAGTAGGAACGGAATCCAGACTTGATCTTGAAAAGTTTTTCAACAAGAAAATTCACCTAAACCTTTTTGTGAAAGTAAAAAAAGACTGGCGAAAAAACGACAGAGATCTGAAGAATTTCGGCTACCGATAGACTAAATAACGCTGAAAAGCCGTTGTATTAAAAGATTTTCATTATATTTAATTTAAATTTTAACTTAATGAATTACTTGAACCGTACACATTCGAATTCAGTTTTTAAAGATATTATTTTATTGGCCGTGAGGGTATTTATCGGGTTTGCGATGTTATCTCACGGATTTCCTAAACTTCAAATGCTGCTCGAAGGCGGTGATATCAAATTCTATGATTTTTTAGGAATGGGACCGACTGTATCTTTAACGCTTACGGTTTTTGCAGAATTTGTGTGTTCAATTCTTCTTATTTTAGGACTTTTTACCAGATTAGCTTTAGGATTTCTGATCTTTACGATGATCATCGCAGGCTTTTTTGTTCACGGAGCCGATCCTTTTGAAAAACGCGAAATGAGCCTGGTCTACCTTTCGGTATATCTCCTTCTGATAGCCTTTGGAGCCGGAAAAATTTCTGTCGATTATATGATCGAAAAACGCAAAAGAGCCAGTGACTGGTAAATAATACATACAAGCAGCAGTTTTGCTGCTTTTTTCTTTGCCGTAATGATTTCACAAAAGATAAAAATTTCCCGAGTAAGATAAATGATCGAAAACGCGGTATTGATTGAATTCATAACAAGTTTAAATTAGATTTTGTAATTTCAGGATTCAAAATTAATCACCAAACCAAATCCTATGCTGAGAACCAATCCATCATTTTCAGACTATTTTGATAAGCTGTACCATAAGAAGTCTTACAAAGAAAATATTACGTTGACCGCTTACGGTAAAGGTGATAAAATCTTCATTCAAAATGAAATACCCAGTGAAATAATGCTCATCAGAACAGGTATTACCAAATGTTATTTTGTGGAAGAAAATAATAAGGAATACATTGTCGAGTTTCTCGGTAAAGGTGAAATAATCGGTGAAATTGAAGTCATAAAAAATATTCCATGCCTGTGTACCATAGAAGCCATGACGGAAGTGACCGTTTATTCTATGCCGGCACCGTATTTTAGGACTTTACTTAAAAATGAACTAAAGCTGAATCGTTTTCTGCTCGCTGTTTTTGCAGATCGTATCATAAATACTTCAAGCCGGGCGTCTTACCAGAAGCTCAGGAGTACGGAACATACGCACAGTCAATTTCTGGAATTAAAATCCAAAGAAATGGAAATCTCAAAAGAACACATGGCCGCTTATCTGGGAATTACGGTTAAAAATTTAAACAAAACCCTCGACAAAATCAAAGAAAACAACAGTGAAGAATAGAAAAATCTTTGGGTATATTTGCAAATAAATGCCGTCGCTTTATGGAAGAACTGTCATTCAGAAATGCATTACCTGAAGATTTGCCTAAAATCGTTGAAATTTACAATTCTACCATCCCTTCAAGAATGGTCACTGCCGATACTGAAGCCGTTTCCGTTGAAAGTAGAATCCCGTGGTTTAAAGAGCATCATCCTGAAACCCGACCGCTCTGGATGGTTGAAGATGCTGAAAAAAACGTTCTGGGTTGGGTAAGTTTTTCTTCATTTTACGGCCGCCCGGCATATAACGGTACGGTAGAAGTCAGCATTTATATGGACGAAAGCTGCCGCGGAAAAGGTTTCGGCAAGAAAGTTCTGCAATATTGCATTGAGAATGCGAATAATTTCGGTATTAAAACACTGCTGGGATTCATATTCCTGCACAATGAGCCGAGTTTAAAGCTTTTCAGGCATTTCGGATTTGAAGATTGGGGAATTTTCCCCGATGTTGCCGTTTTAGATGGAATAGAAAGAACTTTAATCATCCTGGGCAAAAAGATCAACTGATTATCTTGCTTTTTTAGCCTGTTCCACCAGACGTTTGATTCTGGAATCCAGGTCTTCGCTGGAAAGGGTCTGACGGAGGCTGTCTACCTTGATCGGGAAACTGAGCGGTGTAAATGAATTGGCCGATTTCAGAATAATTTTTGATTTTTCAATTCTTTTAAAAGCTTCCACAAGCCGCTGTTCCTGAAGCTGCATATTAAAAACCTCCGTGTAGGCCTGACGCACGAGAAAATTTTCCGGATCATAATCTTCCAGTACTTTAAAAATCAATCCTGCAGAACTCTGCAAAGATTTGTTGGACCTCTGCTGTCCCGGGAAATTCTGAATTACCATCCCGGAGATCACCGCAATATCCCGGAATTTCCTTCTGGCCATCTCTGCCGCATTGATGCTTGAAATAACATCCGTCATCAGATTCTCACGGGTCAAGATCTGTTCTAAATTATCTTCATAGAGCGGAATTTCTTTATCGCTGAAAAGTTCAAAACCATAATCATTCATCGCCATTGAAAATGAAATCGGGGCCAGTTTTGAAATCCTGTAAGCAATTAAAGCTGCCATCACCTCATGTACCAGACGTCCTTCGAAAGGATACATAAAAAGATGGTAGCCTTCGCGGTTTTTAATCAATTCCACCAAAAATTCATTTTCCTCAGGAATATGGGAACGTTCCTCCTGATTCGCGAGTAAGGGATGCAGAAATTTAAGTTCCTTTTCAGAAGACTTCGGATTGAGCGCACCGGATAATTTTTCTCTTAAAAACTGGCCGAGATTCGAACTCAGCGGAAGTCTTCCTCCCAGATAGCTTGGTGCAAAAGCTTTTCCCTTGGATGCTCTTACGAAAACGGTCATGTCTTTGATCATCGCTACTTCCAGGACACGGCCGGCAAGGATGAATTTATCTTCTTTCTTTAACCTTGATATAAAATATTCTTCCACCATCCCGATATAGCCTCCGGAAATAAATTTCACTTTCAGCATGGCATCACTTACAATCACTCCCATATTCATGCGGTGAAGCATGGCAATTCTGCGTGACGTCACTTTGTAGAGGCCATCTTCTCCGATGACGATTTTGTGAAATTCTTCATAGCTTTTTAATGCTTTTCCGCCAATCGTCAAAAAGTCCAGGATATTTTTCCATTCATCTTCAGTCATTTCCTGAAAAGCAAATGTTTCTTTAATTCTGGGATACATTTCTTCGGGATAAAACCCTTCTCCGATCGCCAGTGTCATCAGAAACTGCACAAGAACATCGAAGCACAAAATCTGAGGATCGCGGGGTTCAATGACATTATTTTTAACAGCTTCCTTCAATGCGGAAACCTCGATTAATTCTAATGAATGGGTAGGAACACAATAAATTTTGGACGTCTCAAAAGGGGAGTGTCCACTTCGCCCTGCCCGCTGCAGGAAACGCGCGACCCCTTTCGCAGAACCGATCTGAATAACGGTATCCACCGGCTTAAAATCAATACCAAGATCAAGAGATGAGGTAGATACTACAGCTTTCAGTTTACCGTTGCTGAGATTTTCTTCAATCCAGATCCTTAAATGCGCATCAATAGAGCTGTGATGAATGGCAATCTGACCTGCAAAATCCGGATACGCGTTCAGCAATAGCTGGTACCACATTTCACTCTGGCTTCTGGTATTGGTAAAAACAATGGTAGAATTTGAATTTAAAATGATAGGAACTACTTTATCGGCCAGCTTATGTCCGAGATGTCCTGCCCAGGGCAAAATTTCCACTTCATCCGGAAAGACGGAGAGAATATCGATCTTTTTCTTTTCCCTGGCGGTGATTTTTGTTTTTTTAATGTCATAGGGAATGAGAACCTCCATTGCTTCATCCAGATTACCAATGGTCGCAGTAATTCCCCATATTTTTATTTTAGGAACATATTTCCGGAGCTGGCAGATACCCAGCTCTACCATAACTCCTCTTTTTGACCCCAGTAATTCATGCCATTCGTCAATGATGATTGCCTGCAAACTTGTAAAAAACCGCTGGTGATTTTTCTGTCCGAGAAGAAGATGAAGGCTTTCAGGGGTCGCCACGAGAATATCGGGCATATTTTTCACCTGCTGCTGCCGGACTTTGGGATCCGTGTCGCCGTTCCTTACCCCGACTGCCCAATCGAGTCCGATCTCGTCAATAGCTTCCTGCATGGCTTTGGCAATATCTTTTGAAAGAGACCGAAGCGGCGTGATCCAGATCATTTTCAGGCCTTTTTTGTATTTTTCGGGATGGTTCAGAAAATCGGAAATCAGGGCTAAAAATACAGAATAGGTTTTCCCGAAACCTGTCGGTGCAACAACCATTCCGCTATAGCCGGTTCCAAATTTCCGCCATGTATCGATCTGAAATTTAAATGGTGAAATACCTTTATCCATCATCCAGTTCTGGATGATTTGATAGCCGTTGGTATTTTCGAATGCAGTCAAATTGATTTGAATTTAGATAAAAGCTAAATCGATCTTTAATTAAGAAAAATCTTACTGGTATATATCAATTTTTTAACCAAAACTTCTTACTGCAGAAATTTAAATCGAAAGAATTTTTGATGGTGAAATTGATTTAAGAAGCCGAATACAAGATGAATCAGATTAAAAATTATTGTATCAGTTTTTTAATCTCCTCAATATCATCGATCTCATCGACCGTTTTATCTTTTCGCCATCTTAAAATTCTGGGGAAACGAAGTGCCACACCGCTTTTATGACGATTGCTGAAGCCTATGCCTTCAAAAGCAATTTCAAAAACAAGTTCAGCTTTCACGGTACGAACCGGCCCGAATTTTTCGATAGCATTTTTATTGACGAATTTGCTGACTTCCATAATTTCTTTATCCGTTAATCCTGAATAAGCCTTGGCAATGGTGACCAGTTTATCTTCACTTTTTACCGCAAAAGTATAGTCAGTATAGTATGCACTGCGGCGTCCGCTGCCTTTTTGGGCATAAATGAGAACGGCATCAATGGTCAGAGGATTGATTTTCCATTTCCACCAGTCGCCTTTTTTTCTGCCGGAATGATATAGCGAGCTTTTCTGTTTTAGCATCAGCCCTTCACTGTTGATCGCTCTTGAATTTTCCCTGATCGCATCGAGCTCATTCCAATGGTTGAATTCAATGACGGTGGAGATTTTGATATTTTCAGTATTTTCATTTAACAACAATTCCTCAAGCATTGCCCGTCGTGCGGAGATCGGTTTTTCTCTCAGATCATTTCCCTCAAGCTCCAGCAGATCATAGGCAAAAACCTGGATCGGAATTTCTGAAAGCATTTTCTTCGTTAAAGTTTTCCTGTTCAGCCTTTTCTGTAACTCATTAAAATTTAAAACCTTATCATCCTTTACTGCAAGTATTTCTCCATCGATAACAAAGTTGCCTTTCATATTCTGAACGACATCTTTAATTTCCGGAAATTGTTCCGTAACCAGTTCTTCACCTCTTGACCAGATAAACACTTCATCATTTCTCCGGATGATCTGTCCGCGGATCCCGTCCCATTTGTATTCGATAAGCCATTCGTCCGGCTCGCCCAGTTCATCAAGCTCTTTTTCAAGCGGATACGCAAGGCAGAAAGGGTAGGGTTTTGAGTTGTCGGGGTTTATATTTTCAGCAGAAATCAGTTCGCGGAAAGAAGCTTCTTCCGGTTGCCATTTTCCCATAAGGCTGTGCATTAAAGTACTGGATTCCTGGTTGGTAAATTTGGTTAGAGCATTGATCAAAGTCTTATCTGAAACACCAATCCTGAAACTTCCGCCGAGTAATTTATTGAAAATCAAACGTTCCGTATAATCCAGCCCGTTCCATGAATGAAGTACGAAATCTTTTTTTTCAGCATCACTTTTACTTTTCAATCCAATAATTTCTTGCATCCATTCCGATAATGACCTTTCAATTTTCTGCACTGGCGGAGGAAGTATCAATGAAATGGTTTCACCCAGGTCGCCCACCGAAGAATAGCTCTCCTGAAACAGCCAGAAAGGAAGTCCGGTAATTTCCAGCGCCCACTCTTTCAGGTAATTGGTATTGACATTCCGCTTCGGTCTTTTCCCGGTGAAGAGAGCGATGAACCAAACTTTATCTTCGTCAGGCGCACGTTCAAGATAATCAATGATAGCATCGATTTTAGCATTGGTTTTGTTGGTGCTTTCCAGGGCGTTGATCAGTTCAGCAAAATGTTTCATAAATTTTCTGTAGCTTTTTTGGGCAGCTTATTCCGTCTTCCACTCCCGCTTCCTGGCCTGACTTTTCCCAAGGCATCAGGAGAGCTCCGTTCAAGCCGGGCTGCGTAGGACTGTGTTTCAAACAAAGTCGTCGTTATTGCTTTTCTTCCTTTATAATCTCTTTTTCGGTTTCCTCTTCGTCGTCATCTCCATAAAGTGTCTCCACTACATCCGACTGTATTCCTATTTCATTTAAATATTTAGAGAAAACTTCGGTCTGACCGTGGGTGACGTGTACCAATTCGGCCTCCGTGGCTTTTATGGCCTGCAGCAATCCTTTCCAGTCGGCATGATCACTCATGGCAAAGCCTGCATCAGCACTTCTCCATCTTCGTGCACCCCGCACCTGCATCCACCCGGAACAGATTGCGGTGGCAGCATTGGGGATTTTTTTTATCACATTGCTGTCGAGAAGCGCCGGCGGAACGATCACAATTTCATCCTGAAGATGTTTTACACTTTCCCTGAAATCGGGAACTTCGTAGTCAGGGAGGTCAATTCCCACATTTTCAAAAGCTTCATTCAGCTTACCGATCGAATAGTGAACATGGATTTTTCCCAGGCCTTCCACCGCCTTCATGATTCTTTGGGCTTTTCCTAAAGAATATCCGATGAATACCGATGTTTTCTGGTTTTCCTTGTTCCTCAGTACCCAATTCTGGAGATTTTTATTTAAATCATCCACTTCCAGCCAGTTATAAATAGGAAGACCGAAAGTGCTTTCCGTAACGAATTCATTACATTTTACCAGTTCAAAAGGGGTACTCAGTCCGTCATCCTGAACCTTGTAATCACCGGAAACCACACTTACGTATCCTTTGTATTCCAGACGGATCTGGGCAGAACCGATAATGTGGCCTGCCGGATGAAAAGATACTTTTACCCCATTGATATTGATAGTCTCACCGTATTCAACGCTCTGGCATTCGATATCCTCACTGATTCTTTTGTATAAGATAGGCTTGGTAAAGTGATGACAGAGATATTTTTTCATTCCCCAGCGGGCATGGTCGGCATGTCCATGGGTGATGACTGCGAGATCCACAGGCCTCCAGGGATCAATATAGAATTTTCCCCGGGGACAATATATTCCTTTGTTTGTAAATGTGATTAATTTCAATGGTGTAAGGATTTAACAGATATATTCAAAAATCCAACCAAAAATTTTTATCTCATTCAGAAATACTTTTACTGTGATATGAAAGAATTTCAACCGATTTTACCATTTCATCATGATTAAGATTTCCAAAACCTAACCGAATCGCTGTAAGATTACGGTTCTGATAAAGTAAGGTTTTCGGAATAAAAAGATTATCCTGAATACAGAGCCTGGAAAGCTGCATCAGGTTTACAGGAACTTTCCATTCTGTCCACACCGCTAATCCTCCGGAAGGGATTTTGAAATCTATAAATTCGCTTAAATGCTCCCGAAGCAGAGAAGAAAAATAATCCCGCCGTTCTTTGTAGATTTTAAGAGATTTCTTGAGATAGCGGTTGATTTCTCCTTCAGCGATCAATTCACCCAGTACATGTTCCATTAAAATATCGCCCTGACGGTCTATGATGCCTAGGTATTTTCGCATTTCAGCCATTATATTTTCAGGGGCCACGATAAAACCGGTACGAAACCCCGGGGCCAGGGACTTTCCAAAAGATCCTATATAAATCACCATTCCTTCGGTATCGGCGCTTGCGAGGGGCAGAATCGGGCTTTTATCATAATGGAAATCATAATCGTAATCATCTTCGAGAATGACAAATCCGTACTGTTCGGCAAGATTTAATAATTCAAGTCGTCTTGCTGCACTTAAAGTAACGGTGGTAGGATAGTGGTGATGAGGCGTAAGGTACAGCATCCTGATTTTCTGCCTTTCACAAATTTTCCGGACTTCATCAACGTTGATTCCGTCTTCATCAATGGGTACTGTTTTAATCTTAACGCCCGTCCGCTGAAAGATCATATTAACTGAAAAATAGCTAAGCTCACCCACCAAAACAGTGTCTCCCTGAGACAAAAGAATTTCAGAAACGATATAAATGCTCATCTCCGTACTTCTTGTGATAAGAAGATTATTTTTCGATATGGGCAAACCTCTTGATAAATTTAAATATTGTGAAAGATTTTGCTTAAAAAATTCACTTCCGTCGTGATTATACTGTCCGATTTTATGGGTTTTTCTTTTTAAAATAGAACTGTAAATCCGGGAATACTGATCAACCTGCGTCAGGCGGATATCCGGTGTTCCATCGTTGAAAATATATTCACACTGAGAATGTTCAAAAGGATTATCCAATATATTGGAGGTTTTAAAAGAAAATCCGGTCGCTTTTGGATAGTTTTCGAGATGAGTTTTTTTAAAATGTTTAATCTCAACAGATTGATTCTGATCTTTTCCGATAACGAATGTTCCTTTATTCGGAAAGCTTTCTACCCAGCCCTGAGCCAATAATTCATCATAAACGGATACAATGGTATTGCGGTGAACACTCAGGATCATGCTTAAAGCCCTGGTTCCCGGAAGCTTTGTTCCATACGGAAGAAATCCGCGCTGGATAGCATTAATCAACTGATTGGAAATCTGCATGTAAACAGGAACCTGAGAAGATCTGTCTATGATGATAAAACTTTGATAGGGAATTTTAACCGGACTATTCATTATCTTAAAACTGGCACCATACAACCATCCGGCAATATACTAATTTTGGATTAAAATAAATTAAATGACACTCCATAACCTCCTTGAAAAGATTATTCAGCATAATGAAACGCATGCCAAATGGCTCAATACCTTATCTTATATGGAAAATGCCGGAGCCCGGAAAATTTCTGCCTGCGAGCATCCTACTGAAGTAAGTCTGATTCAGCTAAAGCATGCTGCGGAAGAACACCGACACGCCTATTATCTTAAGAAACAAATCCTTAAGATTACTTCATATACTTGTGAAAATTACCGAAATGAAGAATTACTCGCATCTACTTCTACCAGGCATTATTTACATCACCTCGACATGAAAACTTGTAAATATTTACAGGAAAATTTTAATTTAAATAAAGAAGAGTTAAAATATGCTGCCTATCTTTTTGTAACCTATGCCATTGAAGTTCGCGCCGATGAATTATATCCTGTTTATCAGGAGGTTCTGACAAAGTATTCTTCAAGAATTATGGTAAAATCAATTATTCTTGAGGAAGAAGGCCATTTAGAGGAAATGATCAGTCAGCTTGATAAATTTTCACCGGATTGGAAAATCCACGCAAAGCAGATCCAGGATATTGAAAATGCGCTGAATGCACAATGGATCAAGTCTATTTTAAAAGAAGTTCTTCAGGAAAATTATGTGTAAAAATTTTCTGCCATTCGAAGAAGCGTTAGAAAAACGAAAGCTGAACGGAACCCTGAGGACTTTACAGACCAGACAAAAAGGTATTGATTTTTACTCCAACGATTATCTGGGATTTGCTGGAAACCAAGAATTTCAGAAGATGTTATTGGAAGCCGTTCAGGACAACCCTCGTTTACTGACCGGAAGCACAGGCTCACGATTAATCAGCGGAAACACGGAAATTATTACAGAAACCGAAAACTTTATCGCCAGAGAACATCAATATGAGTCAGCTCTTCTTTTTCCTTCAGGATACAACGCTAATTTAGCTTTATTTTCAGCACTTCCGCAGCGCCATGATTCGATTATTATTGACGAAAAAATTCATAGATCGATACATGATGCCTGCAAAATGTCCAACTGCAGGAAATTAAAATTCAAACATAATGATTGCGACCATCTGGAAAATATTCTAAAAAGACAACAAAGTAAAGTTTATATTGCTGTTGAGAGTTTGTATTCAATGGATGGAGATATTGCTCCATTAGCTGAAATTGCTAAACTCGCAGAAAAATACAACGCAGGACTTATTATAGATGAAGCACACGCTTTCGGAGTTTTCGGATATGGACTGGTCGACAGCCTTAAGCTTCAGAAAAAGGTTTTAGCGACGGTGGTAACTTATGGAAAAGCCCTTGGAACAAATGGTGCGGCAATTCTTACCCATACTGTAATAAAGTCATATCTCATCAATTTTGCTTCCCCTTTTATCTATACGACTTCATCACATGACTTTCAGTGGATGAGCATTTTTAAAGGATATCATTTTTTGAATGCAAACAGGAAATTATTAACTCAGCTTCAGGAAAATATTAAAATCTTTCGCGATCAGAATATAATATCTACCTCCCATGAAAACAGTCCGATACAAGCAATAATTATCCCTGATAATCAACAATTAAAAACATTAGAAAGCACACTGTCTGACAACGGTTTTTTAACTTATGCCATTTTCAGCCCAACGGTAAAAGAAGGAACGGAGAGACTAAGAATTTGTCTGCACAGCTTTAATAAAAAAGAAGAAATAACCGGTTTAACCAAGATTATTAAAGATTTTATTAAAATAAAAAACAGAACATGAGTTTACAAGACAAAAGATCAGAGACAGAAATCTCCGGACAACAAATACTTTTTGTGACCGGAATTGGTACTGAAATAGGGAAAACCGTCTGTTCCGCTGTATTAACAAAATATTTGAAAGCAGATTACTGGAAACCGGTGCAATCAGGTGATCTGGATTTTTCCGATACCATGAAAATACAAAAATGGACTGGTGAAAATACAGTCTGTCATCCTGAAACTTACCGATTGAAGCTGGCCGCATCACCTCATCAATCAGCTAAAGAAGAAGGGATTGAAATTGATTTAAATAATTTTAAAATTCCCGAAACCACCAACCATCTGATCATCGAAGGGGCAGGAGGACTAATGGTTCCATTAAATGACAACGAATTTATAATGGATTTGATTGAAAAACTCAAGGTCCCGGCAGCGCTTGTGGTGAAGAATTATTTAGGATGCATCAACCATACTTTACTATCGATGATGGCTTTACAGCAAAAAAAAATTAATCTAGAATATTTAATTTTTAATGGAAGTTTTCCACCAGACACCGAGAGAATTATTGTTAAAAATATTCATCAAAAGACAAAAATTATAAAAATTCCTCATCTCGAAGAGTTAACAGAAGAACAAATAGAAACCGTAACAGAACAACTGAAAAAATCATGAAAGATCATTCAACCTTAAGAAACGACTGGACAAAAAAAGAAATTGAGAAAATCTACGATCTCCCACTTCTTGAGCTTATATACAAAGCAGCCACTATACACCGTGAATGGCATAATCCCGAAGAAATACAGATGTCTACCTTATTGTCGATAAAAACCGGCGGATGTCCCGAAGACTGCTCGTATTGCGGACAGGCAGCACGATATCACACCGATATCAAAGTTCAGGCACTCCTGCCGACGGAAAAGGTTATTGAACATGCAAAAAAAGCAAAAGAAGGCGGTTCGTCCCGTTTCTGTATGGCCGCAGCGTGGAGAGAAGTCCGTAACAATCGTGATTTTGACCGCGTTATTGACATGGTAAAAGGAGTGAATGACCTAGGAATGGAAGTCTGCTGTACTTTAGGAATGCTGACGGAAGAACAGGCTATTCGTCTACAGGAAGCTGGTCTGTATGCCTATAATCACAATCTGGACACTTCAGAACAATATTATGAAGAGATCATTTCTACCCGGACTTTCGACAACAGAATCAACACCATCAACAACGTAAGAAAGGCAGGAATTACCGTCTGTTCCGGAGGAATTATCGGATTGGGAGAAACACATGGTGACAGGATTTCCATGCTTTTAACTTTGGCAACAATGCCGAAGCACCCGGAATCAGTCCCGATCAATGCTTTGGCAAGGGTAAAAGGAACTCCGCTGGAAAACAACCAGAAAACAGATACATGGGAAATGGTAAGAATGATTGCTGCAGCAAGGATTATCATGCCTTCTTCAATGATCCGTTTAAGTGCAGGAAGAATTGAAATGACAGAGTTTGAGCAGGGCTGGTGTTTCATGGCCGGAGCAAATTCCATCTTTACAGGTGAAAGGGAAACTTTACTTGTCACCCCAAATCCCGGAGTCTCTGAAGATCTGCATATGTTGAAAAATTTAGGACTTAAACCGATGGTGAAAGAAAAAACAATGGTGAATAGTTAATTTTTTTAAATACTTATGAATTTATTCCAACGGGACCAAGCGGTCAACTGGCATCCTTATACCCAGATGAAAACAGCCGATGATATTATTCCCATAGTGAGAGGAAAAGGTATTTATCTTTATGACGATAAAGGAAAGCATTATATTGATGCCGTTTCTTCATGGTGGGTAACTCTTCACGGCCATGCTCATCCGCATATTGCCAAAAGAGTCTCTGATCAGCTGAATACTCTGGAACAGGTTATTTTTGCGGGATTTACCCATAAGCCAGCCATAGAGCTTTCTGAAAACCTCCTGAATATTCTTCCGGAAAATCAAAAGAAAATCTTTTATTCAGACAACGGTTCAACAGCAGTAGAAGTTGCTTTAAAGATGTGTATTCAATTCGCTTATAATCAAAAACATAAAAAGACAAAAATTCTTGCTTTTAAAAATGCTTATCACGGCGACACTTTCGGAGCGATGTCGGTAAGCGGAAGAAATGCGTGGACAAATCCTTTCCGGGAAATGCTTTTTGAAGTGATATTCATTGACATTCCGACTGCAGAAAATCTTGACGATCTTAGAATTTTTATTGAAAATATTTCAGATGAGGTAGCCTGTTTCATTTATGAACCGCTCATCCAAGGCGCGGCAGGAATGCTGATGCATAGGCCGGAAGACCTGTCTGAATTAATGAAATTCTGCAGAGAACAGAAAATTCTGATGATCCAGGATGAGGTTTTTACCGGTTTCGGAAGGACAGGAAAACTCTTTGCCGCCAATCATCTTTCGGAACAGCCGGATATTATGTGTTTTTCTAAAGGACTTACCGGCGGCACAATGCCGATGGGTATTACCAGCTGTTCACAGGAAATTTTTGAAGCATTTCTATCAGACGATCGGTACAAAACATTGTTTCATGGTCATTCGTTTACAGCGAACCCGTTAGCCTGCACTGCCGCGCTGGCCAGCATGGAACTTTTATTGATACCCGAAACTCACGATAGAATTGATCTTATTGTTAAAAAACATTCAGCGTTTTCAGAAATTCTTGGGAGACATCCAAAAGCTGAAAATGTAAGACAAACCGGAACAATTTTAGCGTGGGAAGTGGTCAACAGCAGCCATACTTCTTATTTTAATGAAACCGGAAAAACACTATATAAAGAGTTTTTAAAAAGAGGAATTATTCTACGGCCCCTGGGAAACATCATGTACCTTGTTCCTCCGTACTGTATTACCGCCGAAGAACTTGATTACATTTATGATCATATTATAGAAGTGCTGGACCATTTTTAGAAAACGTACGGATATTCTTGGCTTGCTATTTGAATTTTCAAGCAAAATATTAAAATATGTTATCCATACTTCTTTTAAAATTTGACTGGAAAGAGCTTCTGCTCGGCCAGGAGGAATGGTCATTCCTTCTTGAAATTGCCCTCCGGACCATCATCATGTTTGTGACCATTATCATCGGGTTAAGGCTTTTGGGGAAAAGGGGAGTCAAGCAGCTCTCCCTGTTCGAGCTGGTGGTCATCATCGGACTGGGTTCCGCGGCAGGAGACCCTATGTTTTATAAAGAAGTCGGAGTAGTCTCGTCGATCCTCGTATTTGTTCTGATTATCCTGATGTACACCCTGATCACTTATCTCGTCGGAAAAAGTAAGAAGTTTGAAACCCTTTTAGAAGGCAAATCAATATGTCTCATTGAAAACGGAGAATTCTCTATTGAAAATTTTAAAAAAGAAAATCTCGGAAGTGACGAATTTTTCGCAGAACTGAGACTGAATAGCATCTCACATCTCGGCCAGATCGAGAAGGCCATTGAAGAAATCTCAGGAGAAATAAGTGTATTTTACTTTGAAGATGAAAATGTAAAATATGGTTTACCAATTATGCCGGATTCGTTAACACATGCTTTAAAGATTGTAAAGGAATCGGGATATTATGCCTGTACATTCTGCGGCCACACCGAAGAAAAAGATACCGGAAATGCCGGCAACTGCCCCAAGTGTAAAAAAGATGAATGGGTAAAAGCGAGCAACAGGAAACGCATCACTTAATCAAAAATAAAAAGGCCCCTAACGGAGCCTAAAAAAACACAAATGATGAAAAAAAATTATTTCGATTCACAAATATAATAAAAAATTATAAATGCAAAAACTAAATTCAAATTTATTTATAAAATCATGATTATCTGATCTTTATCCCGCATTCAGCTTTTGTGACGTCGTACAAAAACCAATAGCGAGCAATGCTAACACACTTACAGCGAAAACCTTTGCTGTTTTTTTTATTCCTCTTTCGTTCACTAATTTCTTTTTAAGAATATGAGGATCGCTTATTGCTTTCATGTATTAAAGTTACAAAATTTAAAATAAAATGATATTAATTCTCCACATCAGGATGATAACAAGATCATATCTCTTTCATTTTCATTTTTTAAATAAAAAAATCTCATTCCGAAAGGGAATGAGATCTTGTCTGATCAGTAAATAATATTCTTTAATCAATAAACAAACCTGCTATAGTTTGTGCCTGACTTCCCGTCAATATTTCATCATAAGCCGCAGAACCGGCCGCAGCTCCAAAAGCAGTGGAAGTATTAAACCCGGCCTGGCTAATATTGTCTTCTCCGGCATATACAGGATCGGTCGCAGAAGGCATACCGCCACCGTTTGCAAGTTCTATCCAGCCCTTATTTCCTCGCATTCTCCTGATCTGTGAGGCATGTCTCGCCTCTACAGAATGAATCTGCAATGCAGCCTGCAGAACCGATTTATTAGACATCACATTTAATGCCTGTCCCTTGTATGCGCGGACACCCGTGTCTTCGAAAGCTTGTGCTAATGTCAAAAACTGACTGTAGTCGGAAAAAGGTGAAAAAATTCCTCCTGCTGTAAAATCAAAGGTAGGCTTGGCTCCGGGAACAACATTTAGTGAGGTTAAAGTACTTTTCAGAAACGCTACATGAGCCGACTCATGTTTGGAGATCTGCATAATAACCGGCCTGTCATCACTGGAAATCAAACCGGAAGTAGAAAGTCCTATGGCATAATACTCGTCCTCAAGATATTCGAGAACTAAAGCCAGTTGGAGCGCGTCGGTTAAAGCGGTTTTAAATGTGTTATTATCATTGACAGGAGCTGCCTTTGCAGGAGTGGTCAATAACGCGCCCAATCCTAACGGAATGGAAGCCACAGCCGCTTTTTTACCAATCGAAGAAATGCCGGCAATAGTTTCTGATCTTGTAGCTTTCGATGTGAAAAATTTATCGTCAGAAAGCTTATCTAATAGTTTTAGAATGTTCATAATGTAGATTTTTGAAGTGAGTAATTATCCGATTCCCTGTTCTTTCCATGTGAAAGGCGTCTTTATAAAACCACCTGCTGTCATCACGATGTCTTTAGGTTCTTTCGCAAGATCCAGCCCGTTACTGTTAATGACATCATCACCTGAAAAATCTGCACTGCCCGGATTGATCAGGTTTCTGATGGCTGATGCGTGCCTCGCTTCCACAGAGACAATCTTTCCTGCAATGACCAGATAATCTCCATTGGTAATGTATTTTCCTGCGCCGTTATACGCGGCAACTCCCGTATCTTCAAGCGCTTTTGCCGTTGCCAGAACCGAATTCCTGTCGTTAAAGTTTACATTTGGATACTGAAACTCCAGGGTCGGCAGTACATTGGAAGTAGCACCGCTGATGGCCGCTTTAAAGAAGTCTCTGTGAATCACCTCATGATGGTAGAGATCTGTAAAAATTTCTTTTTCTACGCTGGAAATTCCGGAGTAAAAATTATTTACAACTTTAGTATAAAAATCAGCTTCCAGCTGCTCCAGGGCGTACGCATAATTCAGAATGCCTACATCGCCTTTGCCAAGATCAAAGACATTACTCTGCATGAAATCAAATTCATTATCGTCACAGCCGATTAGGGTAAGCCCTGCCATGGCAAGACCCACACCACTGAGCTTCAAAAAATTTCTTCTGCCGGCATCCAGAGTCGCTCCCTGGTTAGAAACATTGATAGTTTTTTTCATAATATTATTGTTTAAGTGTTATTTACTGAAAAAAAACAGCATAACTTGTATGCTGTTCCAATACTAACAAACCACTACGGCATCAAAACCGTATCTATTACATGAATCACTCCGTTCGACTGATTGACATCAGCGATCGTAACTTTTGCGTCATTCCCTTTCGAATCCCTTACATATAGATCTTTGCCCTTCGTCCAGAACGTAAGCTGTTCACCTTCTACCGTTTTCATCATGCTTTTACCGTTTCCTGCTTTTACCGCTGCCCAGATTTCTTTTGCGCTATATCTTCCCGGCAAAACATGGTAAGTAAGAATTTTAGTAAGCATAGCCTTATTTTCAGGCTTCACAAGATTTTCTACAGTTCCTTTTGGTAGTTTGGCGAAAGCCGCATCGGTAGGAGCCAATACGGTAAACGGACCCGATCCCTCTAAAGTTTCAACCAGGCCGGCAGCTTTTACGGCGGCAACCAGCGTCTTATGATCTTTGGAGTTTACAGCATTTTCAATAATATTCTTTGATGGGTACATGGGCGCACCGCCAACCATTACTGTTTTTTCTTTCATGCTCTGAGCAGCCGCATTACCACCGAATGCAAATGATAAGGCCACCATACTGAAAACTGCGATTTTGGATTTAGTGTTCATTTTTTTAATTTTTAAGTTAATAATGTGTTTGAATTAAAATTTTCCTCTGATTCCATTTACGAGGTAGGTTTCATTTCAGTTTTAGTTTTCATAAAAAAAATCACAAAACATTATAAACCAGCTACTTATTTTTAAATAAAAATCAAAAACGACAAAATAATTTCATTAAATATTAAATTATCTTTTAATAATATTGAAGAATATGAAAGGCTTCATTCATTTTATTAGGATTTTAAAAGATGGTTTGAGTATTGCTTGTTATTTGTTTTATTTTATTACATTTGGAAAGAAAAATATTCGCTATTAAGACACAGTATTCGGAAGAGCAGCTGATCGTTTTGCTAAAAGAGAAAAACGAAAATGGTTTTCATTATTTGTATGACCACTATTCCGGCGCACTCTATGGGGTTATCCTACGAATCGTTCAGTCAAAAGACTATACGGAAGAAATCATTCAGGATGTGTTTGTCAAAATCTGGAATTCAATCCATCAGTACGATCCATCCAAAGGAAGATTCTATACCTGGATGATCAATATTGCCAGAAACACAGCTATCGATTATTTAAAATCCAAAAGCTTCCGGAACGAGCTGAAAAACCAACCGTTACCGGATTTCGTATATAACTCTGCAGAACTTTCCACAACCAACGACACCTCCGATTTCATAGGGTTCAACAATGTGCTGGAAAGCCTGGAAACCGATAAAAAAGAGCTCATCGACCTGGCTTACTACCAGGGATATACCCAGAATGAAATATCAGAAAAACTGAAGATCCCCCTGGGAACGGTAAAAACCAAAATGCGGAATGCCCTTATGAAATTAAAAGATTTATTAAAAGATTATCGATAAATTGAACACTAAAGAATACATATCATCCGGAATTATAGAATCTTATATTCTAGGTCTTGCTTCTCCCGAGGAAGCAGGTATTTTGGAGTGTGTGATGAAGAATAATGCTGAAGTGAAAGCCGCTTTCGAAGAAGCACAGAAAACACTGGAAGATCTTGCCACAGCACAGGCTGTAGCACCTCCGGATGATTTGAAAACAAAGATCTGGAGTAAAATTCAAAAGGAACAGACTAAGGAAGAGATCATTCCCATCATATCCACAGATATTCCTGCCGTCCAGGATCAGGAACAGATAAAAATTCACGGAAACAGCAATTGGAAAACTTTTGCCATTGCCGCATCTCTGTTATTTCTGATCAGCGTAGCCGGCAATATTTTCTGGATGAGCGATCAGGAAAATACGAAGCAGGAATTGGCCAGAATGAATACTGAGAAGAAAAACCAGGAGCTTGCCATGCAGAAAATAAACCGTAAAATGGAGATGGTTTCCAATCCGGATATGAAAATGGTCATGCTGAAAGGCGTGGAAAAACACACAGACTCCAAAGCTATGGTCTTCTGGGATACCAAAACGAAGGAAGTCTACCTTAATGCAGACAAACTTCCTAAAGCTCCCGAGGGAATGCAGTATCAGCTTTGGGCCATTACAGACGGCAAACCGGTAAATGCCGGAATGTACACCGAGGATAAAGACAGCAGAATTGCATTGGCCAGTATTCCGAAAGCACAGGCATTTGCCATCACCCTGGAAAAGCAGGGCGGAAGTCCGGTTCCTACCATGCAAAACATGTATGTAATGGGAGAAATATAGAAATATCATTTTATAAAAAAATAAGGAAAGATCAGCAAATGCTGGTCTTTTTTCATTGATGAAAAATATATGGCGCATAGAGAACGTGATCTATTTAAAGGAGTAAAATTTGCTACCTTTATATACGATCTTAAAATATCATTATGAATAAACGAACAATTAAGAACACAGATTTACAGGTAGCTCCCATAAACTTCGGCGGAAATGTTTTCGGATGGACTTTAAATGAAAAAGAATCTTTTGATATTCTTGACAGGTTTACCGGTGAAGGATTTAATTTTATCGATACGGCAGACACCTATTCCTGGTGGGTGAACGGCAAAGGCGGGCAATCCGAAGAAATCATCGGCCGGTGGGTGAAAAGCCGGGCAAACAGGAACGATCTGGTGATCGCGACAAAAGTAGGCTCCGAAACCAAAGAGCACGGCTTTGACATCAGCAGAAAGCATATCCTGAAATCCGTCGATGAATCGCTGCAAAGACTTCAGACCGATCACATCGATCTTTACTATACCCATTTTGATGATAAAGTAACGCCCGTAGAAGAGACCCTGCAAGCTTATGATGAAATTATTAAAGCCGGAAAAGTGCGCTATATCGCCGCTTCCAACTTATCACCGGAACGGCTCAGGGAATCCCTGGAAACCGCAGAAAAGAACAATCTCCCGAAATATGTCGCCTTACAGCCGCATTATAATTTAATGGAAAGAGAAGGTTTTGAGAAAAACTATGCCCCCTTGGCAGAAGAATTCGACTTAAGTGTGTTTCCATACTGGTCGCTGGCTTCAGGATTCTTAACCGGTAAATACCGCAGCGAAGACGATCTGTCCAAGAGCCAGAGAGGCGAGGGTGCAAGAAAATATCTGAATCCGAAAGGAACGGAAGTTTTAAAAGCCCTTGACGAGATCAGCGCAAAACATCATGTAAAGCCCGCAACGGTAGCTTTGGCGTGGCTGCTTGCCCATCCTCTGATCACAGCACCGATTGTAAGTGCGACCAGCGGATCCCAACTGGAAACCTTATTCGCAGCCCCCAAACTTGAACTGGATAAAGCCGATATGGAAATGTTGAATAAAGCCAGCCAATAAAGCAGTTTATCCCAATAAAAAAACCGTTTAGTGTATCGACTAAACGGTTTTTTTATGTGTGAATGAGCAACAATTACTCAGAATATTCTTTCAGCAGCTGCCGGTAGCTCATCAGGATGGTCGATTTGGAAATAAAGCCGATAAACTTATTCTGGGCATCGACAACAGGCAGATTCCAGACGGCGGTATCATCAAACGTCTGAAGAATCTGCAAAGGCTGATCTTCCGGATGAATGACTGCCGGAGGAGCTTTCATAATCTGAGCTAAAGATGAAGAAACCTCATCATTCGTGAAAAGATAAGGACGAATATCGTCAAGCGTAAGGATTCCACGAAGGGTTTTATCATCATTGACCACTGCAAAAATGTTTTTGTTTCCGTTCTTTACCAGTTCAAATAATTCCGTAATGGGTGCCGTTTCATTGATAGCCTGTGAATATCGGTCAATGAAATCTTCCGTCTTTAGGGAAAACAGGATGTTTTTATCATGCTTATTGGTGAAGATCTTGCCCTGGTCAGCAAGAGACTTTAATTCCGGGGAGATGGGAGAGAACCATTTTGCAATAAGGTAAGACATAATGGAAGCAATCATTAACGGAATAAAAAGATCATATCCGAAGCTCGATTCCGCAATAAGGAAAATGGCAGTCAGCGGTGCATACATCACGCCGCTCATGGCTCCGGCCATCCCTACCAGTACCAGGTTGGTTACCGGAACATCAGCGAAACCGATCTGCTGGCAGATAAGGGCAAACAGGTAGCCCACCGTGCCACCGGCAAAAAGGGAAGGAGCGAAGTTTCCTCCGTTTCCTCCGCTGAAAATAGTGAATGACGTTGCAAAAGCCTTTAGCAACAAGACAAGAATCAGGAAAACGATAATCGTAAAATTGCCGATCTCGAAATACCGGAACAGGCTGTTCTCAATAATCCGGTGCATATCGCCATTGGTAAATGCCTTTACCGTTTCGTATCCTTCGCCGAACAGAGGCGGGAAAAGTACACACAGTAAAGACAGAACCGCGCCGCCGAACATCGCTTTTCGGAGCCTCGACATATTTAATTTCATGATGAAATGTTCCACTTTCTTAGAAATAATCACGAAGTATCTCGCATAAAGGCCGGTAACGATTCCTAAAATTAGATAATATGGAACATTCTTATAGTTAAAAGCTTCTCTGGTATAAAACCTGAAGAGCACATCTTCCTGAAGGAGGATTCTGGAAAGCAGACTTCCGCAGACCGCTGCTACCACAAGCGGGATAAAATCGGTAAATACCACTCCGGTCAGCAGAATTTCAAAAGCAAACATGATCCCGGCAATAGGAGCATTGAAGGCCGAAGCAATACCGGCGGTAGCACCGGCAGCCAGCAACAGCGTTCTCTCCTTATAGTTCAGGCGGTAAGTCTGGGCAAAATTGGAACCTATGGCTGCTCCGGTCACTGCGATCGGGCTTTCAAGACCCGCCGAACCTCCCAACCCGACGGTCACCGCACTCTGTACGATCTGTGAATACATTTTCACGGAAGACACGATGCTTGAGTTCTGCGCAATCTCATACAGGATCGCTCCGATCCCTTTCCGGTCCTGGCCTTTAAACAGCGTCAGAACAATACTTACCGTTAAAACAATTCCCAGGAAAGGAAAGATGATATAAAACAGGATCTGGTATTCGAAGTGAACTTTCGTCGTAATGAAATGATGGATCGCGTGAACGAGCGACTTCAGCAGAACACCCGCCAGCCCGGCAGTACAGCCCACAAGAATTCCCGAAAGCACCAGAAACTGATTCCTGCTTAATCTGTTGTTGAGCCAATGAAGAATGAGTTCGTAACTTCTTGCTTTTTCAAGTCCGTACTTTTGAAAGTCTCTTTTAAACTTAAGAAAGCTCAGAAACTTTTTCTTATGATGAATATTCACTGTTGAGATTTTATCCTGTAAAAGAATATTTACAGTCTGGTAAATTTATGAAATATATCATGAATATTAAAATCAGGAATGATCCGTGGCATCTCTTTTAGGCCTTAAAATAAGCCGGATCGACGGATTGTTGGTAATGAAAAGACGCAGCCAGTTGAATGCCAGACGCACTTTGCTGCTGAAACTCACCAATGGAATGATATGAATAAAAAGCCATGTAAGCCATGCTAAAAATCCTTTAAATGAAAACTTCGGCAAATCGACCACCGCATCAAATTTCGAAATGATGGCCATGCTTCCTTTATCGTTGTATTCAAAAGGAATGAGTACCTTTTCGTCTTCAATCCTTTTGAGATTCTTTCCTAAGTTTTTGGCGTGCTGAATAGCGACCTGCGCGAGTTGGGGGTGCCCCTTCGGATATTTTTCTTCGGTAAGCTGCAGGGCAATATCTCCCAGTGCAAAAATATTGGTGGTTCCGTTTACCTTATTATAGGCATCTACCAGCAGTCTTCTTCCTTTGCCTACACTC
The DNA here is from genome assembly GCF_056333165.1 of Chryseobacterium endophyticum. Taxonomy (NCBI): domain Bacteria; kingdom Pseudomonadati; phylum Bacteroidota; class Flavobacteriia; order Flavobacteriales; family Weeksellaceae; genus Chryseobacterium; species Chryseobacterium endophyticum. The sequence goes on from NZ_JBWGXE010000002.1 coordinate 591,441, forward strand.
TCTTCGGGAATTCCCGGCACTTCCCGGCCAATGACTCCTGAGGTCCAGATCAGGGTTTCCGTTTCGATGGTCTGTCCGTCGCCAAGGATAACTTTGCAGTCTACGTAATCTTTTACTGCCGTATTGAGGATAATCTTTACCCCCAGCTTTTTAAGTCTTTCGTAAGCGGCTTCTTGGGCCATTTTGCTCATCGGGGAGAGCAGGGTAGGCAAAGCGTCGATCAGATAAATATTAGAAAGCCCAAGCTTTATTTCCGGGTATTCCTTTTCGGCAATATACGTTCCCATTTCGGCGATCATCCCCGCAAGCTCTACACCGGTGGGACCGCCTCCGGCGATCACAATGTTCTGGAGCTTCTGTGCTTCCTTTACATTTTTATTTCTTGCCGCTTCTTCAAGGGTCAGCAGCATATAGTTTCTGAGGTAAAGTGCTTCGTCAATCGTTTTCATCGGTAAGGCGCATTTCTTTACATTCTCCATTCCGAAAAAATTAGACTCGGTTCCCAGTGCCAGCACAAGATAGTCATACTTCAAAGCACCATGATCCGTTTCAAGGATATTGTTCTGATGATCTACTTTCACCAGGCTGCCCATGTGGAAATTCACGTTCTTATAATTGGAAATCAATTTCCGGAAAGGATAGCTGATATTGGATGCCTCGATAAATGAGGTCGCCACCTGATAAATAAGCGGTGGAAAAAAATGATAATTGTTTTTATCAACAAGCGTGATTCTGAAACGTTTGTCATTCACGAGAGATTTGGTCAGGTTCACCCCTGCAAAACCTCCGCCGACAATAACGATATGCTTTTTCATACTATTTTATATTGAAATGGTGCCTGAACCAGTCCAATAATAAAGCCAAAAACCAAGTCTGTGGTATTAATTCACGGAAGATTAATGCAATACCCGAGATCGTATTTCTCCTGTTGTTTTTATTTAAATAATATACTCTGAAAAAATCATATGATTTCATCAGTTTAAATGGCTTAAATATGTTCTGTTTTGAACAGGGTAAAAACGTCGAAACGTTTTCCCTAAAACATCGAAACCTTTTACTCAAAACGTCGAAGGGTTTTACCTAAAACCTTTCGACGTTTTTTGAAGAGGGAAAATATGCCGCGATCATCGGCATTCCGGTTAGCGTTTTAAAGATGATCTGCTGCTTTAAGATGATACTGATTAAAGGACGGTTTTCTTATCTTTCCATAAAACAAGCAGGGCACATAAACCGCTTATGGCTCCGAAAATATAAATTGACTGGTAGCTAAACCAACCCGCAATCAACCCGGCAACGGGACCGGCTACTCCTAAAGAAAGATCAAAAAATGCGGAATAGGCACCTAAGGCAGTTCCTCTCATTTGCGGCTGAACTTTTTTAATTGCCAACACTCCCAACGCCGGAAATACCAGAGAAAAACCGATTCCTGTAAACGCACACCCCAGGATGGCCATCCATCCAGACGTTGAAAACCCGATGAGCAATTGCCCGGTGATTTCAACAGCAAATGAAGCGATTGCTACTTTATACCCTCCGAATTTATCAGGATAAGAAGCAAAAAAAAGTCTCGTCACAATGTAAGACCCGCCAAAGCAGAGAAATCCCAATGAGGCGCCGCTCCAGTTTTTATCTGCAAAAAACAATCCTATAAACGAAGCAATGCAGGCAAAACCTATAGATGAAAAAGCCAGAGCAAATCCCTGATTCAGCACTTTGCCGACCACTTTGTAAAAGGGAATACGAACATGGGAAGGATCTGCTGCAACCACAGGCAATCTGCCGGTAAACAGCCCGCTTACGACCGATAAAAGAGCGATCAGGCCAAACTGAAATACAATCCCGGAAAGATCTTTAACCCATATACCCAGCGGTGCTCCCAACGCGATTCCCGCATACATCGCTATGCCGTTCCAGGTCATTACTTTTCCTGAATTCCCGACTCCGAGAAGGCCGATCCCCCAGGTCAAAGCTCCGGTAACCAACATACTTTCACCGATTCCGTGAACGATTCTTGAAATCATAAGCAGGCCTAAAGCCAGGTTTGGGAAATCTCCTGAAAAGCCGGCGGAAAGGTAAATTAATCCGGCTATAAAAATTAAAAAGACTCCGCGATGATGGCTTATTTTCGATCCCAGCGTATCGGTGATCTTCCCGGCATAAGCTCTCGTAAGCAGAGCAGCCAGCGACTGGAGACCGATTGTTATTCCAATGGCAAGGTTTCCGAATTGCAGATCGCTTTTGATGAATCCCGGTAATACTCCCAAAGAGATTCCCATCGTAAGATAAACTGCAAAGACCGAAAGGATCAATGGATAAAGAACGTTTACCAATGATTTTTTTGTCCGGATAATTTCTTTGCCGGAGGTTCCGGCTTGTTTTGTTTTCCTGTGTGTCATACCGTTTTTATTGATTATTTACGGTGACAAAATTATCGCGGGAAAGAAACGGAAGCGATGGCTATTTAAAGGGAATCCTTGGACAAATAATGTTTTTTAATCCTGAACTGAGAAGCGGTATGGCCCGTATTCTTTTTAAAGAATCTTGAAAAATAGGCATGATCGTCATAGCCTAACCGATCGGCGATCTGCTTAATATCCAGATCGGTGTAGTACAAAAGACGCTGCGCTTCCAGAATAATTTCTTATTTGATCCAGTGGCCCGCAGAAAAACCGGTTATTTCTTTTACCATTTCATTTAAATAAAGCGGCGTGATATTCAGTAGTTCCGCATATTCTTTTACCTGCTTGAATTTCCTGAAATGATGCTGAACGAGCTTTTTATATTCAACTGCTGTCTTATACTTCTGCCCGCCGATGACATTTTCCGGGTGCCGGTTTTGCAGGATATTCTGAATAAACATTCCCATGAGACCATCGGTAAGAGAAATTATTACCGAATCACTGAAAGCCTCTTTTGGTGTGTCAAGTATTGAAGTAAAGACTGAAACAAAACTGAAAATAAGATGGTCCGGTGAAATCGGGCAGGCCTGGTAAGCGTTGAGGGCCGTATTTAAAACTTCAAGATAAGGCCTGGTGACCAGAGAAGCTTCTACAAAAACAAGCCAGCCTTCATGATGGTCGTGATCGAGATACTGATGAACCTGCCCCGGAGCCACAAAACATAACGATGGTCCTGATAAGGTAACTTCACGGAAGTCCAGCTCCAGGCTGAAACTTCCTTTCTGCTGAATAATCAGCATAAAATGATCATCACGATGCGGAGCTTTATCTTTAAATTCAAGCCCATGCATACTAATAATTTCAATGCCTGTCGATTTCAGCTCATCCCTGTGAAAAAGTATTTCAGTCTTTGCCATTCCAGTTAAATAATGGTAAAAGTAAAGAATATTCTCTTTTACATGCTTATCTGCACAATGTTTGTACCGGATAAGAAACCAAATCATTAAATATTATCACATGAAATCAGACATTTTAACGGAAAAACACAGGTTAGGAATAGGCGGAGTCGCCATAGGAACCGCTTTCGAACCGCTTACCGACGGGCAGTCTTATGAAGTGCTGCAAAAAGCTTGGGACCTTGGGATACGGTATTACGATACATCGCCATGGTACGGACTTACGAAAAGCGAAAGGAGATTCGGAAATTTCCTGCACGGAATGAATCGCGATAAGTTTGTTCTTTCCACCAAAGTCGGACGATTATTTGTGGAAGTTCCGGAAGATGAGGTGCCACCGACCATGTGGCAGGATCCTCTTCATTTCGACTTCGAGCACAACTATACTGCCGATGCCATTAAAAGGTCGATTGAAGAAAGCCTGGAGCGGACAAGACTCAGCCATATTGATATTGTCTACGTTCACGATCTTTCGGAAGACCAGGTGGGCGACCGCTATCCGTATTTCCTGAAACAGGCGAGGGAAGGGGCATTTAAAGTATTATCGGAACTGAGAGATCAGGGCGTCATCAAGGCCTGGGGAATGGGAGTCAATAAAATAGAACCTATCCTCGATTGCATTGATTCTGCGGATCCTGACATTTGTTTATCGGCTACCCAGTATTCTATCCTTGAACATGAAGATGCGGTGGACAGGCTGCTTCCGGCGGTGAAGAAAGCAGGGGTAAAGCTTGTCTCAGGGGCAGGTTATAATTCAGGATTTATCAATGGAAGACCGAGATATAATTATAAAGACGTTATCCCGAAAGGCATGACTGAAAAGCGTGATAAAATCGAAGAGATCGCTAAAAGATACGATATTGATATTGTAGATGCTGCCCTGCAGTTTGTCCTGGCAGCCGACGAATTTGTTTCCATCATTCCCGGAGCTAGCAAACCGGAACAGGTAGAAGATAATATGAAAGCTCTCGGTAAAAATATCCCTTCCGACTTCTGGAAAGAGCTGAAATCGGAAGGCCTGATCTATGAGAAGGCGCAGGTTCCGGAATAACATACAACTGTTCTCCTGAAAGTCTCCCCAGCGGAGGCTTTTTTTATGAAAGGCCTATGAATAATTAAATGTTACAAAAAGCTTAAATAAAAATTAAAGCCATACAGCCGATAAACAGGGAGATTCATCAAATACAAAGAGGCTGGAATTAAAAAAATGAATTATCCAAACGAATGTTTTTAATTTTTTTTTAAGGAAATGTTAAGCATTATGTCATGTAATGTTATCTGTATATTAACAGGCTGCAACGTGACTTCAGAATACTTTTGTGGTACAAATTTGAAGTATAAAAAAATGAAAAAAGTAATCTGTGCTATTGCATTATTATCTTTCAGCCTTGTGTTTTCTCAGGAAACAAGTTCTAAGATCTTCGGGAGACTGCGGGGTACGAATTCCGAAATGACGATTAAAGTAATTCACGTTCCCACCAACAGTGTCTTCGAAACCAAATCGAATAAGAACGGGCAGTTCAGCCTGGACAACCTGCAGCCTGGCGGACCTTACTCAATTGAGATCAAAGACGGAAACACCACCGTTTATTCCAACACAAATGTGCAGCTTTCTCTGGGAAACAATGATCTTCCCGTGGTAGAGATCGGCAATAAGGAAAAGGTAATCGATGAGGTAAAGCTTACCTCCAAAAGGTCTACGACTGCCAAATTCGGAGTGGGCATCAGCCAGGCACAGATTTCAGGATTGCCGAATATCAACAGGGGAATCCAGGATGTAACGAAACTGGTTCCCCAAAGTGCCAACAACTCGTTCAACGGAACCAACTTCAGATACAATAATGTCACGATTGACGGTTCGATAAATAATGATGCCATCGGCTTCAGCCCTTCATTGGGCGGACAGACCGGAACTTCGGGAATGCCGGGAAGCAGCACGCGCTCCAACTCCATCAGTCTGGATGCCATCCAGGATGTACAGGTCTATATCGCGCCTTACGACGTGAAGCTGGGAAATTTTCTCGGAGGAAGCATTAACGCCGTAACAAGAAGCGGAAGCAACAATGTGGAAGGATCTCTTTATATGTACGGAAGAAATGCAGCCATTACCGGTAACAATCGTGTAGGAGACAATTCTAAAATGCCCAGATCATTCGAAGATTTCATCTATGGAGGAAGGGTAGGCCTGCCGGTTGTGAAGGATAAAGTATTCCTTTTCAGCAATCTTGAATACACCAAAAGAACGGATCCCGTATTCTACAACGCCGGAGATCAGGGATCTCTGGTAGGGACTGCCGTTGCCCAGCAGGTCGCCGACTTCGTTAAAAATAAATACGGTTTCAATGCCGGAACATTTGATCAGTACAACAACTTCTCCGAAAGTGCCAAGCTTTTCAATAAACTGGACTGGAAAATTAATGATAAGCACACTTTATCCATTAAAAACAACACGGTATTTTCCCAGGCTTCGAATCTTGAACGGGATGGCGCCAATTTCCGTTTCTCAAGCATGGATTTCGTTCAGAAAAATACGGCTTCCACCACAACGCTGGAATTGAAAAGCCGCTTTAACGACCGCTGGAACAACAATCTGGTTCTGGGTTATTCATCGATCCACGATTACCGGGACCCGACTTCCCAGAATGCCATGTTCCCACAGGTGGAAATTGCCTACAACGGCGGAACGATCTTGTTAGGAAACGACAGGGAAGCCACCGTCTTCAACATGAAGCAGAAAACCTTCGAGATTACGGACAACCTTACCTATAAAACAGGACATCACACCTTTTTACTGGGAACCCACAACGAATTGTACAATATCGATTACGGCTTTGTGAATGCCCTGAACGGAAGGATTTCCTATAAAAGCTTAAATGATTTTTATAATTCCAATCCGGCAAGAATCAGAGGGACTTATTCTTTTGACGGAGCAGACCGACAAAGCCTTTTTGATAATCCGTATGCTCATTATAAGGTTAATCTTTTATCCGCCTATCTTCAGGATGAAATCAACCTGGGAAGACTGAGACTGACCCCGGGAGTACGCGTCGATTACACCGATCTTCCGAACAAACCGGTCCTGAGCCCAAAAGTAACTTCTTCTCCCGCAGACCCGAATTATGGAAATACTTATACTTACACACCGCTTAGCCAGCTTACCAACGACTATCTTAATAAGCCTACACTTTCGCCAAGATTAGGCTTCAATTTAGATCTTACCCAGGACCGATCTGTTGTATTGCGTGGAGGTTCAGGTATTTTCGTGGGAAGAATTCCTTTTGCATGGCTGGGGTATGCCTACTATAATGATGGGGTAGGTTTCGGAAGCTACGATTATAATGCGCCTACCGCTGCTCAGCTGGCAGCCAACGGTGATCCCCTTACAAGCGGGAATTTCCCGAAATGGCAGAATTCTTCAAAAGTCCAGGTGGATTTAATTGACAATAATTTTAAAATGCCAAGAGTATGGAGAAGCTCTCTAGCTTTCGATTATATTCTGTCCGGATACAAACTTACCCTCGAAGGAATTTATACGAAAGTTCTTTATGATCTTAAATTCCAGCAGGTAAATAAGACGGATAATGTAACGTATTTCAGCTATGATACCAATCATGAGATGCCGATCTACACGACGAATATCAACAGCAATTTCTCCAATGCCTATATGCTTTCCAATACCAAAGAAGGCTACCGGTACAACCTGACGGCACAGCTTTCAAAGGCTTATAATTTCGGATTGAATTTCTTTGTAGCCTATACGTACGGGGACGCAAAAGATATCACCAACGGAATCAGAAACTCCATGGAAAGCAACTGGCAGATGAACCAGTCGCTTACCCCAAACGATCCGAAACTGTCGACATCTAATTTTGCGATCAAGAACAGGGTCGTAGCCAATCTGGGGTATAGCTTCCCGCTTTCTGAATCTAACAGATTATCGGCTAATGTTTACTTCAACGCACAGTCGGGAAATCCTTTTACCTGGGGATTTGTAAACAGTACGATCGCCAATACGGGACAGGCGGCAGGTCTGGCCTATATTTTTAAAGATGCAGCCGAAGCCGCGAAATATATCGTTCCCATAAAAGATGCTTCAGGAAATATCCTTGTTTCCGCAGCACAGCAGGTGGCCGACTATGAGAAATTCATCAGCAGCAATGAATACCTGAACAGCAGAAGAGGGAAATTTACCGAAAGAAACGGAGATTTCACGCCATGGAATATCCAGGCCGACTTCAGGATCATGGATGAGATCAGGCTGAGCCAGAAATCGAAGAATACGCTTCAGATCTCTTTAAGCATTATTAATCTTACCAACCTGCTGAATAAAGACTGGGGTAAAGTGTATTTCGTGCCCAATACCTTTAACTCTACATCAAGCGTAGGACTTACAAAAACAGGAAATATCGCAGCGGGGCAGCCTTCAGCAGGAGATCCGACGTATAATTTTACCACGCCGGGATTACCTTATACGATTGATCAGTTTGCTTCAAGGTTCCAGGCTCAACTGGGATTACGATATAATTTTTAATAATCTCTTTTTACGTTTATACTTTCAATAGAAGTCCGGGAACTATTCCGGGCTTCTTTTTAACAATATCACTAGGTGTTTAGTTATATTTATTATATTTGCTGAATTTTAAAAGATAAAAATTAAATATATTATTACAAGATGAAAAAGTTAATCACAACATTTTCGATAGCAGCAGTGCTTTTCCTGACCACCAATATGGCTAATGCACAGCAGAAGATCGGCCACGTAAATTCTGATGAAATTTTTGCCACTCTTCCTGAAGCAAAAACGGCAGAAGCCTCTCTTGACACATACACAAAAACAAAGCAGGCAGATATTGAAAAGATGATCGCAAGCTTCCAGACCAAGCTGAAAGCAGCACAGGATAAGGAAAAAACCATCAGTGAAGCGAATAAGGAAGCTGTTGTTAAGGAGCTTACTGCTGCACAGACGGAGCTTCAGACTTTGGGAAAAGGTATTGAAGAGGCAAGAACAAAAGCGGCACAGGATATTTCCAAAAAACAGACTGAGCTGTTTACACCGATCCAGCAAAAAGTAAACGGGATGATCTCAACAGTGGCCAAAGAAAAAGGACTGGCCTATGTATTTGACGTTGCAGCTTCACAAGGAAACAGCAATATTGCCTATATGGATGGCGGAGAAGATATCACATCTGCTGTAAAATCTAAGCTGGGCGCAACAGGTACTGCCAAAGCAGCAGGGAAATAATTCAGTTAAAATTATAAATAAAAAAAGCTGGAAATAATGACGTAAAGGTCTATTTCCAGCTTTTTATTTTCAGTTTTCTACTTAGATCTTAATCAAGGGGTCTTCTGCCTGATATCAGATTATAAAGAACAACAATGATTGCAATAACCAGCAATACATGAACTAAATATCCCGTATCCATTCCAGGTACGATACCCAACATTCCTAAAAGCCATACCACAATACAAATGACTGCGACTAACCATAATATACTTCTCATAACTAAATATTTTAAGTGATTCGATTAATTATATACACATATTGTGCCTTTTTATAAAAGATCCGTTAAAAACAGATACCACACAAAAAAATAATCAATTATTGAGAAGAATAATTTAATTTAAATCAAAGAATACCAAAATGGATGAGGGCAGATTCAATACCATGATTATCAACATCTTCAGTAATGTAATCTGCGACTTCCTTCACATGATCATTTGCATTTCCCATGGCTACACCGATCTGGGTAAATTTCAGCATTTCGATATCATTTCCGCCGTCTCCGAAAGCCATGGTTTTTGAAACATCAATATTAAAATACTCACAAAAGTGTTTAATCCCGGTACTTTTGGAAGTCCCTCCACGATTTACATCGGCAAATAAAGGCGTCCATCTCGAAGCCGAAGAATTGGGCATTATATTTTCCATAAAAGTTCTTTCATTCTCAGGTCTCAGGAAAATATTGGCCTGAAGCACATGATCCGTATCAATATTTTCTTTGTCATGAACAGGCGGAACAGGCAGATTAACGTGAGCATACATTCCCACAACCTCTGGCGTAGCATCATTGATCTCAACCTTGTCTTCATACATCAATGAATAACTCAACGGAAAATTCTGTGCATAGTTGACCAGATTCTTTACATCAGCGGAATCAATATATGTTTTATACATTACTTTTCCTTCAGTCGTTACACAGTAAGTACCATTAAATGTTATAAACCCGTCAAACGTAATATGCCTGATGTGATCTAAAGAATTAATGGAGCGTCCTGTGGCGACAATGACTTTAATTCCTTTTTCGCGAAGTCTTATGATGGCATTTTGCGTTGATTGCGGGATTTTGTTGGTTTTAAAACTGATCAGCGTGCCGTCTATATCAAGAAATACGGCTTTTATATTTAATTGATCTTTCATATCCAATTTTGTAATTCAGCACAAAAATACATACAATAAATTGGTTTTTGCTTTAATAATTGTTTATATGAGAAATCATCAGTTGTAAAGATGTGGTATCATGATTTATGGGCTGGGTATAATTCTTGTACCACCTTGGATACACCAAATTTATAATCTTATGAAAAATAAAGAAGAAGCATCAGTACTAAATGACCTGCTGCATATCACCAACGACAGAATTGAAGGTTTTGGCAAAGTGGAAGGGCAGGTCTGGGAAAATTATCCCGATGTAAAATCAGAGTATGCCCGTTTAAACTCGCTCTCAAAAGTGATGAAAAACGAACTGATCAATCTGATCCAGGATGATGGTGAAACACCGGAGGATTCACCTTCTGTCGCAGGAGCACTTCACAGAACATGGATCGATATTAAAAACTCTTTCACTTTGGGAAATAAGGAAGAATCGACCATTGAAAATGTAATCTTTGGAGAAAAAGCGGCGATTGATGCCTATCAGAATGCCATTGACAGCGGAAAACTAAGTCAGGAAAGCCTGGACATTGTTTCTGAGCATTTAAAACATATTAAAGATTCTTATCATCAGTTTGAAAACATGAGCAGATATAAATAATGTCAAGCGTGTACTAATTATACCTCTTAAACAATGCGGGCTGGTTCATTGAACCAGCCCGCATTGTTAATCAAATATTTAATTCATTTTAAAATATAAGCAACCTGTTTCGAAAAGATTATAGATTCCGTATTACTACTGAAAGTTGTTTTTGAGTAAAATCACTCTTGTTAAAATCTTATTTTCCGGTGTACATTTACACTAGCTAATAACCATGGAGACCAGATACCATAACAAACGGGGCGCATCCTGAAAAGCCATACGAGTAAGGAAAAAACCATCATTATGAATCACGTAAAGTACAGGGTGGGAAAATGGCTTCCCTCCGACAGAAATTTCCTGAACCGCTGGATTGAAAAGAAAATCGCCCAGGTAAATGCCAATCCTCTTTCTCTGAGTCCCGCTGTTGAAGACCTAAGAAATGCCATTTATAAGGATGCCGTGCTCTATATGAGCTTTACCAGCATGTATGATGAGATCCCTCAGGGATACAACGATCAGGTAAAAAACTTCGAGACCATGCTACAGATTATGAACCAGATCCTTCGAGAAGGGCCCTGCTACAGCCAGATAGAAGATCAGATCGGGCTGGTAGGATTTCCTATTAATGCTATTCTGGACTGGGCTATGGGAACGCAGGGAGGGTATTTGGCCTTTACCAATTCACTGGTGAATGAAAAACTGTACGCTATTCTGACTGAATGGAAAAATTTCCTTGAATCTCCTGATTCCCGATATGTATTGGTGGATGGTGCTATCGATCAGCCACAGCCAGACTATACTAATCCTGTCGGCTGGTTTTCACCGGTAGCACTCGAAGCTATTGCCAGCATGGATCCGCTAAGAGGACAGGGCAATGACCCTTACGATGCTTTAAAAAATTTCATTTACAATTATCAGTGCCAACCGGATCAGCCGTATTTTGGGTATAAAAGCTGGGACGATTTCTTCACGCGAGAATTCAATCCCGGAGTACGTGAAGTGAGTGTGGAGGATCAGGATCCATCGGTAATTGTGAATGCCTGCGAATCGGCACCTTACAACTGTGTAACCAATGCAATGATGAAGGACAAATTCTGGATGAAAGGCCAGCCTTATTCACTTCTCGACATTATGGACAATCATGATCTTGCGCGGGAATTCGGAGATAACAGTACTGTTTATCAGGCATTTTTGTGTGCCAAAACCTATCATCGGTGGAATAGTCCGGTAGATGGGAGAGTGGTTGCTATTGAAAATGTACCGGGAACCTATTATTCAGAAGCTCCGGCTGAGGGGTACGATCCGGCAGGCCCGAATGATTCCCAGGGATATATTGCTGAATTAGCCGCACGCGCACTGATTTTTATTCAATCTGATAACGATAAAATAGGCCTGATGTGCTTTGTAGCCATCGGAATGGCAGAAGTTTCCAGTTGTGAGATTACCGTTAATGTCGGGGATCACGTTAAAAAGGGAGATCCGATCGGTACATTTCATTTCGGAGGATCTACGCATTGCCTGATTTTCCGCCCGGAAGTGCATATAAATTTTGATTTCCACGGACAGACGCCGAGCCTGAATACGTACAATATTCCTGTGAAAGCCAGAATTGGTGTGGTACAATAACTGAAATCAGCCATAATCTATAATTTTTTTTAATTAAAATTTAAATAAATCTTAGATGAAAATTTCTGCAAAACTTTAGATCTTAAAAATAAAAGTAGTAAATCATTATACAAAGATTTGGAGACTTAATCCAAAGCAAAAGGCAGCTCAACACGAGTTGTCTTTTTAATTTTGATCCACGTTTTTTCAAAGCTTGAAATATCTCCGATTTAACATAATATAAATTATAGGACTTTTATAATTGCAACAAATGACCCTTAATATTACATCATATCTATCTCATTATAAGCCCGTAAACATAAATATTCTGCTTCACGAATCATGACTCGAAAAATATTTTTATATTTGAAAAAGGTATTTTTTCCATTCTTGGTTTTTGTAAAATTAAATGATACCCCATTTATACAAAACCATAAATGATGAAACATTCAGAACATACCGGAAAACATTTCGTTATTCAAAAAGGAAAAGCCATTTGCAATAAAGGCACCCATTTTCCCAACTTTAAAGTTACTAGCCTTCAAAAACATTATTGGAATCATTCAGACGAAAAAGTCGATTATTTAGCGGTCACCGAAGATTATGTACAATTTACACTTATAAATACTCCATTCGGAAACTGTTCCGTGAAAAACGGGCAGCCCTGTAGTTTCTCCCCGGTGGGAAAATGGATAAAAGCTTATGAAAAAGTAAAAGTAATGGGTAAAAGTTGTATCACTGAAGCGTCCGAACTACAATGCTCCATTGGTGGAATGATCAAAGTTTTAAAGCATGGACAAACTGTAGAAATCGGCAGGCAGAATCTTAAAAACGTAAATCCTTTAAAGATCAGCATAATGAATCCTCTTATTAATATTAAAGAGATTCTTAATGAAATTGAAGAGGAAGATTATATCTACGATTTTGAGTAAAATTAGAAAAAATACAAATGGAAAAATCAAAAAGGGGAATTTCGCAAATTAGCGGAAATACTGAAATTAAGCTTGGTGAAAAAACATTTTATAAGGTTAGCAGAATCTATCGGCTGGAAGACCATGAAAAAGTAAAAAATGCATTATGGAAAATTTTATGTCAAGGAAAATGGCTCCTGGAGAGAATTGAAATCTAATCCTTCTACTCCTCTTAAAAAAGGCGATGAAGTTTCATACACTATAACTAATCAAAAACTTGTCGGAAAAGAACTTCTGATTGAGGCTTATTTGTACGAACCCGAAATGAAGGCACCTCCGGGAATGAAAATAAAAGTAATCACAGGCGATTTAAAGAAAATTCGCCGGGTGGATCTTTTTATGGCTGATGATACTCCCATAACGGAAAATACAATTCTGAAGTATAATCAGTCTGTAAAAGTTAAAGTTTACAGGCAGAATATGCCGAAAAAGTTTTTGAAACTAACACTCTACGAAGATGATGCTAGCGGAGCCGGGCACAGTACACAAAATGATAAAAATAAAGTCGCAGAAGTAATCAAAATCACCAATGATAATGGATTTTTATGGCATGAATTTAAACTGAAAGCAGATTTTTCAAAAATAGCAAATGCCGTGATGGATGGAAGTTCTGACAAAATACATGAATATTATGTTTTGGTAGAAAGCGAAAAATATGGAAGCAGAAGCAGTGAAAACGTACATGTCGATAACCCTGATTATATTGTGCATCAGACTTATGAGAACGGAAAGGTAATTGATCATAAGAAAGTGTATGGTGAAACTTTGATAGAGGAAGTTGTCATAAAAGGTAAATACAAAAAGCAAATGGGTGCCGATCCTATTGTAAACACAGGGAGAAGTGTGAGTGTTGTAGGAGCTTCAACAGAAAAGCAAGAGGAACAAGAGAAATGCTTTTGCAATAGAGATTTTGAAGAAAAAGATGTTAGAAAATTTATTAAGCTCTTGAAAGGAAGTGAAACAATATGGGAAGGACAGGCTTTAAAAGGTGGTAAAAGAGCAGAATGTAATATAAATGATAAATCTTTTGCAGCTCTGACAAAAGAACTAAATACTACATTAAATAAATACAAAATTAATTCTTGTATTCAGAAAATACATTTTCTTGCACAGGTTTGTGAAGAAACAGGCACCTTTACATTGTCAGAAGAAACAAAAAGTAAATATGCTTCAAGTCAGAGTATCTATAAAGGAAGAGGAATTTTGCAATTAACTGGAATCAAAGAAAATAAGAATGACAAATTTTATAATGAACCTGGTCCCTACACGTCATATGCTGATTATAAAGGAGACCAAAAAATTATAAAAAACCCAGAAATTGTTGCAACTGATATTCACTATGCTATTATACAGCTTTGGATGGGCAAGATTAGAAGAAATGTATAATAATTAAAGAATAATGAAATATATACTACTCATCGTGACTCTGATGCTATCATGTATAAAACATGATTATAAACTTAAAAAAAATTTCAGAGAACATTCTGTTGGTAATAAATCGGTGATAAAAAAAGCGAGTAAAGAATATTTGGAAGAACTTCGTTTACCATATTGCTTCAAAGTAGACACATTACCGACCAGTAACTATTACCAAACGAATTTAGATACATTTTTAATTCATCATAATTTAAAAAGAGATAATGTTTTAAACATCAATAAAAAGTTTCATAAAAATACTGTAGATTTTATATCGGATAAGCAATCGAATTTTATGCACTATTTATATCACGGAAATGCATATGCTATTAAAAAATTAACTATAAATTCTGAGATTACTGCCATTCTCTATGGATACATATATGATTCAGAAATGATTCAACCCAGAATTGAAATTCAAACATTCGACAAAAAACAAAATAATATAGACAATCTGATCATTGCCTCTACTTTTAGCAGCGAATGTAGCGGATACAGAGACTTTTGTGTAAATAATGATAAAATTATTACTATAAATAATTATTACTATTGCAATGATATTAATACAGAATATAAAAATATTTACAAATTTAAAATAAACGATAAAGGCAGATTTATTTATGCTGAATAAATTTAAAAAGGAACTAAAGAAGATCATCAACACAATGCTCATTTACATTGTGGTTCTTCATATATTCAAATAATAGAAATAAAAGAGTAGATAAAATGAAAAAAATATTCTCTTTAAAATACATTCTACACAAACTTTCGTATTTTGGATTTTTAAAATAAAATCGATCAACCAACAATGAGTACTAAAAAACTATCTCCTGAAAAAAGCCTTGAATTCATTGAAATTCTGAAGATCCGATTCGAAAACAATCGACAAAGACATCAGAAAATTGAGTGGGAAAAAGTTCAGCAAAAACTAGAAGATCATCCTGATAAGCTCTGGTCCCTTCATGAAATGGAAATAACGGACGGTGAACCCGATGTTGTAGATTATAATAAGGCCACGGACGAATATCTTTTCTTCGACTGCTCTCCGGAAAGTCCGAAACGCAGAAGCCTTTGCTATGATTACCAGGCCTGGGCGTCAAGAAAAGCCAACAAACCCGAAGGTAATGTAATAGATAAAGCAGCTGAAATGGGTATCGAAATATTAACGGAAGATCAATACCGCCAACTTCAGCAATCAGGAAAATTTGATCTCAAAACATCAAGCTGGATCAGGACACCTGAGAAAATCAGGGAAATGGGAGGCGCTTTGTTTTGTGACAGAAGATACGATACGGTTTTTACCTACCATAACGGTGCAGAATCTTATTATGCAGCACGAGGCTTCAGAGGATGCATTAGAATTTAATATTTTCATCAGGCACCTATTTCTTGGACCATAAATTGATATGTTTACCGAAATTTAATTTCAGATCAAATAAAATTAAACTATTTTAACATCATAAAAGGGATATGAAAAAAGTAATCTTATTAAGCTCATTGTCAGTTCTTTTACTGAACTGCAACAAAAAGCCGGAAGCCCCTGTGGCCGATACACCACAGCCGGATACAGCTGCCACAACAGAGAAAGCAGTGGATACGCTTACAGCAAAGTCATTCTGCTATATGGGAGTTACAGGAAAAGATACCGTCTTTGTGAGCATTGACGATAACCTGGGAACCATTACCGGAAAAATGGCTACTAAAAACAGTGAAAAAGACAGTAATAAAGGTGAGTTATCCGGATTCAAATCAGGAGATACCCTGAAGCTTACTTACAATTTTGCCTCTGAAGGCAAAACAGGAAATAAGAATGACATCTATTTCCTCCAGACAAAAGAAGGCTTAAATGAAGGGATCGGAGACAGAGACCCCGAAACCGGAACCAAATATGCCAATGAGAAAAAAATTAAATATGCCGGAGGGAGAACCCTGAAAATCGCAGACTGCAGCCTCGTGGAAAAAGCACTGAAATAAGCATTGATTAAACAAAAACAGCCTCTCGTGAGGCTGTTTTTTATAGTTCTCTTTTAATGATTTCAATAAATTCGTTGACGGGCTTGTCATCTGTGTTCCATGAAGTGATCAGGCGGATGGCAGAAGATCTTTCGTCAATTTTTTTCCAGATGTAAAATTCAAATTTCCCGGATAACTTTTCGATAAGATCATGATCCAAAACAGGAAAAATCTGATTGGTAAAGGTCTCCGAAAGAAACTGTACTCCCCTTTCCTTCATGGCCATTTTCATTTTCATAGCCTGCTGATTGGCATGCTTTGCCAGTTCAAAATATAGATCGTTCTTCATCAGCTCAAGAAACTGAATCCCAAGAAGCCTCCCTTTAGCCAACAGGGCACCTTTTTGTTTGATATTAAAGGCAAAATCCTGCTGAAGATCTTTATGGTTGATGACGATGGCCTCTCCTATCAAAGCTCCGTTCTTGGTTCCTCCCAGATAAAAAATATCGGTAAGCGCTGCAACATCTTCGAGAGTCAGGTCACTGGTTTCGGCGGTGAGCCCATGTCCCAATCTTGCGCCGTCCATGAAAAGATAGAGATTATTTTCTTTACAGAATCCCGATAAATTTTCAAGCTCTTTCAGAGAATAAATCGTTCCCAACTCTGTTGAATTTGAAATATAGACCAGTTTCGGCATTACCTGATGCGGAACATTCCTGTGACTCTCCAGAACGGGAATAATATCCTCCGGAGCTAATTTTCCATCCTCTTTAGGAATACTTATAATTTTATGGCCCGTAGCCTCAATAGCTCCGGTTTCATTGTTCAGAATATGCCCCGTACCTGCAGAAACAACGCATTGGTAAGGTTTTAAAACAGAAGAAATAACAATCAGATTCGCCTGTGTTCCGCCGGAAACAAAGTAAACAGCTGAATCCCGATTATTGATTTTTTGTTTGATAAGTTCTTTGGCTTCCAACGAATACTGATCTTCTCCATAGCCTGCCTGCTGATCAAGATTAGAAGACACCAAGGCCTCTAAAATATTGGAATGACAACCTTCCGAGTAGTCGTTTTTGAATGAAAATTTCATGGGGTAAAATTAAAAAATCTAAAACGAACAAGCCTCTTTTATTCGCAATAATTTGTTAGATTTGTAATATAAAGCCTCTAACATTTGAAAACAACACTCACGGAAGAAAACTATCTTAAAGCTTTATTTCACTTGGTAGATGGTGAGAATAAAGTGACGATCAATGAACTCAGCAAATTTTTATCTGTAAAAATGCCGAGTGTCAATAACATGATGAAGAAGTTTGCCGACAAAAACTGGGTCATCTATGAAACCTACAAACCGCTTATCGTGACCGAAAAAGGCAGACGTGAAGCGGCTTTGGTCGTAAGGAAACACAGGCTTACCGAGATGTTTCTGGTAAAAAAAATGAATTTTGGCTGGGAAAATGTGCATGAAATTGCCGAGCAGCTCGAACATGTGCATTCTGCCCTATTTTTTGATAAGATGGATGAAATACTGGATTATCCGAAATTTGATCCTCATGGAGAGCCTATTCCGGACAAAGATGGAAATATCATCGCGCAGGATCTGCAGAAACTCAGTGCCTGTCAAGTCGGGGAAACCGTAACTTTTGCTTCCGTTACGCTTTCTGATGATGCTTTTCTAAACTATCTCACCGAAAGAAATCTGCTTTTAAACAAGAAAATAAAGATCATCAAGATTGAAAATTTTGACAAATCCATTACAGTGGAAGTGGATGGAAGGCAGGAAATTTTAAGCAGAAAGGCGACGGATAAAATTTTAGTTAAAAATAAGTGACAAAACTTATCCACAAAAAAATGTGGATAACCTGTGAATTTTAACATTTAGTTTATTGTTTATACAGATTTTTATTTCTAAATTTACTATGAAATACAACTGAAGTGATACATATTTTGCTTTTTTCACCTTTGAAATCGCAATTAAATTTATAAAAATTTAAGCACAGCATCGTCGGCTGTGCTTTTTTATTGTTGTCTAATTAAAAAAATGAGATGTTTTATCTACTGAATCCGTTCCTAAAGAGCGGATTCTTTCATTGATTTTAAATTTTTTTTAATACATTTGAAGACGGTCTCATAGTTCAACGGATAGAATAGAAGTTTCCTAAACTTTAGATCCAAGTTCGATTCTTGGTGAGACCACAAATACGTATAATATGCTAAAAACAAACCGGCAGAAAGTTCTGCCGGTTTTTAAAAACAAAAATTGATATGGATATGATTAAGATCTGTGTTCCCTGATGATCTCAGCGAAACTTTTACAAATCTACACTTATTTAGAATTGTTATAAATAATATACGGATGATATTTGTCAGCTCCTGCTTTAAATCCCTGGATCCCTTGTCAACTGATCCAATTTTTTCAAAAGTGTAGGAATTCTAAAGTTGCCGGCCATCTCTTCTACCCTTATTTTTACTTCATCGACATCAGCACCTTTAGCCGTAACAAAAAGAGGGGTCTTGCTGTCACCCCTGTAGACGGATCTTCGCTGATCATCCGGAGCACTGAAATTGTTTTTTGCAATTCCGATCACCGGAACAAAACCGTTCAGTGCTTCATACAGATACCCTCCGAGACCTATTTTACCATTATTGTCTAAAGTTACAAACCCGTCAACAATAATCAGATCATCACTATTTAAAGTGATTTGCTTCAGAAGACTTAAAATACAGGGTAGTTCCCGTTTATAAAAAGCACCGCTTTCGTAATCAGAAACAATGGCAGTTTTTTCGGTAAAAACTTCCTGTTCTTTTTCAGAATTCCAGTTTTTAAAGGCGATGCAGACGGTTTTTGCATACTCACCAAAATAGTACGTATCAAATGCGTAAATCATTCGTAAGCTGATGGCTATTTTTCAAAAAATTCCCCGAAATGCCAAAGAATCCCTGAAGGATCATGTACAAAACACTCTTTTCCCCACGGCATTGTTCTCACCGGAATTAATTTTACATCAGGATATTTTTGCGTAAGGTCGAGATCCTGTAGGTATTTCCAGAATTCATCCGTGTTTTCTACTTCCATAAAAAGCATCGTATTGTCTACCCAGTCTTTCACATAAGCATCCTGAAGGTAAAATGATAGATCCTTCCATCTGAATAAAGAAAGATTGGTTTCCAGAATCACTTCTTCGAAACCTAGATCTCTGTAGAATTCCCTGCTCACTGCAAATTTTTCTGATCCAATGAATGGACGAATTGATTTTATATGCATCGTTTTTTTTTAAAGGCAAACTGCTGACCAGTGTTCCTGTTATGTGTGATCTAAATTATTTTTTATCCACCACAATTCTGTCCGGTCTGTTGGCCAGCTCCCAGGCTGTTGCAAAAATCAGCTGAGTTCTTTTCGCCAGCAGATCATAATCGATTTTTTCCACGTCATCCGTAGGCTTGTGATAATCTTCATGGATACCGTCAAAAAAGAAAGCAACAGGAATATTGTTTTTGGCAAAATTATAATGGTCAGACCGGTAATATAATCTTTGCGGATCATTGGGATCATCATATTTATAATTCAGCTCCAGGTTGTTGGTTCTTTTGTTGGCTTCTTCGGTAATTACCTTCAATTGTGAGCTCAGCATTTCAGATCCTATTACATATACATACTGCTTGCCTCTGTTCTCAGGATCATCGCGCCCAATCATATCAATATTCAGGTCAGCCATTGTATTGGCAAAAGGAAATACGGGATTATCGGTATAATATTCAGATCCAAAAAGACCATGTTCTTCACCGGTTACATGAAGAAATAAAATCGATCTTTTAGGCCCTTTTCCTGATTTTTTTGCTTTCTGAAAAGCTTTTGCAATTTCCATGACAGCCACTGTCCCGCTTCCGTCGTCATCGGCACCGTTATAAACCACACCGTTTTTTGTTCCGACATGATCATAATGGGCAGAAATCACGATAATTTCACGAGGTTTTTCCGTGCCTTCAATAAAAGCAAGGATATTTTCCGAATCAGGAAGAACTTCACCCCCTCTTTTTTTCATAAAATCGGAAGGAACTTTCTGATAATAGGAATTCATTGCTTCAGGATGAGGAATTTTAAGCTTTTTATAATAATTCACTATATACTCTCCTGCTCTTTTCTGTCCCGGACTTCCTGTATCCCTTCCTTCCATCTCATCTGAAGCGATCACATATAAGTTTTTCTTTAAATCAGCGGCATTAATTTCCCTGTAGGCAGACAGAAAGGCTTTATTACCTTTGACCGTTGCTGAATTCTGAGAGGGCAATGCATCAGAAGCCGTTTTTGCCGTTTCACAGCTTACCAGTACAACCGCCGACCATATCGGAATTAATAACTTTCTCATTTATAAATTAATTTTTTTAAAAATAACAAAATTTAATTTAAATATCTGTGCATCTGTAAATTTCTTATATTTGATTTAAATGCAAAATATATGGAGAAAATTTACGGATTTACTCACTACTCTTTTTTTTCTGAAATGTCTGAGCTGGCTGTAAAAAACAACAGCTTTGATCTTTCATTGGGTCTTGCAGATTTTGAGATAGACCCGCACCTGAAAGAATATCTGAAAGAAGCAGCCGATTACTCAACCCACCATTATGAACCGCTTGCAGGAAATCCCCTTCTGATCGAAAGTATCATTCGTTATAATCTGAAAAGACCCAACAGCATTGTGCTGAATAATCAGCAGGTTACCATTACACCATGTGCAACCTTTACCTTGTATACCGCACTGAAATGCATTATCAATCAGGGAGATGAAGTGATTGTGGTGCAACCTTCGTATTATACCTACGGGCCTTCCATTGTATTAAATCATGGAATTCCGGTTTATTACGACCTTGATAGCGATTTCAGCATCAACTGGGAAAAACTGCAGAACTGCATTTCGGAAAAAACGAAAGCGATCATCATTAATTCTCCTCAAAATCCCACAGGAAAAGTATGGTCTCAAAATGACTGGAACCGGCTGTATGAAATGATAAAAAATCAGGAAATCTATCTTATCTCAGAAGAAATTTATGATACTTACTGCTACGATGAAACGGCGCATTACAGCTCTTTTATACATCCTGAGCTCAGGGACAGAACTTTCTGTATTTTTTCTTTTGGTAAAATGTTTCATTCTACCGGCTGGAAAGTGAGTTATCTGCTTTCCTCAGAAGTGCTTACTTCGAGATTCAGATGCCATCAGCAGTACATATCCTACAGTGCCAATGCTCCCTGCCAGTATGCCATCGCTAAATATCTTGACATATTTGATCCTTTCAAAAACCAGAAGATGATGCAGATGAAAAGAGATTTGTTCAATATACATATTAAAGAAACTCCTTTTACCGTGGAACACAAAACTGAAGGGGCAGTTTTCCAGGTGGTCAATTTCAGGAATATTTCACAAACAATGACGGATGTTGAGTTTTCAAAATGGCTCACTGTAGAGAAAAAAGTAGCCTGCCTTCCGCTTTCGGCTTTCTATAATTCAAGGAAAAATTCAGATTACGTGCGTTTCAGCTTTGCCAAAAATGATGATCTTATCATAAACGCTTTGGAACATCTCAGGAAAAATCTTTAACCTTAAAAAAAATAAGCACCGCTAATAGCAGTGCTTAATATTGATGATGACCAAAAGTTTAAAGGCTTAAAACCCTTACGTCAATTCTTCTGTTCTTGGCCATACATTCTTCTGTATCATTGGCTACACAAACCGGATGCTGGGAACCATAACCTTCTGCTTCTACTCTGTCGCCGGCAATTCCCAGTTCCAGTAATTTCAGTTTTGCAGTTTGAGCTCTCAAATTGGAAAGTTTCTGGTTGCTTTCTTCATTTCCTGTATTGTCGGTATAACCTCCGAGTTTTATTTTCATCTCAGGATAGGCGTTCATTATTTCCACCAGGTTCAGAAGCTGGGCATCGGCTCCGGTCTTCAGTTCGCTTGATCCGGTTTCAAAATAAAGATTTTCGATGGTAAACCATTTATTCGGATCCAGGACTGCCTGATCTTTGTTTTTAACCAGATTATACATGGTGTACAACTGGCTGTTTTCTCCGATGGAAATTTTCTTACCCTCTTTCAGCTGTATCTCTTTCGGAGTTCCTGTATCGTAAACAAAGTCACCGTTCTCATTCAGATAACCCTTTATTTCAGCGGGAACTACCGCAACGGAACCATTTCCTGAAACAGCGCCGGTACTTTTCATTCCGGTTAAGCTTTCGATCTTTGCTTTTCTGTTGGCTTCTATTTTATCTTTATGCAAAACGGCCAGTGTCGGTGCAATCACCAAGGAAACGATAGACATTAATTTAATCAGGATATTCATGGAAGGCCCTGAAGTATCTTTAAAAGGATCTCCTACCGTGTCACCTGTCACAGACGCTTTATGAGGTTCCGAACCTTTATAATAGGTCTGTCCATTGATATTAACACCTTTTTCAAAAGATTTTTTAGCATTATCCCATGCACCGCCGGCATTATTCTGGAACATTCCCATTAAAACACCGCTTACTGTTGCTCCCGCAAGAAATCCGCCCAGCACTTCAGGCCCGAAAATAAACCCGACCAGTAAAGGAGAGACAATGGCAATGGCACCGGGAAGCATCATTTTTCTAATAGAGGCATCGGTGGAAATAGCAACGCACTTTTCGTACTCGGGTTGTGCCTTTCCTTCAAGAATTCCGGGAATTTCACGAAACTGTCTTCTTACCTCTTCCACCATCGCCATCGCGGCCTGTCCTACTGCGGTGATGGCCAGTGAAGAGAATATAAAGGGGATCATACCGCCAACGAACAGTCCGGCTAAAACGTCCGCTCTGTAGATGTCAATTCCGTCGATGCCTGCAATTCCTACAAACGCTGCAAAGAGCGCAAGAGCCGTTAAAGCAGCTGATGCAATGGCAAATCCTTTTCCGGTAGCTGCCGTGGTATTTCCTACCGCATCAAGGATATCTGTTTTTTCACGGACTTCTTTGGGAAGTTCACTCATTTCCGCAATTCCTCCTGCGTTATCAGCAATAGGTCCGAAGGCATCGATCGCAAGCTGCATGGCTGTGGTGGCCATCATACCGGCTGCGGCAATCGCCACTCCATACAGTCCTGCACAAAGATAAGAACCATAAATTCCTCCGGCCAGAACAATGATGGGAAGAAGGGTCGATTCCATGCCGACGGAAAGCCCGCCGATGATGTTGGTGGCATGACCGGTGGAAGATTGTCTCACAATACTTGAAACAGGCCTTTTGCCCATTGCGGTGTAATATTCTGTGATAATACTCATGAGTGTTCCTACAACCAGTCCAACCATGATGGCTCCGAAAACGCCCATTTTTGAGAACTCGTGTCCACGGAGCACCATTTCATCAGGTAAAATATAATTCACCAGGAAATACGAAGATACCGCCGTTATAACGATACTTCCCCAGTTTCCCAGATTTAATGCATTCTGAACATTTGAAGTAGATGAATCTTCATTGTCGTTTATTCTTACAAACAGAGTTCCTATAATAGAAAATATAATTCCGGTTCCGGCAATAAGCATCGGCAAAAGAATCGGTGCAAAACCTCCGAAGGAATCTTCTGAAACGGTTTCCCTTCCCAGTACCATCGTAGCGAGAACTGTAGCTACGTAAGAGCCGAACAGGTCTGCTCCCATCCCGGCAACATCCCCAACATTATCCCCAACATTATCGGCAATCGTAGCAGGATTTCTAGGATCATCTTCCGGGATCCCGGCTTCAACCTTTCCTACAAGGTCGGCACCGACGTCTGCTGCTTTTGTATAAATACCGCCGCCTACTCTTGCAAATAAAGCAATAGACTCTGCTCCGAGCGAAAAGCCGGTAAGAATTTCGATGGTTCTTTCCATCTCATGAGAATCAACAGGTGCGTCGGGAGCAAAAATCTGTTTGATAATTAAAAACAAAGAACCCAGCCCCAAAACGGCAAGCCCCGCAACCCCCATTCCCATGACAGAGCCTCCGGTGAAGGAAACTTTTAATGCTTTTGAAAGAGATGTTTTGGCAGCCTCAGCAGTTCTTACGTTGGCTTTTGTTGCAATTTTCATCCCTATAAAGCCTGCCAGTGCGGAAAATACGGCTCCCATCACGAAGGCAAGCCCTATACTCCAGTGAGAATCAGCGTTGCTGGATCCCATAATAGCCAGCAAAATGGCTACGACGACGACGAAATAAGTTAAAATCTTGTACTCGGCTTTGAGAAAAGCCATGGCACCGTCAGCGATGTGGCCGCTGATTATTTTCATCTTTTCATTTCCGGCATTTTGCTTACTTACCCAATTGCTCTGAATAAAGGTATAGAGTAAGGCAATCACACCGAAAATGGGTACTAATACGAATAGATCCATAGTTTAATATTTTTTTGGTAATAGAGTAATAAATATAACGAATTATTCTTATCTATTTACTGAAAAATATCATACTTATTTAAAAATCAAAAAGTTAAACGGTTAAGCAAACATTCATCATAATTTTATCAACGAAGTACTTTCAGAACTAATTTGATAAAAAAAGGATAAACGAAAATTCGTTTATCCTTTTTTATTCAGAAGAGAAAATATTTACCCTCCGTAATTATTTGCGTAATCTTCCTGAGAAGCTCTGATCACTGTTTTGGCGTGCTCGGCTCCATATACTTCCTGGATTCTGCATTTTGCAGGCTCATCCGGTAAGTTCTTGTACGTCAGGAAATAGTGCATTAATCGTTTCACTTCGGCTTCAGGCAATTCTGAAATATCTCTGAAATGACCGAAAGCATGGTCGCCGATCATTACCGCAACAATTTTGTCGTCAGCTTCTCCACCATCGATCATTTTGAAACCACCAATCGGAATAGCCTCCATCAAAAGACCTCCTGCATGAATATTATGTGAACTTAAAACACAGATATCAAGCGGATCATGATCTCCCATAGTAACGTCGGTTGCACCTCTTTCGATTGCCAAGTTCATTACTCCTGTATCACAATAGGTTCTTGGAACAAAACCATACAATGCCGGAATAATGTTTGAGAACTTCTGAGGCCTGTCTACCTTTAAAAATCCTGTTTCTTTATCTACTTCGTATTTAATGGTATCTGAAGGAACGATCTCCACGAAAACATTGACAACGTTTGGCGCATCTTCTCCTGCAGAAATTCCGTGCCATGGATGTGCTTTAAAATTTGGAATCATTATTTAAATTAATTTATTTTTTAGTTAAGCTATTATTAAAATTTCTCTTTTCAGATCATCAATGGTAGCTGAAATATAGTCTTCCCCGTTGATAAAATTCATGATAAAAACCGTCTTGAATTCATCCAGGGTAGCTTCTCCGCTTATTTCACGATAAGTTTTATGAAGAAGCTCAATCACTGCATTTTTGGAATCGACTATATTTTTCCAGGAATTTTTTGTGATGTAAAGCTGCTGGGAAGAATTATAATCAAACTCTTCATTAATTGATTTTTCGGTAAGAAAGATAAATTCATGAACAGCAAGGTCTTTATCGAAACGCTGGATCAGATGGGAAGGTTTTATTCTTTCCATGAAAAGAGTCATCCTTTCATAAGACTGGGCCTTGTTTTCGGTATTTGATTTTACGGTAAGCAGTTTGATTTCCTGCTCTTTCAGTTTAATGTAGGTGAATACAAATTGTCTCAGCAACACCAAAAAAGGTATTGCAATAATCAATGCAAAAGCATACGGTAAATATCCTGAAAGACTAGCCATAATTTGAGGTAGCAAAATTACTGATAATTTTACAATAATTAATCAGTCTTTGGCATTATTTGATGTTTAGAATTCCGGTATGCGATCAGCGACAGGATGATAATGAGATAAAAACCGACCATCATCCTGTTGACGAGACTCGGAAACATAAAAAAACGAATAAAAACCGTAACATATATCGCTAGGTAAAGTGCTACATATTTCATGCTTCTTCTGTCTTTTTTCATCAGCAGTTTATAATCTAAAACCGTTACAATAAAAATTAAAAGCAGCAGAAAATAAGACGTATTGAATTCTATAAGTAATTTACTTTTAACATAAGCAAAATAGTCCGGAAAGCTGAAAGGGTCGGGATTTGAAATCGGATACAACTGAACTTTAGTAAACTGGTTCATAAAAAATACAGACCATGGAATCTGATTGAAATACTGTATCGTTCCGAAGGTGAGTGCGAAAAAAAGGAAAGAGCCCAGAATACTCTTTGCCTTCAGCGAAAAATCTTTTTTGAAAATGTATAATATGATTAATAAAAAAGTATAGAAAATAAAATACTCCGGCCGTGTCATGATGCACAAAATACCGAATACCGTAGCGGTCCGGTGATTTCTTTTCACGACGACAAAATAGAAGCTCAGCAGCAAAAGCAGGGTCGATAAACCGTCAGGCGTCGCATGTCGTGAAGTGTCTAAAAGAGGTTTGAATAAAGAGATTAAAATCGTTAGAATCAAAGCCAGATAATGATTTTTAATAATTCCAGACAAAAAAACAAAAACCATGATGACCATTAAAACATAGGAAATAAGCGTAATCAGAAACGTAGATGTTGATGCATCGAATCCAAGTTTAAAGAAAAGAGCATTGATGAAATTATACAATGGTTTTACAGTAAACAGCTGAAGTTCTTCTTCATACGCTTTAGGATTTTCCGATAAAACCTGATAATACGTGTTTTCTCCTTTGGCTTCTTCTTTGTGGGTAAGATCACTTTTACCGGTCCCGGGATTTTTAAGTTTTAGTTCATCATACACTTTTTTGTGAATTTCCTCAATGTTCATATCCGGAAAATTCGATTTGTAGACGATCCCCATGTAGGCTTCAATATCTGCATTGTAATATCTGTGAGTATACAGATAAAATGACATCAGGCATAGATAAAGTGATAAAATAAGAACACTGATACGATCACCTATTTTCAACATATAGTTTATTTTTAATTACGCCAATTTTTTCAGACCAGTATATTTAATTTTTATCTTAACGAAAATAAGTTTCGGATAATTTCTTTCTTGGAGTTTTCAACAACACAGTAAGGCTTCAGTTCAGGCCGGAAACCTCTGAAAAATTCTTCAATCGCCGGAACCTCACTTCCTTCAAAATCAAATATTTTTTTTTCGATATTCTCCTGTATCGCAGCATCAATAATCACGGAAGAGCCTGCAAGCTTTACATATTCTCTTTCATTAAATGTACCGAGTAATACTGATGTTTTTTCATCGTCGTATACTGCAATCGCATTAATTATTCTACTTTGGTACATAAAAGCGTAAACCGTAAGTGCCCCTGAATCACCAAGAGCCTGAAAAATTTTTAGAAATTCTTTTTTATCATTTTCATTTTTGGCTCCGATCATATTTTTAGAAATAAAAGAATAAGCGTCACCGATTTTCATTTTCCTGATCTCTGAAACATCTATTACGTCTGCATCGAGCCTCAGTTTTCTCTTTCTTTTGGGTGAATATCTCTGTCGAACATTTTCGTACTCATCAGGATAAATCAAAAAATTATTCCTTTTTTTCAACGGAGAACTAAAAGAATTTCCGTCATTAAAAGCATAGTACCAAACCTTATAATTTTTTTTTAAATAGGTAAGAAAAAGTTCGTTTTGAGTAGCATCGTCTTTCTTGGAAAATATTCCTAATTGCTGACAAAGCTTAGGATTAATAATCAACTTTACGCCAAATTTTTTCACAAAGGGAACCGGCATCACAACTTCATAATCACCCAAAACGAGAACTTCCCATTTTCTGCACGACGTAATATCGAGGAAAAGCCTGGATGCAGAGTATTTCCTCTGCTCAGAATTTTCTATGCAATTTGTATATTTTTCGAAATCAATTTCGTGATATTTCAGTCGTCTAATCATAATAATCCGTCGTCTGAGAAACTAAAATAGGAATTCTGTGTGATAATAAGATGATCCAAAAGCTGGATTCCCAGTATTTTCCCCGCTTCTTTTATTTTTTGTGTAATGTCTATATCTTCCCTGCTCGGTTTCAAATTCCCCGAAGGGTGGTTATGCGCAACAATAATTCCTGTTCCGAAGTGATCAAAGGCTGTTTTAAACAAAATCCTTATATCCACAATGGACTGACTGATTCCACCTTGTGTAAGCTGTGCCTTATGCACCACTTTATTGCTCTGATTCAGAAATATGGCCCAAAATTCTTCCGTCCGCAAATCAGACAGTTCATCTTTAAATAACAGGTAAGCATCATTGCTGTTCGAAATCTCTTTTTTCTCCGAGATTCCCTGCTTGGCCCTTCGTCTTCCAATCTCCAGTGCCGTTGCAATTGAAATGGCTTTTACTTCCCCCACCCCTTTGAATTTCATCAGATCTTTTACTGAAAGCAGACTTAGCTGGTTCCAATTGTGATTGACAGAAGACAGGATTCTTCTCGCCAGTTCTATGGCCGTTTCGTCCCTGTTTCCGCTTCCCATTATAATGGCTAACAACTCGGAATCTGACAGCGAGCTTCTGCCTTTAAGCAAAAATTTTTCTCTTGGCCGGTCGTCTTCAGCTAAAAATTTAATGGACATTTTGAGAGTTATGGTTAAAAATTAAAGATTTAAACTAAAAGAATTGCCTTAGTAAAACGCATACAAAATGATCGGCAATTTGGATTTGTCTATATATTTTGAGGTGGTATCAAAAGCATTTTTAGAAAGCATCGGACAGCCAAAACTCAGGCAGGCAGGATCCTGAGACTCTTTGTCCGGAACGCAGTAATAAGAGTGAAGAACGATCGCTCTGGATCTTGCATTGCTATTGGTTTCATCAAGACCATCAAGGCGGTAGGCCTTTCCAAACTTACCGGAATAATCCTCTCCGATCTTGTATTTACCCAGTGACGACTGGTGAGACCCTTCAGCATTACTGAATCGTAACGACTGGGAGTTTTTAATAACAGAACCGTCTCCATGGGCTACGATGGCTTTCTGTAGTATTTTATCATTCTTCAGGTCGTAGATAAAATACCGGTATTTTCCTGAATGAATTTTAAAATTAATAAAAATCGCAATCTCCTGATTATAATTTTTCTTTCTCAGGAAGTCTTTGATTTCTACAATTTTAGATTTTGGTAAATCGGAATATGTTTGAGCCTGGTACACAGAACAAAAACCGGAAAACAGTAAAAGAAATAAAAAAATAAAGTGTTTCATCATTTGTGGAGTTTTATTCGATAATCATTCCGTCTTTCATAATCAGCTTTCGGTCGGTGATTTCTGCCAGATTGGGATTATGGGTTACAATAACAAAGGTTTGGTTGTATTTATCCCTTAAATCAAAAAATAATCTGTGGAGGTCATCTGCATTTTTAGAGTCCAGATTCCCGGTAGGCTCATCGGCAAAAATAATCTTCGGTGAATTGATCAAAGCTCTTGCCACGGCTACTCTCTGCGCTTCACCACCGGAAAGCTGATTCGGTTTGTGATGTAATCTCTGTTCTATCTTTAAATCTTCAAATAAAGCGTAAGCCTTTTCAACAGCCTCTTTTTCATTGGCGCCTGCAATTTTTGTCGGCAAAAGTACATTTTCCAATGCTGTGAATTCCGGAAGCAGCTGATGAAACTGAAATACAAATCCTATATTCTGATTTCTGAATTTAGAGAGCTGCTTGTCGTTCATATTGATGAAAGATTCTCCCGCAATCGTAATTTCGGTATCGAATTTTGATGATGTGGTGGGCTGATCCAATGTTCCCAGAATCTGTAAAAGAGTAGATTTTCCGGCTCCGGATTCTCCAACGATAGAAACCACCTCACCTACTTTGATGTGAATATCAACACCTTTCAGCACTTCCAGCTTCCCATAAGATTTACGGATATTTCTTGCTTTAATCATAATTCAAAAATAGTGATTTGATTTGGAATCTGAAATGCAGAAAGAGAATTTTATATTGCCGATTTTAAGAAATCTGAGCCTTTTTTTCAATTCTGTTGGCGAGCCAGCTTACATAAAACAATTGGAAACTGTGATAGATCATGACCGGAAGCAGAAACAGTACTTTCTGATCTTCAGCGATACCGAGGACCATTACGAAGAGACTTCCGTGAACGAGCGATTTTTTTGATCCGCAGAATGTGGCCGTAATAACATCTTCTCTTTTAAAATTTAATTTTTTAGAAATCAGCTTCAGAATTTCGTATACTGAGAAAAACAGTACGACAATACCGGATGCAATAATGATAAAAACGACCAGAGGAACTGAAGCAAAAACATTTTGGGTGAAAGCCTCAGAAAAACTTTCATAGACAATTAAAAGAATGATCATTTTGTCGAATTCCGCGATAATTTTGCTGTACCTGGTCACAACATTTTTTAACAATGGATTCAGAAGTAATCCTAAAATAATCGGAAGCAAAACTTTGATCAAAAGCTGCTGGATAATTTCAGAATTATTAATATTCTCCTGGTCCGGCTGAACAAAAAAGCTCATTAATAAAGGTGTCATTACAATTCCGATAATTCCGGAAACGGATGCATTGAAGATCGCAGAAGTTACATTTCCTTTTGCAATAGAGACCATAACCACGGATGATGATACCGTAGAAGGTAGGCTGGCCAGGAAAAATATAGAAAGCCACGTTACATAGTACGAAGTGTCTTTGACAAGCGGATAAAAGCAAAAAACAAGCAGAGGAAATATGATAAAAGTTCCGCACTGTATTAAAAGATGCAGCTTCCAGTTGGAAATATCTTTTACAATCTCCTTAATCTTGAGCTTTAAGCCGTACAGTAAGAAAATGGCTGCAATGCCCCAATCTATAAAACCTGATAAATTAAAATATTGATTGTACTTATCCTGAAATGGTATCACTTTTCCGGCAATGACCATCGATATCAATAATAAAAGAAAAATATTCTGCTTGTCTAATTTTATAGTTTTTAAATTCATGTATTAAATATAGCAATCATCATTCTAAAACCAAAAAGGCATGATTAAAATTAGCTTAAATTCCATTTAAAAAAAAAGGTTTACCGCATTGCGGTAAACCCTTTTATATGATTTAAACATAAATATAAAATTACAGTAACAACGTCAAAGGATTTTCTAAGTATGTTTTTAAAGTCTGCAGGAACTGAGCTCCCGTAGCACCGTCTACCACTCTGTGGTCACAAGCCAATGAAAGCTTCATGATGTTTCCGACTACAATCTGTCCGTTTTTCACCACCGGTTTCTCGATGATGGCGCCTACGGAAAGAATGGCAGAGTTTGGCTGGTTGATGATGCTGGTAAAGGTTTCGATACCGAACATTCCCAGATTGGAAATTGAGAAAGTAGAACCTTCCATTTCATTAGCCTTAAGACCTTTATTTTTAGCTCTTGCAGCCATATCTTTTACTGCAGCCGAGATTTGAGTGTAGTTCATCTGGTCTGTATTCTTAAGTACAGGAACCACCAGTCCGTCAGGAATAGCTACTGCCACCCCGATGTTGATATTCCCTCTGTGGATGATTTTATCCCCTGCCCAGCTTGAATTCACCTGCGGATGCTTTCTCAATGCAACAGCCGTTGCCTTGATGATCATATCGTTGAAAGAAATTTTGGTATCCGGTAAAGAGTTGATTTCTTTTCTGGCCTCAATCGCTTTATCCATATTGATTTCTACCATCAGATAATAGTGAGGCGCAGAGAATTTACTTTCGGAAAGACGTTTTGCGATCACATTTCTTACCTGCGAGTTCTGGGTTTCCGTATCTTCACCCTGAACAAAACTTAATGCCACCTGAGCAGCAGGACTTGCCGACGGGGCCGAAGCAGCAGCTGGCTTAGCCGCAGAAGGCTGATAATTTTCAATATCTTTTTTAACGATTCTTCCGTTTTCACCTGAACCCTGGATACTGTTGATATCTACCCCTTTGTCCTGAGCCATTTTCTTGGCTAAAGGCGAGATTGCAACTCTGTCTGAAGAAGAAGCATTGGCAGCCGGAGCAGCTTTTTCATCTTCTTTGGATTCTGTTTTCTGCTCAGCAGGTTTTTCTGAAGATGATGCAGCTGCTTTTGGAGCACCAACTCCTGAAACGTCTGTACCTTCAGGCCCGATGATCGCTAACACTGAATCAACAGGCGCAGCACCGCCTTCTTCAACCCCCTGCTTCAGCAAAACTCCGTTGAATTCAGATTCAAAATCCTGAACGGCTTTATCGGTTTCGATTTCTGCAAGAAGATCACCCTCTTTTACGGTGTCTCCAACATTTTTATGCCATTTCGCTACTTTACCTTCCGTCATAGTATCGGAAAGTCTTGGCATGGTAATTACTTCCACTCCCGCGGGAACTTCAGTGGTGGTCTGCTCTATACTGGTAGCATTATTTTCTGTTTTGTGGTCTTCATCCACTTTTTTCTCTTCAGAATCATTGGATTTGGGAGCTTCGCCACCGGTTAATCCTGAGATATCCTCTCCTTCATTTCCGATAATGGCCAAAACAGAATCGACAGCGGCTGCACCGCCCTCTTCTACTCCTACATATAAAAGGGTTCCTTCTACTTCAGACTCAAAATCCTGAACCGCTTTATCGGTTTCGATTTCTGCTAAAATATCTCCTTCTTTTACTTTATCTCCTACTTTTTTATGCCATTTTGCCACCTTACCTTCCGTCATCGTATCGGAAAGACGTGGCATTGTAATTACTTCTGCCATAATTTATTTTAATTTGAAAATTTGGTAATTTGTTTATTTGAAAATTAAAAAAGATATGGATAATAAATCATTTTCAAATTTTCAAACTTTCAAATTGACTTATTATCTTTTAGTTTTCTAATTTGTCTAGGAATGGATAATCTTCCTGAGCATACACATACTCATAGATTTTTTCTGCATCAGGATATGGTGAATTCTCCATAAATTCGATGCATTCTTCCACGAACTCTCTCGATTTGTTATCCGTTGCTTCCAGTTCTTCTTCTGTAGCCCAATTATTAGCCAGAATTCTCTGTCTGATTAATTCAATCGGGTCATCATTTTTGTGTACCGCAACTTCTTCCTTAGATCTGTAAGGTTCCGCATCAGACATTGAGTGACCTCTGTAACGGTAAGTTCTGGCTTCAATGAAAGTTGGCCCGTCTCCTCTTCTCGCTCTTTCAATAGCTTCGTAAGCCGCTTCGGCTACTTTTTCAGGATCCATTGCATCTACGGCAAGACAAGGCATTTCGTATCCAAGACCTAATTTATAGATATCTTCGTGATTGGCTGTTCTTTTAACAGAAGTTCCCATCGCATACTGGTTGTTTTCCACAACGAAAACTACCGGAAGTTTCCAGTTCATGGCCATGTTAAACGTTTCATGTAACGAACCTTGTCTGGCAGCTCCATCCCCGAAGAAACAGATATTCACTGCTTTTCTGTCGAAATATTGGTCGGCAAAAGCGATTCCGGCTCCCAAAGGAATTTGTCCTCCCACGATACCGTGACCACCGTAAAACCTGTGCTCTTTGCTGAAAATGTGCATAGATCCACCCATACCTCCAGACGTACCTGTAGCTTTGCCACAAAGTTCAGCCATAATTCTTTTCGGATCTACTCCCATCGCCATAGGATGGATGTGGCATCTGTAAGCAGTGATCATACTATCTTTAGTTAAATCCATTGCATGGGTAAACCCTGCAGGAATAGCTTCCTGACCGTTGTACAAATGTAAAAAACCTCTGATTTTTTGTTTTAGATAAAGAGAACGGCATTTGTCTTCAAACCTTCTCCACATTGTCATATCTTCATACCACTTCAGGTATACCTCTTTAGAAAATTCTTTCATGTGTTGAGCTCTTGCTTATTTATTATGAAATAGTTGAGCAAAATTATAAAAAAAACTTTGTTTTTATTGTATACCTGCCTATTGTTTTTTGGTTATAATATTATATTTACACCTTCAAACTTAATTATGGAAGAAAAACAGCCTTCATTTGTTCATAAAACCTCAAGAATTATATCCGATTTTTTCAATCCGCTGATTTCCCTCGTCATCTTTTTTATTTATATGAGTATAAAAAATTACTCATTACATACTTCCCTGCTTTATTTTGTTCCGATATCACTGATGATTATCTTACCGATCATCATCTGGATTACTTGGAACGTAAAAACCGGAAGATATACCAATATGGATGTTTCCAATCGCCGGCAAAGGAAAAGTTTATATTTCTTTATTGCAGCATGTGTTATTTCTTATCTTCTTTTTAATTATTTCAGAAACGGTTATGTCGATTTTGTCATGCTTTTTATTCTTGTTTTGCTTTTTGTGATGCAGATCAGTAATTATTTCATTAAAAGTTCCATGCACACGGCTTTTAACCTATTTGTTGCCACTCTGTTTTTTGCCATGGATAAATGGATGGGACTGCTGTGGATGATCATTGCCATTCTTGTAGGCATCACAAGGATTATTTTAAAGAGGCATACGCCAAAAGAAGTTCTGATGGGCGCCGGAATTGCTTTTGTGGTATCTTTTCTATATCTTTATTGCAACATTCAGTTTCAACACTAAGAATTTTATATGAAAATAAACCATCTTACATCTGCGGAAGAAAATCTCATGAAACTATTGTGGAAACTCGGGTCATTTTATCTGAAAGACATCATGGAGCAGCATCCGGATCCGAAACCTCATCAGAATACGGTTTCCACCTATCTGAAAATACTGGCTGAAAAGGGATATTTGTCAACGGAAAAAGAAGGAAGGATATTCAGGTATCATGTTGGAGTTCCTTTTGAAGAATACAGGAAATTCTTATTATCCGAACTTGCTGATCATTTTTTCAATGGATCCGGAAAAGAAATTTTAAAATTCATGATCGATGAAAACCTGGTTTCGGTACAAGATCTTAAAGATTTCAATATTGATATAGCGCCGGTACAAAAGAAAACGCCGGATTTTGAATATGTAAATGAAATTCTTAATCCCAAAAAAGATAAAAAGAAGAGCAAGGATAAAAAGAAGAAAAAAAAGAAAGAGTAGGAATAATTTCTGCTTTCAGTCAAAAAAAAAGCGGCTTCAAATTGAAGCCGCTCGTATTTTTTACCAACGTTTTCCGCCGCCGCCGTTTCCGCCACGATCTCCACCGCCGTAACCGCCGCCGCTTCTGTTGTTACCTCCGTAACCACCGCCGCTTCTGTTGCCTCCTCCGAAACCACCGCCTCTGTTTCCACCAGCGCTGTTACCGAAAGTTCTTCTTGGCTTTTCCTCTCTTGGTTTAGCCTCAGAAACATTAAGTGTTTTTCCGTTGAATTCTTTCTGATTAAGAGCATCAACAGCCTGCTGACCTTCAGCGTCTTCCATTTCGATGAAACCGAAACCTCTAGAACGTCCAGTTTCTTTGTCTGTAATGATTTTTACTGAAGAAACTTCTCCAAATTCTGAAAATAGATCTTGCAACTCATAGTCTTTAGTTGCGTAATTGATGTTTGAAACAAAAATGTTCATCTGAATAAAAAAATTAAAAATGTTAAAAATGATTTGGTTTATAAAAGAAAAACAACATAAAGAATGAACAAATATTGATTCCAGATATAAGACAGGTGCAAGATACGATTAATAATTTCATATCAAAACGTTTTTTCAATTTTTTTTATTAAAATTTTCAATCAAAAGATAATTTTGTTAAAAAGTATTAATTCATCATCAAATATTTATGAATATTTATTAAAACCATAATTATTTTCAAATTTGTAAGAATTTTTAACATCATTATTTGTTCTTTATTCAAGATCATTGACCCAATAAATAATCCTGTTTCTGATTCTAAATTCAAATGACTTGAAGATGCCGGTTTTAAATCTTAAATTTGTACCGGAAACAGTTAGAATTATGAACTATCATACAAGAAAATGGGTAAAACCCGAGGATCTTAATCCAAACCAGTCATTATTCGGAGGCAGACTTTTGCAGTGGATCGATGAGGAAGCTGCTTTATATGCGGTTATTCAGCTGGAGAACAAAAAAGTGGTCACAAAATTTATTTCAGAAATCAATTTCGTAAGCTCCGCAAAACAAGGTGACATTATTGAGATCGGGATCGAAGTTTCTTCTTTCGGATCAACTTCTCTGACCCTGAGATGCGACGTAAGAAACAAAATGACCCACCAGACCATCATTACCGTAGAAAAAATAGTAATGGTAAATCTTGATGAACAGGGAAATCCTGCGCCTCACGGAAAGACCCAAGTTGAGTTTGTAAAAGACCGGTTAAACAACCAGAAACAGCAATGAAAATTTTCATAAAAAATATGGTATGCGGAAGGTGTATTGCGGCCGTTTCCCATATTTTTAACGAAACCCAAATAGAGGTCAGGAATATCAGCCTGGGTGAAGCAGAAACGGAAAATGAAGTAAGTGAAGAAAAACTCCAGGTGCTTGAAAGACTCCTGGAAGAGACGGGATTTGAGAGAATTAAGGATTTTTCACATCAGCTTATTGAAAAGATCAAAAACCTCATCATATTAAAAATCAGCGAACTGGATATTGAAGAAGATTTTCTGCTCTCCGATTTTTTAAGCAAAAGCTTACATAAAGATTACAGCATTCTTTCCAAAACGTTTTCCCAAAATGAAAATCTTACTTTGGAGCAGTTTTTTATCCTTCAGAAAATTGAAAAAGTAAAAGAGCTTCTTCTTTATAATGAATTTACCTTAACAGAAATTGCCGGAAAACTGGGCTACAGGAGCGTTCAGCATTTATCTTCCCAATTCCGCAATGTCACCGGGTTTACACCTACCGAATTTAAAAAGCTTAAAATTCATAACAGAAAACCCCTGGATCAGGTTGGAGGGTGATAGAGTGAGAGAGTTTCAAGGTTGGAGAGTATGAGAGTTTTTAGCGCATCAGAACTTTAATGACGAATGATTTAGACAACGAGAAGTATTTTTAAATCAAAAAATTAAACATACCGGAACGAAATCTCTTAATCAGAAAGGATCATCATTAACGAATCAGAATCAATAGTTTATTACTTCCCAACTCTCTTACACTCTAACTCTAAAAACTCTCAAACCAAGAAAAGATGCCAAATTTTATACATATTATCCTTAAATGTATAACAGCCTTCGGAATACATTTTGGAGATTTGTAGTATAATTAGAAGGATCATGGAACATCAGTATAAAATTCTCGGAATGACCTGTTCCGGCTGTCAGAAAAAAATCAGTGAAAAGCTCAATAGCCTGGAAGGCATTAAGGCCGAAATCAATTTAGAAAAAAACACGGCAACCATTATTTCCGACAGGGAAATAGAATTGAATGCTTTAAATAAATCACTCCAGGAAATCGGAAATTACAAACTCGAGGATCCGGCAACTCATGACACGGCTTTCGTAAAGCCACAGGACAGGGTTTCCCCGTCTTCCGTATATTACTGCCCGATGGAATGCGAAGGCGATAAAGTATACTTCCAGCAGGGTAAAAGATGCCCTGTCTGCAATATGTACCTGGTGCCAATCGAAGAAAAGCACGCAAAAGATCCTGATTATAAGCCGGCCTATTCTTCCGCTCATCTACCTGAAAGTTTTAGAGATAATATCGGAAAATACTACTGTCCGATGTTCTGTGAAGGCGATAAAATCTACCCTGAAAAAGGAGATTGTCCGGTTTGCCATATGCATTTGGAAGAAATTACGGAAGACCTTGTAAAAAATACAGAAAGCCATTCTCATCACGCTTCACATCAGCACCCTCATGAAGTTCCGAAAGTAACGGAAGAGATGGCCGGAAAATATTACTGCCCGATGTTCTGTGAGGGAGATAAAGTCTATGATTCCAATGTCGGATGCCCTGTCTGCGGGATGGATCTTGTGAAATATCCTGAAAAAAAGACCGCACAGTACACCTGCCCCATGCATCCTGAAATTATCCGTGATGAACCGGGAGACTGCCCGATCTGTGGAATGGACCTTGTAAAAATACCTGAAAAACAAGACCATGAAGAGGACGAAATTCTCAAAAGAAAATTCGCTGTTTCCCTGATTTTCACGGTTCCTGTTTTTATTCTTTCAATGGGCGGAATGTTTATCGATTTTCCGTTTTCACATCAGATTCAGGCCATTATTGAGTTGGCACTGACACTTCCCGTACTTTTTTATTCGGGATGGTTTCTCATGAAGAGAGGCTGGGTTTCATTCAAAACCTGGAACCTCAATATGTTCAGCCTTATTGCCCTGGGAGTTGCTGCTGCATTTATTTTCAGTACCGTTGCGCTTATTTTCCCGAATGCCATTCCTCATGAAATCCGGGGTCACAATCATGAAAGTCCGTTGTATTTTGAAGCGGTCTGTGTTATTTTAACATTGGTTATTTTAGGCCAACTGATGGAGGCTGCGGCACACAAAAAAACAGGAAATGCCATCCGCGAACTTATCAATCTTTCTCCTGATGAAGCCAATCTTGTGGTAAATGGAGAAGAGAAAAAAGTACTTCTGTCTAAAGTAAAAATCGGCGATCTGCTAAAAGTAAAGCCGGGAGAGAAAATACCTGTCGACGGAAAAATAACCGAAGGAAGTTCTTACATCGACGAAAGCATGATCACGGGAGAGCCGGTTCCGGTTGAGAAAAATGCAGATGATAAGGTGTCGTCAGGAACCATTAACGGAAATCAGGTTTTTATCATGAAAGCGGAAAAAGTGGGTGACGAAACGCTTTTATCCCAAATTATAAAGATGGTCAATGAAGCCAGCAGAAGCAAAGCACCTATTCAGAAATTAACGGATAAAGTTTCAAAAATATTTGTTCCTGCGGTAATTTTGGCAGCTGTTCTTACCTTTGTACTCTGGCAGTTTTTCGGTCCGGAGGGAAAGAAAAGTCTTTTTGCTTTCGTTAATGCTGTTGCCGTTTTAATTGTTGCGTGTCCCTGCGCCTTAGGCCTTGCCACGCCCATGTCTTTAATGGTAGGAATCGGTAAAGGTGCCAAAAACGGTATCTTGATTAAAAATGCCGAGGCTTTGGAACAGATGAATAAAGTCAATGTTTTAATTACTGATAAAACGGGAACTTTAACTGAAGGAAAGCCGTCTGTCGAACATATAGAAACCGCCGCAAGTGATGAAAATTTAATTTTAAAAATAGCCTATGCTTTGAATCAGAATTCCGAACACCCTTTATCGAATGCGGTCATCAGGAAAGCAAAAGAAAAAAATATTAAACCTGAAAAATTAGAAAATTTCGAGAACATATCCGGAAAAGGCGTCATAGGAAACATCGAAGGAAAAAGAGTCTCTATCGGAAACGAAAGCCTTCTGAGCACTTACAAAATTCCGGTTCCTGATGATCTGAGCAAAAAAGCGGCCAGAATACAGTCAAAAGCTCATACGGTATCTTATGTAGCCGAAGGTGAGAAGGTGTTGGGCTTCATCAGCTTTACCGATAAAATTAAAGAAAATGCTAAAAAAGCCGTTCAGCAATTAACAAATGAGGGTGTTCAGGTAATCATGATGACGGGAGACAATGAGCACACGGCCAAAGCAGTTGCAGACGAGCTTGGAATTACAAGTTTTAAAGCAAACTGCAAACCGGAAGACAAATTACAGGAAGTCAAAAGATTACAGCAACAGGGAAAAATCGTAGCCATGACGGGCGACGGTATCAACGACTCCCCTGCTCTGGCACAGGCCAATATAGGAATTGCCATGGGAACAGGAACCGATGTCGCCATTGAAAGCGCCGAAATAACTTTATTGAAAGGTGATATTTCGGGAGTCGCAAAATCCAGGCTGTTAAGTGAAAAGCTCCTTAAGAATATTAAGGAAAATTTATTCTTTGCCTTCATTTATAATGTCCTGGGTGTTCCGGTCGCGGCAGGATTATTGTATCCGTTCTTTGGAATACTGCTTTCCCCCATGATAGCAGCAGCGGCAATGAGTGTGAGCTCGCTTTCCGTGATCTTAAACTCACTGCGGTTGAATTCTGTTGATTTAAATAAAAAGTAATTTTCAATTTTTTGCAAGTTTAGAAGATCAGCCCCATGTTTTCGAAAATTTTTAATGATGAAAATCGACGGCACCTTCTAAATCTGTGAGAAAAATTATACCCGAATATGAAAAAGCAAAATCTATACATTGGATGCTCAGGTTTTTACAATAACGACTGGAAAGGATCACTATATCCCGAGGATGCCAAAAGTAAAGACTTTCTGACCTTATATGCCCGGGAATTCAACTGTGTAGAGATCAACTCGACATTTTACAGAAAACCTACTGCGAAAACGCTCATCAAATGGACAGATGAAACTCCTGATCATTTCAGATTTTTCATCAAAATTCCCAAAATGATTTCCCATGAAAAAAGAATGAAGGAATGCAAAGAAGAAATTCAGGCTTTTTGTGAACATATCCATTCCCATTTGAAAGAAAAGCTTTCAGGATTTCTTTACCAGTTTCCTCCATCATTCAGGAAGAGCCAGGAAAATATCGACTATATTATCAACAATATCGATCATCACTACTTAAACGTCATTGAATTCAGACATGAATCGTGGTGGGACGTAAAGATTTTTAGCATGCTGAAAGAAAACAATATTGTTTTTTCAGGAGTCAGTTTCCCCGGAAATCTTCCTGAAGACGTTATCATCAATCATCACGATATACTGTACTACCGGCTTCACGGAAAACCGGTGCTCTATAAATCTGAATACAGTCATGAATTCCTTGAAAATTTAGCAGAAGCGATAACAAAATCGCAACATAAAGCTTTTATATTTTTCAACAATACCTGGGGGACTTCCGCCATTAAAAATGCAGTATTCTTAAAGGATATCCTTAAATAAAACTAGTTCAAAAGTTTTTTATTAAAATAAAATTAAAAAGCAGAATTTAACAAAACAGGGCATATTTTTTGTTATGAAATATTCTGAATAATTAACAGTTTTTAACAATTTAATTCCATTTAATTTTATGACATTAAACTTTGCGGAAAAGTCTCTAAAGAAGACCTTTCCAGGGATGCTTGCATTGATGAGTGCAACTTTAATATTATGTAACAGCTGCCGACAGAACAACGACAGAAAAGAATCAGGAAAAACGATTCCGAAAGCCCATCCCGTCGCAAAAAATGTCCCCAAAATAATTGATGAACATGGTCCTTCCGACAAAAGAGTCATTTATCTTACCTTTGATGACGGCCCAAACCGCGGAACAGAAAACCTTCTCAGAATATTACATAAAAGGAATATCTGCGCTACCGCCTTTATCGTAGGAAAACATGCATACGGAAGTAAAAAACAGCAGGAAGATCTTCAGCTCCTAGGAGAAGATAAACTTATAGAGCTTGCCAACCATAGCTTTAGCCACGCCCACAATAAATACACCGATTTTTATAAAAACCCGGTGGCCGTGGTTCGTGATTTTGATACGGCTAAAGACAGCCTGAAATTGTATGATAAAATCGCAAGAACGCCGGGAAGAAATATATGGCGACTCAACAACATTACCGTTACTGATCTTAAAAGTTCTGCCGAAGCAGCAAACAGCCTTAAAAACGCAGGCTACAAAGTCGTAGGATGGGATCTCGAATGGAAACCCACCCAGAAAATGGAATTGAAAGGAAACCATGAAGCCATGCTGAAAAAAGTAGACAGCATTTTCTTCAATGATCTTGAAAAAACATCAAGACACCTCGTTTTTCTTACCCATGATCAATATTTAACGGATAGTGACTCCATCAATGAACTGGATCTTTTCATTGAAAAACTGCAGAAAAGCAACCGCTTTGTCTTCAGAAAAATATCGGAATATCCGGGAATCAATGAGGTTCTGAACTAAATATTTTTGACGAAGAACCATCCGCGAAAATTTCTGGGATCCGATGATATTTTAATTTAAATTTCAGAAATTTGCAGGTATGAGCATTCAGGAAAATTATAAAACTATAAAAGAGCAGCTGCCGGCCGGCGTTCAGTTGGTAGCTGTTTCCAAAACACATCCGGTTTCTGCCATTCAGGAGGTCTATGATCTCGGACAAAGGGTTTTCGGCGAAAATAAAGTCCAGGAACTTACCGAGAAATATCCGCTCCTGCCGAAAGATATCGAGTGGCACCTCATCGGGCACCTGCAAACCAATAAAGTAAAATATATTGCTGAATTTATCGACACCATTCAAAGTGCCGATTCGGAAAAACTGATCCGGGAAATCAATAAAGAAGCAGGAAAGCACCAGCGAAAAATCAAAGTGCTCCTCCAGGTAAAAATTGCGGAAGAAGAAACCAAGTTTGGCCTGGAATTTCAGGAAGCCAAAGAACTCTACCAAAAGTACCTTAACGGCGAATTTCCGAACATCAGCATCACGGGTTTGATGGGAATGGCCACTTTTACCGACCAGGAAAACCAGATAAAAAAGGAATTTTTAAACCTTAAAGCTCTTTTTGACGAATTAAATCAACAAAATACTTTGCAAACGTTATCCATGGGGATGAGTGACGACTTCCCCATTGCCATTGAATGCGGGGCGACCTCCGTACGCGTAGGATCGGCAATTTTCGGCAGAAGAGATTATTCAAAATAGACGATTAGGTATAGTTTTTGCTAATAATTCAATCAAAAAATTTAAATTTGCAACTATGCAAAAAATCCTTATTGTAGAAGACGAAAAAGCAATCTCAGGAGTACTCCAAAGTATCCTTTCCGATGAACTTAACGACTATGAATTTGTAATTGCCGAAG
Organism: Chryseobacterium endophyticum; assembly: GCF_056333165.1. Taxonomy (NCBI): domain Bacteria; kingdom Pseudomonadati; phylum Bacteroidota; class Flavobacteriia; order Flavobacteriales; family Weeksellaceae; genus Chryseobacterium; species Chryseobacterium endophyticum. The sequence goes on from NZ_JBWGXE010000002.1 coordinate 634,418, forward strand.
ATGGCCTTGAAGGTTACAAGCAGGTAGAAAAAGAAGATTTCGCTCTGGTGATTTCAGATATCAAAATGCCTAAACTTTCAGGAACCGAACTTTTAAAACAAAGTTTATTAATAAAGCCGGAATCCACTTTTATCATGATCTCCGGACACGCAGATATTGATTCTGCAGTTTCCTGTCTCAGAGACGGAGCCTATGATTTCATCTCCAAACCTATCGATATCAACAGATTGATTACCAGTGTAAAAAATGCTTTGGCTAAAGAAAGCCTGAAGAAAGAGAACAAAAATCTTCAGACCGAAAACAAAACGCTGAAGAAAAAGGTAAACAAAAAATACCAGATGATCGGCGAATCGGCGGGTTTAAAGAAAATTCAGGATATGATCGAGAAAGTGGCCGTTTCTGATGCAAGGGTTTTGATCACAGGACCAAACGGTGCCGGAAAAGAGCTTGTAGCGCACGCCATCCACAATCAAAGTGAAAGAGCAAGAGGCCCGATGGTGGAAGTAAACTGTGCCGCCATTCCTTCCGAACTTATTGAATCTGAATTATTCGGACACGTGAAAGGTTCTTTTACAGGAGCAATCAAGGATAAACAGGGGAAATTCGAACAGGCCAACGGTGGTACCATTTTCCTTGATGAGATCGGTGATATGAGCCTTATAGCACAGGCAAAAGTTCTGAGAGCACTGCAGGAAAGTAAAGTATCCCCTGTAGGAAGCGACAAAGAAATAAAGGTTGATGTGAGAGTTCTTGCAGCTACCAATAAAAATATGCAGAAAGAAATCGAAGCCGGAAGATTCCGTGAAGACCTTTATCACAGACTTTCGGTGATCGAGATTTATGTCCCGCCATTGGATGAAAGAAAAGAAGACATCAGATCTTTGGTTGAACATTTTGCAGGAATCATCTCTGATGAACACGGAACCGCTCTGAAAAAATTTGATGATAAAGCCATCGATGCTTTAAAGGCACTTTCCTGGACAGGAAACATCAGAGAGTTGAGAAACGTTGTGGAAAGATTAATCATTTTAGGAGGAAACACCATTTCTGCCGAAGACGTTGCAAATTTTGTAAGGAAATAATGTAAGCATTACTTTAGATAAAATTATAAAATTGCAGTATCACATGTTACTGCAATTTTTTTTGAATAAAACTATATGAGCCATCAATAATTATGAACTTTTTAGACAAAAACTATACAAAAGAATGCCTTACACTGGCCCTTCCCGTCATGCTGACACAGGTCGGGCAGGTTTCGGTAAATCTTTTCGACAATATCATCGTAGGGAAATTGCTGGGTGCCGATGCACTGGCATCGGTTTCATTGGGAAATGCTGTATTTTTCTCAATGTTTGTTCTCGCTCTGGGATTTTCTTTTGCGATTCCGCCACTGGTTTCGCAAGCCCATTCCCAGAATGATCATCAGACGATCAATTCCGTTTTCAGTCATGGCTTTGTGATCAATATGACCGTGGGGGTTGTTTTAATGACCGTTCTGCTTTTAGGGATGCCGCTGCTCTATCATTCGGGGCAGCCTGGTAAAATCGTTCCGGATACAGTGGATTTCCTTACGGTCATGGCCATTAGCATTATTCCTTTCATGGCATTTCAGACGCTTCGGGAAGTTTCTGAGGGGCTTTCGTACACTATTGGGGTTACCAAGGCGACCATTATTGCCAATGTCATCAACATTGTACTGAATTATGTTTTTATAAAAGGGCTTTTCGGAATTCCGCCGATGGGTGTGAAAGGTTCTGCCCTTGCGAGTCTTATTGCCAGAATTTTCATGGTGGTTTTTCTTTATTTTGTGCTTTTAAAACAACATCAGACGAGGCGTTACATTAAAGATTTTTCTTTAAAGATCGAAGTTTTCTCCAGGAAGATGTTTGACAAAATGGTACGATTGGGATTGCCTACAGCACTGCAGATGTTCTTCGAAGTAACAGCTTTTGCCGGTGCCGCTTTCATCTGCGGACTGATCTCTGCCCATGATATTGCTTCCCATCAGATCGCCCTGAGCATGGCTTCTTTCACCTTTAATTTATGCATCGGGTTCAGTGTGGCTTCCATGGTGATGATCGGAAGAAAGCTTGGTGAACAGAATTTTACGGAGCTGAGGAAAGTGGGGATCAACAACCTGAAGATCGCTTTCATTTTTATGGCGATTTGCGGCGTTATATTTATTTTAGGAAGAAATATTCTTCCGACCTTTTTCACCAAAAAAGAAGAAGTTGAAGTCATTACACTGGCTGCGAAATTAATGATTATTGCAGCATTATTCCAGCTTTCGGACGGTATTCAGGTAACGGCTTTGGGTACTCTGAGAGGGATGCAGGATGTAAAAATTCCTTCCATTTATACATTTATTGCGTATTGGGTGATTACTATTCCATTGGGATATTTTCTTTGTGTGACGCTGGCGATGGGCGCTTTCGGGATGTGGATTGCACTGGGGCTGGGATTAACGATCTCTGCTTTGTTTCTCGTTAAAAGATTCCTTAATCTATCTGCCAAAAGAATCAGGAAAAATGCGGAAGCCAATATAAAAAGTTCCCTTTAAATACTTTACAAGGAATGAATGTACAGACAAAAAGTATACAGGTCGGCCAACAAAACTTTATCCTTACGAATCAAAGGGCTTTATTCTGGAGAGAGGAAAAAGCCCTTATCTTATCAGATCTACACATAGGAAAGACGGCACATTTCCGGAAAAACGGGATTGCCCTGGCCAATCAGATCATGAAAAACGATCTTGAGCGTCTTTCCATTCTTATAGAATATTTTAAACCTGAAAAATTCATTGTGGTGGGCGATCTTCTGCATGCGGGAGACAATTCGGATGTCGATGAATTCTGTACCTGGAGAAACCAATACAATGAGCTGCAGTTTCATCTCATAGAAGGCAACCACGATAAAATTTCCAAAAAGCTGGAATCTAAATTATGTTTAAATTTTAAATCTGAATCATTGGAGATCAATGATTTCCTCCTCATTCATGATTTTGACAAAAAACAGCTGAAGTTCCAGATTACAGGCCACATCCATCCGGGATTTGTGATTCATTCATCCGTAAAAAAAATAAAGCTACCCTGTTTTGTCGTGACAGAAAACCAGATCTTACTTCCGGCATTCAGTGAATTTACCGGTCTTGACACAAAAAATCTCCCTAAAAAAGGAAGATTCTATGTGTTTACCGACGCGGAAATCTATGAAATATAGCAGTATTATCCGAGAATTTTTTTCATCATCAGATCAGTCTGTTCCTCGCTTCCCAACCGGAAAATATGCTTATCAAATTCTTCAAAACCATTCTTCTTATAAAAGCTGACGGCTCTTTTATTTTCTTCCCAAACGCCTAACCAGATATATTTTTTTCCTTCTTCAGAAGCAATTTCCAAGGCTTTTTCGTATAACAGCTGACCAACTTTTTTTCCGTGGTGAGAACTTTTCACATAGATTCTTTCAATTTCCAGGGAGAAATCGTCCTGCAGCTCTGTTTGTGCTTTTCCGGTATTCACTTTGAGATATCCCACCGGGTTTTCCTCTTCCCAGGCAATAAAGAACCGGGATTCCGGAGTATTGATTTCTTTCGACATTTTTTCTGAAGAGAAACTTTCCTCCAGGTATTTCTGCATCTCTTCCTCCGAATTATGCATCGAAAACGTCTCGTAAAAAGTTTCCTTTCCTAACTGCTGAATGACTTCAAGATCATCTGCGGATGCTTTTTTTAAAACTATAAATAGCATAGGATTTACAAAAATAAAATTTTATTAAACGCTTCTGACGCAAGATGTACCTGTACCGCCCAGTCGTCTGCGGCATCACTTCCTGCATCATCTGAAATATATTTAAGACAAAGAAAAGGAATCTTTTCCTTCATTGCGATAAGGGCCAGCGGATAAGCTTCCATATCTACAATATTGTAATCTCCTTCAGAATGGTTCATCTCGAAACTGTCGCCACTGCCGCAGGTTCCTTCAGGAAGCCCTTCTTTCTTAAGGCCATATTTCAGGACCGCAGGAATTCCTGACAGTGGAGTTTCATACAGGCCAAAACCAAGACCTCTGACGTCCATATCACGCTGGATAAATTTTGTACAGCAAACCACATCTCCTTTATGAAAACCTTTGCTTCCTGCAGAACCGAGATTGACGATCAGTTCCGGTCTTCTCCGGTGGATTTCTTTGGTAAGCTCCACAGCAGCATTTACTTTTCCGATCCCGGTGATCAGCTTGTTTTTATCGTTGAAAACTTGTCCGGCTTCAGAGTCTAATGCAAAAACAAAGACGGTTTTATCCAAAGGAAAATGAAGAAATTCATTTATTTTAATCATGAAAAATCGATTATTAAATTGGTGAATACTTAATTAAATGCTGCAACCATCGGTATCACAGGAGTTTTCGCCGGACGACAGGTCTTTCAGGGGAGAAACCGTCTCATCATAAGTCTGCTGAAGGGCATTAACAAAAAACTCAACAGGCTGGGCTCCTGACACAGAATATTTCCCGTTCAGTATAAAAAACGGCACTCCGGAAATGCCGTGATTCCGGGCTTCCGAAAAATCCTTCTGCACGTCGTCGTTATATTTCTCTGAAGTTAAAACTTCTTCAGCTTCACTTTTATCAATTCCTAAAGATCCGGCAATAGCGATAAGGGTTTCAGAATCTCCCACGTTCTTCCCTTCGATAAAATGAGCAATAAACAGCGCTTCTTCCATCTTATCGGCGACATTGTTTTTTTCAGCTAAATGTAGCAGTTTATGTGCAGAAAAAGTATTGGTGATCAAAGCTTTTTCAAAATTGAAATCAATCCCTGCCGTTTTCCCCATCGCTGCCACCTGCCCGATCATCTGTTTAGCCTGCGCTTCCGGAAAACCCTTTTTCTCTTTAAAATATTCAAAAGTAGTTTTCGTTTCGTCCGGACTTAAAGTCGGATCAAGCTGGAAACTTTTCCATTCTACGTTCACTTTATCTTTAAACGGTAACTTTTCGAGTGCTTTTTCAAAATTATTTTTCCCGATATAACAAAACGGACACATGACGTCCGACCAGATTTCTATTTTCATATGATTCTTTTTAATTTAAATTTATCTAATTTTTCACCTTTCTGCTGAATATCAGATGAGCGGTCAAAGCTAAAATTCCCATTGAGACTCCGACAAAACAAACGCCTCCCCACTGTGCATATTGCCAGGCGATTGAAGCCAGCCACGTTCCCAAAGACCCGCCAATAAAATACGATACCATGTATACTGTATTAAGCCTGTTCACGGCACTTGAACGGATGAGGAAATAATTGGTCTGGTTCATGATGTGGCTCGACTGCACTCCCAAATCTACCAAAATTACACCTACGATCAGTCCCCAGTATGTTTCTCCCGCAAAATAGGTAAAGGTCCAACTTATCAGAACCACCAGCAAGGCATACAAAATAATCCTGTTGAGATCGAGTATTTTCTGCAGCTTCCCCACTCTTGCAGCAGCCAGGGCACCAACGGCTCCGGCCAGTCCGAAACTTCCGACTACCGATGAACCGGCATTAAAAGGAGGTTTTTCCATGTGAAAGACCAGGGTGGTAAACAAAGCGCACATCGATCCGAAAGCCATTGCTCCCCGAAAGGAAGCTAATCTTAAAACGGGCTGCGTCTTAGCAAGGTGAAATACAGATTTCATCAATTCTCCATAACTCCCCCTGAAATTCGGATGAACTTCCGGCAGCCATAAATATACTGCTGTCCAGACGAAGATCATCATTCCTGAAGCGATTCCGAACATGGTTCTCCAGCCCCACATTTCTCCCACGATTCCTCCAATGAAACGGGATAAAAGTATTCCGAGAAGCAATCCCGACATCACTAGCCCGATATTCGACGATTTTTCTTTATCTGAAGATAATTCGGCGGCCATAGGAACAAAAAGCTGGGGAATTACCGATGTTGCTCCGATAAGTAAGCTGGCGGTGTACAGCATCCACAATTCTTTAGCAAAGGTCATCCATAGCAAAGATAAAAATACAAGAAGAAGATCGATAAGGATCAGCTTTTTACGGAAAAGTTTATCACCCAGCGGTACAATCAGTAAAAGTCCGGCTGCATAGCCAAGCTGTGTGAGTACCGAAATTTTACTGGCGGCCGCTTCTGAGACCTTTACATCTTCAGAAATAAGCGACAACAAAGGCTGGTTATAATAGATATTCGCTACAACAAGTCCGGAAATAACAGTCATCAACCAGATCACAGAACGTGAAATACCGCCCGAAGAATTCAAATGCATAGATTTTATTTAAGAATTGCGAATTTTGCTTTACAAAAATACTTATTTCAAAAGGAATTAAATTGATAATTTTATCGGTTTTAACGATCTTTTAAATTGACGGAAAACTAAGTATCGAACATAATTTTTCCTGAACTTTGGATCATGAAAATCATACCATTAAAAGAAGGAAATTTTTCCACGAATAAAACAAAAGATTTCACATTACTCACAGAGGAAAATTCTGCTTCGATACAGGGAATTAAAATGTCTGTCACTCCCTTTCTTATCATTACGGAAAATGATGTTATTCTTCTTGATGCCGGAATAGGCTGGAAAGATGATGACGGAAAAACGGTAATCTCCAAACTGTTGGAAAAAGAAAACGTAAAACCTGAGCAGGTCACCAAGATATTGCTTTCACACCTTCATAAAGATCATATTGAAAATACGATAACGCGTACAGAGAATGGATTTAAATCTACATTTCCTATGGCTGAAATTTATATCCAGAAACGCGAACTCGATTTTGCCCTGAACAATCGTGGGAATCATTCTTTCGATTTCGACACGCTGGAAAAGCTTATACAACTCGATCAAATCGTATGGATGGAGGAAGAAAGCGGATCTATCACAAATGAAATCTACTTCGAGGTCGTTGGAGGCCACACTCCTTTTATGCAGGTTTTTACCATCACGGAAAACGACGACATTGTATTTTATGGTGCGGACGATCTGCCGCAGGAATCTTATTTAAAGTATCATCTGGCCTATAAAAGTGATTTTGACGGAAGAAAAGCAATGGAACTGAGACAGAAATGGCAAAAGGAGGCCATCGAAAACCACTGGAAAATTCTGTTGTACCACGATCTGGATACTTCTGTTCTTCAGTTATAAAAAGAACAAAATGGTTTAAATTTCATTAAACCATTTATAAATATCAACTGTTGATGCAATATCCAATTTTTTTCTCAGTCTGTTTTTTCTGTTTTGAATCGCTTTGGGAGTAACAAATGTATAGGTTGCAATTTCCTTTGTCGTTAAATTAAGCTTCAGATAAATACAGAAAATAAGTTCAGAATTTTTCAAATTCGGCTGAATATCAGACAATTTCTTAAAAAAGTCAGGATCCACTAATCTGAATTTGCTCAACAGACGCGGAGAATTTTCTTTGGCCAGTGCCAAAATTTCATCCTGAACAAAAATCTTTTGGTTTACATCTTCTAAATTGAATTCAGTCTTTTCGTTTTTCATAATATTTTCTCATCTCTACTAATTCCTGTTGCTTTTTTTAAAAGCTTCAGCATTACATTCTTCGCATCTGCTTCAGTAAGAACTTATCGTCTTTTTTTGAAGTTTTTTTTTTATGCTTGATATTTCTCTTTTCTGAAATTGGCCTGCTTTTAGTAGTAATTACGTTTTTCTTGCTATTGTTTTTGTTATTAAATATTTCCACTGATCTGTGATAATATTTTTAGATAAAGACAAAGAAAGAAAAAATGATTAAAATTTTCCTTAATTAAAATACCACATACATACCACGCCAGTTTTTCCAATGCTGCCTTTTATCCTTTACATCAGGATGTTTATAATATTTCAATAATCTTAAGAACAAAACTAGAGTTTTAAAAATTTGTTTTTTATGATTATAATCAATAGGGGTGAAAAATGTGAGTTACATTTATTATGAAATGCATAACGTATTATCATTCAGCATAAAAAGGCATTTCCTATGGTATAGTTATGGTACTGGAACATCCTGTTTATTTTACGTAAATCTTTCCTCCGTAAATAGAAAAAGAGGCTATAAATTCGAAAATTTAAATATTTGATAATGAGAGCGAGATAATCAGGAACAAAAGAGCTAATTCTTCTCGAATACCTTTAAAATCTTCTCAAAAGTATTGATATTCCTGCTGGTCAATTGATCTTTAAGGTTCTTTCTTCCTAAAATTTTTCCAAATGCCGAATCCAAAGTATTTCCCTTCTGAACCTGCCAGTAGAAAATATTGTTTACGATGTCAGCCTCTTCATTTTCTGTTTTCAATACTTTTTTAAACTCTTCCATTAAAATGTTTTCAATACCGTCATTTCCTACAAAAGCATAACAATGAAGATGATCTTTTTTCCCGAAAGGATTTCCGGACCAGAAGCTTTCCGTTTCCTTATCGGTTTTTATGAAGAGAAAAGCATCATAAGAAAAATGATCCGACATGGCTTTTTCAAGTATCGGCTTTAATTCTTCGGACCTTTTACCGGATGAAAAAACGATGTTTCCGGAAGCTAAAACCGATTTCACATCGTTCATACCTGCCTCTGTAAAAACCTGGCATACTTCAGCCATTTTCATATTAGTTCCATTAACATTGACGCCGCGAAGAAATGCACAGTATTTCATTTTTATATAGAGTTAAATTTAGCTGGATTTAAACATCATTGCATTTCATTCAAAATTAATCAATTCTTTCATACAAATTATAATCTGATCCGGAAGGCTTCAGAAAATAAATTTTTTCAATAATCTTATACCTGCTTTTAAGATGGTTTTTAACCCTAAATTCCTTTATTAACTTATAATGTTTTGTGAAATATACAGAATCTTTGGTTTGATACAGATCGTTGTAGGAAAGTATATATTTCGGTTTTCTTTTCCTGATGGTATTGATGCGGAAATTCACTTTATCTTTTTGAATTTCATGCTGAACATCTTTGTCTACCAGCCCTACTTCATCAATGGTTTTCAAACCGGAAAAATATGGAACATAGCCGGCCGGTTCAAGGAAAATCCACTGGTTTTTATCCTTTTCGTAACTCTTTAAAAATAAACCTATATTCCTTCTGTAGTTCCATTCTCCATTGCCTGTCGCAATAGCATGTACCGTCTGGAAAAGAAGCATGGGAAAAATGTAAAAAATAATGAACACTGCCAGCCAGAGATTCTTCCTGACTTTCTGCTCTAAAATAAAAACCAACACCGGAACAAAAAGAACAATCTGAGGCACCCAGTAGTACCAGTCGAAAAGACTTCTCTGGGAAATAAAAATCAGCTGTTTGGCCCATCCGAAAATGAATATTATCCAGAGGAAATAATTTCTTTTATTTCCCTGGCGGGTTAAGTAAATGAAGCATAACAATTCAAAAACCAAAACGATCACTGTCACTGTGTTGAAGTTTCCGGGCAGTTTCAGCATCCCCCAGAAATTCCCGAAATTACAGGCAAAATATTCGATATGCTGGGCAACTGTAAAATGATTGTCATAGGCTACTTTTTTAGCCACAATCGTATTGTTGATGAGCTCTCCGAAATAAAACCAATTGAAACTGAATACTGATAAAATCCCCAATGTGCCTCCAAGAATAAACAGCCCGTTTATTCTTTTATTCCAAAATATATCTACTAGAAAAACGATCGCCAGGAAAATAACGGTATCGATCCTGGTAAATAAAATGAAAACCGGTAAAACGATCAGTGCCCATTTTCTGTTTTTATGAAAACCATAATACAGCAATGCCATCTCCAGGAAGAAAAGGAGTCCGTATTCCATTCCAAGGATGGAAATTTTGATGGCCGGCGGTAAAATTCCGATTAAAAAAATAAACATTGCTTTATGCCGGATGTTCTTCAGAAGCAAATGTGATAGAAAAAAACTTCCAATGGTAAAAAGAATGGAATTGAAAATTAAAAGCGGGACGATAAAATTTTCTTTCCCGAAAATCACATTAAAAATATAGGAAATAAAAACATACAGATGTGTGGTGGAAGCAGATATTCTGGTTGCTCCATTAAAGCCTACGACTCCGTAATCCAGAAGATTTTGGGCCACCCGCCAGGTAATGAATGCATCTTCCTGGATATAATGGGTGCATAGAAACAACAGCTTAAAAACAACCGTAAACAATACGGCGTACAGCGGGATTTTTTGATTTTTTATTTCAGACATTGTGCTTTTTTGATTCAGCAAATATAATATTTAAACTTTTGAATCCCAACATAAAAAAAACGGAACCGAAGTCCCGTTTTGATTTTATTGTGTTGCCTTGATAATGGCGTTTGTAATCTGAGTTTCTTTTTCCTTAGAGTAAGTGGAATCGAAAGGTTCCATTACATCGAACAGGTACTGGTAGAAAGGCGTGATCTTCTGTACATCTTCGGAAGCATTCATTGCTTTCTCTTTGCCCATTTCCTTAAGATTTTCAACGAAGGTGTTGAATTTCTTGTCGATCGGTTCAAGAGATTTTACCAGGTAATCATACGCTTTATCTTTCTTGCCGATTGTTGTGTAACCATCGGTAACGGCTGAAACAACTAAAGAATATTCCATCGGTTTTGTTCTGATCTGTCTTCTCAGATAATTCTGATCTGCTTTGCTGAGGCTCATATAGTAATCGTATTCTTCAAAAATACCTTTCTTCAGAACTTCTGCCAGCTTAATTCCCTTGGCTTCCTGTCCCGAAACAATGTATCCGTAGACCATTGAGCTTAGTGAACGTGGATCGTTGTATTTCTCCGCAGGAATTTCTTTCGATGCCAAATCAAGCAATTCCAAAGCTTTTCCTTTCTGCCCGATGGTAGCCAAAGCGGCTGCTGCTCTGCTTGCTGACGCTCTGTAGCTCATGATGTTGGAAGTAGCCGTTTCGTCAAAATGAGTATTAAGGTCTTTAAAATTACCCCACCTGAAATTCTTAACCACATTGTATAAAGAATTAGGATCTACTCTACCCATTTCACCATCCGGTGTCTGCGGCGTGTGGATCGGGATCAGTCGGTAACTGAATCCGTCAAACTGAAGATATTCATCAAGATAGAAAATATTTTCGCTGTCATAAATTCCTCCTGAAGAGAAGCTGATCGGCTTTTTCCAGTCAAAGTTGGCCAGGATATCAAGCATGATCAGGTTATTTTTATACAGCGTATTGGCTTTATACGTAATCATGATCTGGTTTACTGTATTCGGAAGGTCTACTGCATTGATGATTCCTGATTTTACGGCATTTTCCTTATTAACAGGAAGAATGAATTTATTAACCGGGATAATATTATATTTCTCATATTTTTCCTCTCCGAAATACATCTTAAGAAGTTCGTTTTTCGCCGGAGAAGAATATTTAAGGAAGCTTATAGCCTGCTTCATGGTCATTGAATCCTGGGTAAGGTATTTTTTGAATTCGGCAAACTCTGTGTCAGGAGCACCCTGTTCTTTAAGCATGGAGAAAATCCCTTCCCAGTCTGATTTTTTCATCAGATAGATCTGGTCATTCACGCCATCTCTGTAATCATCGTGAGTCAATACTCCCGGAACCGGTGCGGCATTGTAGGTTCTTCTTTTGATCTGATCAATATTCCACGGTGTTGAAGCCAGGGTAAAGTTGACCACTTTCACATCATCTCTCAATTGTTCCGTTTCCTGAATCGCCCAAACCGGGTAAGTATCATTGTCACCGTAAACGAAAAGAATATCATTTTTAGGCAATGATTTCAGAACAGAATATCCGTAGTCATAAGAAGTGTACCGGTTGTGTCTGTTGTGTACGTTATAATTCTGGAATCCCATCATAAAAGGAACACCCAGTAAAACCACACCGGCAATAATGTTGGCGGCATTCGATTTCACTTTAGACTGCAGGAACCAGAGAATGGCACCTGCGCCAAGACCGATCCAAATCGCAAACACATAGAATGAGCCGACCATCGCATAGTCTCTTTCTCTCGGTTCAAAAGGTTTTACTCCTGTGTAGAAAATAATTCCCACACTCATCAGTACAAAAATCGACAGCATGGCGTAGAATCTTCCGAAGTCTCTGTTTAATTGGAAAAAGAATCCGATAAGTCCTAAAAGTAGAGGTAAAAAGAAGAATTTCACCGTGCTTTCATTTTTGAATTTAGCAGGCATTTTCTCCTGATTTCCCCAAAGTGCATTATCGATAAAAGTAATTCCGGAAATCCAGTTTCCTCTTGTGATTTCCATATTTCCTTCAAGGTCGTTCTGACGACCTACAAAATTCCACATCAGGTATCTTACAAAATAATAACCGTTCTGGAAAGTGATGAAATAATCTAAATTCTGGCCTAAAGAAGGTCTCTGGACATTTAGAAGATTGTAAGGACGTACTTTGAGGTAATCAGAAGCGGTAATGGTTCCGTCTTCATATTTTTTTCTCAGTTCATCAAAAATCTGTTTAGCTTCAGGGCTGTCTGCAACATCCTCGTTTGAATAATTAAAGGTAAAATCAGGTGCACCGTACATCGAAATGTAGTTGGACATCACATCTTTATCCTCATTAAACATCCTTGGCATAAAGCCCACATGTGCTTTATTGAATACATAATTGAATCGGTCACCGGTTTTTCTGTATGTGCCGGTTTTTTCATCTTTTTCGTAGATTTCACCGGTTTTCTGCGTTTTAAAACTTCCGTCTTCATTTTTTTCAATCCCGTTCGCATCAAGATAAGCCGTGTAATTCTGTCCGTAAATAGTTGGCCAGTCACCATACTGTTCTCTGTTATAGTAATCCAGCATTCCGATGGCGTTATCAGGATCGTTAAGGTTCATCGGAGGATTTGCATTGGCCCTTATAGGAATAACCATCCAGCATGAAAAACCGATCATCATGAACACTACGGATAATGCAATGGTCTGATATACATTCTTTTTCATTTTTCTGGTATACGAAATCAGGAAATAGCAGATGGCGATCATCAGGATAAACGCAACAATAGTTCCTGAATGAAAAGGAAGACCTAATCCGTTGACAAAGAAAATCTCAAGCTTCCCGAACATGGTCATAATCAAAGGGAAAATTCCTTTAAAAACAATAGCTAAGATCACCAGAGTAATGACATTTGCCCAAAGGAAATTCTTCCAGGTAAACGTATATTTTCTTGCATAATATACAAGGCACACTGCCGGAATGGCCAGCATACACATCATGTGAACCCCCACAGAAAGTCCGAGAATAAAGAAAATTAAAATAATCCACCTTTCATTATCAGCAGCCAAGTATTCGTTTTCCCACTTAGTGATCAGCCAGACCAAAAGTGCAATAAACATAGAGGCCATGGAGTACACCTCTCCTTCTACCGCAGAAAACCAGAACGTATCTGAGAAGGTGAAGCACAAAGCACCTACCACGCCCGCAAAGAGAATAGAAATTTCCTGATGTTTGGTAATATCATCAAAATCTTTGTTTAAAAGTCTTCTTACGAAGTGTGTAATCGTCCAAAACAAGAACAAAATCGTAAAAGCACTGAATAATGCGGACATCGCGTTGATCACGATAGAATAATTTTCGCCTTTCCCTAAAGCAAAAATGGCTGCCACAGCACCCACAATCTGGAATAAAGCCGCTCCCGGAGCATGCGTTACTTCAAGTTTTACCGCCGAGGAAATGTACTCGCCACAATCCCAGAAACTGAAATTCGGTTCTATGGTGGACAAGTACGTAATAAATGCAATGGCGAAAATCACCCATCCGAGAACGGTGTTCCATTGCCTGAAAGCCCAATTTTTCATAGTATTAAATCAATTACGCGAAAATAGTGCTTTTATATGATTTTAGAGGGTTTTTAACAAAATTTAAAGGTTTTGGCTCACTTTTTGAAAACTTTCATCTTTGGATAGTGACTGAGAAATAATTTTTATCTATTTTAGAGGTTAGAAATCAAAACAAAAGTTTAGAAATAAATTTATTTTTTTGTATTTTTGCCGACAGATTTTTATTGAAAAATAACAAATAATGAGTAATGTTTACGATAATATACTTGGCCTAATAGGAAATACTCCTATGGTGAAGCTTAACACTGTGACGAAAGATATTCCTGCAACCGTTTACGCCAAGTTAGAATCATATAATCCTGGACATTCCACTAAAGACAGAATCGCACTTCATATTATAGAAAACGCTGAAAAAAAAGGTTTATTAAGAGAAGATTCGGTAGTTGTAGAAACTACTTCCGGGAATACAGGATTTTCAATTGCAATGGTTTGCATTATCAAAGGATACAAATGTATTCTTGCGGTAAGTGACAAAACAAAGCCGGAGAAAATCGCCTATCTGAAGGCCCTTGGCGCTACCGTTTATATCTGCCCGGCGAATGTACCGGCGAACGATCCGAGATCTTATTATGAAGTGGCGAAAAGAATTGCCCTGGAAACACCAAATTCCATTTATATCAATCAATATTTTAATGAACTGAATGTGGACGCCCACTACCAGAGCACCGGCCCAGAAATATGGGAGCAGACGCAAGGTAAAGTTACTCATCTTTTTGCATGTACGGGAACTGGTGGAACATTATCCGGCTCCGCAAAATTCCTGAAAGAGAAAAATCCTGATATTAAAATTATAGGGGTAGATGCAGACGGATCTATTCTTAAAAGCTATCATGAAACCGGAGAGATCCACAAGGAAGATGTTCATCCTTATCAGATTGAAGGAATGGGAAAAAATCTTATCCCTTCTGCCCTTCTTTTTGATAAAGTCGATGAATTTGTAAGGGTAAATGATGAGATGTCTGCCTACAGAACCCGTGAAATTGCTTTAAAAGAAGCTATCATGGGCGGTTATACGACCGGAGCGGTGACACAGGCTCTTATTCAGTACGCACAATCTCACGAATTCTCAGAAAATGATGTAGTGGTACTTATCTATCCGGATCACGGCTCAAGATACATCACAAAGGTATACAGTGACAAATGGATGGAGGAACAAGGTTTTATCAACAACTGTGTTCACAACTACGATGAAGTTTTTAAAACGGAATTCATAAAGTAACAGACAAACAATTTATACAAATCAAGCCTTTTGTAATCATAAAAGGCTTTTTTACTTAAAAATATTAATAAAAATGTTGGATATTTTTGACAGAATAAAAGAAAATCCAGGACCTCTTGGACAATTTGCGGATTATGGAGAAGGGTATTTTATTTTCCCTCGATTAGAAGGGCCAATCGGACCGAGAATGAGGTTCCAGGGAAGAGAAGTAATTTTCTGGAGTGCTAATGATTATCTTGGAATGTGTAATCACCCGGAAGTTCTGGAAGCCGATGCAAAAGCGGCAGCAGAATTCGGAATGTTTTACCCGATGGGCGCAAGAGCCATGTCCGGGGAAACAGAACAGCATCTGCAACTGGAAAAGGAACTGGCTGATTTTGTACAGAAAGAATCTGCATATTTATTAAACTTCGGATACCAGGGAATGGTTTCTACCATTGATGCACTGGTTGGAAGAAACGACGTAATCGTTTATGATGTAGACTCCCACGCATGTATCGTTGACGGGGTAAGACTTCATGCCGGAAAAAGATTTACTTACCGACACAATGATATTGCCAGCCTTGAAAAAAACCTTGAAAGAGCGACCAAAGTAGCAGAAGAAACCGGAGGCGGCATCCTTGTGATTACGGAAGGAGTTTTCGGGATGAGAGGACAGCAGGGGAAACTGAAAGAAATCTGCGATCTGAAATCCAGATTCAAATTCAGATTATTGGTAGATGATGCACACGGATTCGGAACATTGGGAAAAACCGGGGCTGGAGCTGGAGAACAGCAAGGCTGCCAGGATCAGATTGATGTTTATTTCTCTACTTTTGCAAAATCAATGGCAGGTTTCGGAGCATTTATCGCCGGTGACAAAGAAATCATCCGATACCTGAAATTCAATTTGAGATCTCAGATTTTTGCTAAATCTCTAACGATGCCTATGGTAATCGGAGGTTTAAAAAGACTTGAACTTCTTAGAACAAGACCTGAGATTAAAGCTAAACTTTGGGAAAATACAAACAAACTGCAAAGCGGTTTAAAAGAAAGAGGTTTCAACATTGGTGATACGAATACTTGCGTTACTCCGGTGATGATGCAGGGAACTCCGGTAGAAGCAACACTCTTAGTGAAAGACTTGAGAGAAAACTACGGAATATTCACATCTGTAGTCGTTTACCCTGTAATACCTAAAGGAATGATTCTACTAAGATTGATTCCTACTGCATCTCATACGGATTCTGAAATTAATGAAACGCTTGCTGCTTTTGAAGCTATTCATGACAAACTCGTAAGCGGTCACTATAAAGATCAGGAACAAAAACTGCTGGCTGAGCAAGGTTTAAGTTTCAAAGAAATTTAAAAATTATAAATAGGAAACCACTGATCACTCAGTGGTTTTTTTGAAATTATATATTTTGAAAACCTTAACTTTGCAAAAATTTTACTGTTGAAAGACCTTCTCCTTATCACTCCGCCTTTTACACAACTTAATACTCCATATCCGGCAACGGCCTACATCAAAGGTTTTCTCAATACCAAAAATATTTCAAGTTATCAGACTGATTTGGGAATTGAAGTGATCCTGGAGTTATTTTCTAAAGAAGGTATTAAAAGAATTTTCGATAAGCAGATTGATATTCACACAATTTCTGACAACTCACAAAGGATTTTTACTTTGAAAGAAGAATATATCAAAACCATCAATCTGGTTATCTCTTTTCTTCAGGGTAAAATGCCAACCTTGGCAAGACAAATATGTTCCATGAATTTTCTTCCGGAGGCTTCACGATTCAATCAATTGGATGACATGGAATTTGCCTTTGGTAATATGGGCCTTCAGGATAAGGCTAAACATTTGGCTACTTTATACTTAGAAGATTTATCCGATTATATTATTGAAAATATTGATTCGGATTTCGGTTTCAGCAGGTATGCTGAGCGGTTGGGTAAAAGTGCCAATTCGTTTGATGAATTATATTTAAAATTACACAGAGAGCAAACATTTATTGATGATTTCACTTTAAAAATTCTTGATAAAAAATTAGAATCTGTTAAACCTAGGTTGGTATGTTTTTCCGTTCCTTTTCCTGGAAATTTATACTCGGCTTTCCGCTGTGCCAAATTTATTAAAGAAAATTACCCTCACATCAAAACGGCAATGGGTGGCGGATTTCCCAATACCGAATTGCGGGAATTAAAAGATAAAAGAGTCTTCGAATTTTTCGATTTTATTACCTTGGATGACGGAGAACTTCCCTTAGAACTGCTTTATGAAAATATTTGCCTTACCGAAGAAGGCAGAGAATCCCAATATAAAAGAACCTTTTTAGTTGAAAATCAGGAAGTTGTTTACAAAAACAATACTGCAAGACACGATTATAAGCAGGCTTACGTAGGAACCCCAGATTACTCTGATTTACAGTTAGATAAATACATTTCAGTCATTGAAATCGCCAACCCGATGCACAGTTTATGGAGCGACGGAAGATGGAATAAATTAACCATGGCCCACGGATGCTATTGGGGAAAGTGTACTTTCTGTGATATTTCTTTAGATTATATTAAAATTTACGAACCGATTTCCGCAAAAATCATGGTGGATCGCATGGAAGAAATTATCAGCGTAACAGGAGAAACAGGATTTCATTTTGTCGACGAAGCAGCTCCCCCAGCCCTGATGCGAGAAGTTGCTTTGGAAATTTTAC
Organism: Chryseobacterium endophyticum; assembly: GCF_056333165.1. Lineage (NCBI taxonomy): Bacteria > Pseudomonadati > Bacteroidota > Flavobacteriia > Flavobacteriales > Weeksellaceae > Chryseobacterium > Chryseobacterium endophyticum. The sequence goes on from NZ_JBWGXE010000002.1 coordinate 652,134, forward strand.
GGAGAGATCTGGTCGTAACCTGGTGGACGAATATCCGTTTTGAGAAAAGCTTCACCCGTGATTTATGTTTTCTTTTAAAACTTTCGGGATGTGTCGCCGTTTCGGGTGGACTTGAAGTAGCGAGTGACCGTCTTCTAAAATTAATCGATAAAGGAATTTCTGTTGAACAGGTTGCTAAAGTTACCCGAAATTTCACGGAAGCAGGAATTATGATTCATGCTTATCTGATGTATGGTTACCCTACGCAGACCATACAGGAAACGGTTGACTCTTTGGAAATGGTACGCCAACTTTTTGAGATGGGAATTTTACAGAGTGGATTCTGGCACCAGTTTGCCATGACCGCACACTCACCGGTCGGACTGAATCCGGAAGAGTTTGGAGTAACTCCTGTTAAACGGGAAATTTTATTTGCCAATAATGATATAGATTTTACCGACCAAACAGGAATTGATCATGACAAGTTTAGCTTTGGACTAAAGAAATCGCTGTTCAATTATATGCACGGAATTAATTTTGAACTTTCTTTACAGGAATGGTTTGATTTTAAAATTCCCAAAACAACCATTCATCCCGATTACATTCATGATGCTTTGCTGGAAGATGACGAACTCAAACTTAAAATAAATTCCAGAGTAGTTTTTCTAACCAAAAACGTAATCGCTGAGAATCGCGTAAAAACAAAAAAGCAATATCAATATCCGTACAAAAGAATTACAATACACTTAAAAACCAATATTGTTACCATTGATTTGGACCATGAACATGCAGAATGGCTGATTGAGTGTTTTAATACATATCCTGTACAAAGTTCACAGAAGCTTACACTTCAACAACTTAAGAATGATTTTGAACAAAGATTTGAAAATTTCGAATTATTCTGGTTTTCAAAACCGATACAACAGCTTAGAGAAAACGGCGTAATTTTAAGTCTTTAAATCTTAAAAATTATTTATGAAAAAGAAAAAACTCCGGAATTTCTCCGGAGTTTTTGTTATTTAGCTAAAGACATTTCCTATTTTATCCATCGACTTATCATTTCTGAACACCATCTTTCGTGACTTCCCCTACAATTACTTTTTCCTGAAATTTAATAAAATTCGGATCCAGAATCGCCATTCTTTCTGCAATGGCTTTATAAGTCGGAAATTTCAGAATAGATGCGCGGCCGGACATTTCCCTATATAAAGTAAAAGTTTTTCCTCCGGCAGTTTTGATCTGTTTAGTCGTTGTAATGTACTTGCCGATATATTTGCTGTTGGCATCGTAGATTTCGATATCCACAAAAGTTTTATCGGTAATGGTATCATCCGATCCGAAACTGGAAGGCAAATTGGTAAAGTAACCTACTGGTTTTCCATTACTTAATATTTCTCCCACCGTATTTACCGTTATATTTAATCTGTCGATTTTACTCCTGATGTTATAGGCATCTTTGGTTTTGGTATCCAATTTCCTTTTGGGAGCATTTTTGAAAAGTTCATCCAAATTCTTGATATTGATTCCTCTTTCGTCAATAATTTTAAGGCTTTTAACGCAGGTGTAGGCGGCAGATTTTTCTTCACCCGAAAACGCAGATGGTGAAATATAATCCAGTTCAAGTGTTTTCTCTTTGTTGTAAATCCTGTTTAATTTGATATAACTATCTCTTACAGAATCAACTATACTTTTATCTACGAATTCTACGGTATAGATCGGAGTTTCTTTAAGATCCATGAAGGTATATACATTAGACTTATTCGAAACTTTGGCGACGTGTACGCCCTCAAGAGTTACAATCCCTCTTTTGATCTTGACCGTTTGAGCATTCAACAAAAATCCCAGAATTGTAAGTACGATAATTAAACTCTTCTTCATAAAACCAGACTTTTATATAGCATAAAAAAAGTGTAACCAAAGTTACACTTTCTTGAAAATATATTTAGCTTTTCATTTAATTATTCACAAAGGATGATTCCTTTATTATGATTAAATTCTACAACACCGCTTTTGATAGGATAAGAGAAAACGGAATCTTTCTCATTTTCTTTGGTAAAATACTTATTATACGCATTATCTACAGACTTTGTGTATAATTTCACTTTACCACCGATTAAAGAAGAAACAATTCCTGCGTGATTTTTCATGATGTGGAATTCACCATTTTTTCCAGGCAGCAATACCGAGTCTACTTCTCCTTCAAAAACTACGTATTCTGGTGTTAAAATTTTTATATTCATTTTAATTTAGATTTGAAGATTTCAGATTTCAGATTTCAGACAACTTTAAAGTCTCATGTCTATCATCTAATATCTTTATGTCTAATTAAGCGTTATCAGCTAACATTTTTTGTCCGGCTTCAATAGCTTCTTCGATGGTTCCTTTAAGGTTGAAAGCAGCTTCCGGTAAATGATCCAACTCACCGTCGATGATCATGTTGAACCCTTTGATGGTATCTTTAATATCCACTAAAGATCCAGGGATCCCTGTAAACTGTTCTGCCACGTGGAAAGGCTGAGACAAGAATCTCTGAACTTTTCTGGCACGGTAAACTACGGATTTATCTTCTTCAGAAAGTTCTTCCATACCAAGGATGGCGATGATATCCTGAAGTGCTTTGTATCTCTGAAGGATCTCTTTTACTCTCTGTGCACAGTTGTAATGTTCTTCACCGATGATTTCAGGAGCAAGGATTCTTGAAGTAGAAGCCAAAGGATCTACCGCAGGATAAATACCCAATGAAGCAATCTTTCTGTCCAATACCGTCGTAGCATCCAAGTGGGCAAACGTAGTTGCCGGAGCCGGGTCAGTTAAGTCATCCGCAGGTACGTAAACCGCCTGTACGGAAGTAATGGAACCATTTTTAGTAGATGTAATTCTTTCCTGCATCGCCCCCATTTCAGAAGCAAGTGTAGGCTGGTAACCTACCGCAGAAGGCATACGGCCAAGAAGTGCAGACACCTCAGAACCTGCCTGTGTGAAACGGAAGATGTTGTCTACGAAGAAAAGTACGTCTCTACCCTGTCCGCTTTCACCACCGTCTCTATAATACTCAGCCAGTGTAAGACCGGAAAGTGCTACTCTCGCTCTTGCACCAGGTGGCTCGTTCATCTGTCCGAAAACGAATGCTGCTTTTGAATCTTTCATAGCTTCCAAATCTACTTTGGAAAGATCCCAACCTCCGTTTTCCATAGAGTGCATGAAATCTTCACCATACTTGATGATTCCTGATTCAAGCATCTCTCTTAAAAGGTCATTTCCTTCTCTCGTTCTTTCACCTACTCCGGCGAAAACTGAAAGACCTCCGTGTCCTTTTGCAATATTATTAATCAACTCCTGGATCAATACTGTTTTACCTACACCGGCACCTCCAAACAAACCGATTTTACCTCCTTTTGCATAAGGTTCAACCAGGTCGATTACTTTAATACCAGTAAATAAAACTTCTGCAGAAGTTGAAAGCTGATCAAATTTTGGAGCTTCTCTGTGGATAGGAAGGCCTCCCTCCTTAGAAATATTCTGAAGCCCGTCGATAGCATCACCAACAACGTTGAAAAGTCTTCCGTTTACAGCCTCACCGATTGGCATGGTAATAGGATTTCCGTATCCGATTACGTCCTGCCCTCTCTTAAGACCATCAGTAGCGTCCATTGCGATACATCTTACCGTATCCTCTCCAATATGCTGTTCTACCTCTAAAACTACTTTTTCACCGTTATCCTTTGTAATTTCTAACGCGTCGTAAATGCTTGGAACTGCTTCCACATCAGTAAAGACAACGTCGATTACCGGACCAATAATTTGAGAAATTTTACCTTTAATTTGGTTTGCCATTGCTAAATTTTTTCTTGGTGCAAATATAATGATTCTTGCTTAACCCGCAATTGGTAAAAAACAGATTTTTATCATACTTTTCAAGGAATATAACAATACAGCAATTTAACAATATAACAATAGATACTATTAAAATTATTGATACACTGTTATATTGATAGATTGTTACATTATATCTATATTTGCAGTCAAATTTTTTTCATTTGAAAGTTTTCAGGAATTTTAACGATTATACTTCTCAGAAGCCTTTAGCATTATCTTTAGGAATGTTTGACGGGGTACATCTCGGACATAAAAGTATTATTGATGAATTAATAAAAATAGGTTCGGAGAATAATCTTGAAACTGCCATTCTCACTTTCTGGCCGCATCCGAGATTTATTTTCAACCCGAATGAAGACTTAAAGCTGCTCAATACGCTGGAAGAGAAAAAATTCTTAATGGAAAAATATGGGATCGATACTTTATTTTTAAAAGAATTTGACGAAGAATTCAGAAATCTTACCGGCGAGGAATTCGTAAGACAGATTTTAATTGAAAAATTAAACGTAAAATACTTAATCATCGGGTACGATCACTCTTTCGGAAAAAATAAAAGCGGAAATTTCGAATTGCTCCAGAAGCTTTCTAAAGAATTAAATTTTGAAGTCGAACAGATGGAAGCCATCAACATCCACGAAAACAACATCAGCTCTACCAAAGTACGGAATGCACTATTATCAGGAAACATCGTGGAGGCCAATGAAATGCTGGGATACTCCTACTCTGTATCCGGAACGGTGGTTCACGGAAAAAAAATAGGCAGAACCATCGGATACCCTACAGCAAATATCGAAACGGATTCCATCAAACTTTTACCGAAAAAAGGAGCTTATATTGTTGAAGTTTTTGTGAAAGGTCAGCAATATAAAGGAATGCTGAGCATCGGAACAAATCCTACCGTAAACGGAGAAAAATTAACCGTAGAAGTCTACATCCTTGATTTTAAAGGCGATATCTACGACGAAAAAATTACCGTCAAATTCAGAGATTTTCTTCACGACGAAATTAAATTTGAAGGTCTTGAGAAATTAATTGAAAGACTGGATGAAGATAAAAGATTAACGGAAGAATTTCAGTTTTAACTAAAAAATGCTTACAGAATTTGTAAGCATTTTTTAGTTTTAAATTTATTTATAGCCCAAAATCTGGTTATCTGCATTAATTGCTTCCTCCACAAACTTTTTGAATTCAGCATACCGGGAAGCTTTAATATTATCCCAAGGCGTATCTGCAGTCCGGGTAATTTTTAATTTATTGTTTTTCACCAGTTCATAGTTGATTGAATAGGTAAAATTGTTGTAGGCCAGCTTTTTATTTTCAGGAATCTCAATAAACTTCATGGTTTCGGGAATGTTCAGATATATTTCTTCATGATATCTGTTTTCCTTTTCATATTTGGTGTACTGAATATCTGTTGTTCTATTTTCCGTTGCTACTACTTCTTTCGTAAAAGGTTTTGTAACAAAAGGAATTTTCATGATTTTCAGGCTTCCTACCGACTGCGGTTTATCATTAATATTAAACTGAACTTCATACGCTAATGGTTTTGAAGTAAGATCCTTTCCTTCAATAAGCTTCACAGATTTCACGCTGATCACTTTATCCAGAGTCGAACCGTATTCTTCTTCCACACTTTTCTTTCGGGATTTATCGGTTTGCGAATCCTGAAAGAAATCATTGTAATAGCTTTTTGCCTCCCCCATCACATATTGCTTAGTAAAGAAGTTTTGATCGTCTCCGTCTACATTTACTTCGCTTATTGTTTTGAAGACAGTCTTCGTATTATTGTCGATCGGGATTTCAATTAGATCCGTGGATCCTGTGGTTTTATCCGTATTGATGACCAAACCTTTTGCTTTATAATTTCCTTTCACCACGGAATTGAACGGCAAAAATTTATCCGTCATTTCAAGGAATGTTTCTTTACCGTCAAGACTTACTTTTACAATGCAATGATTAAAGCTTAAATTTGGCAATATCAAACGCTGCACAGAATTGTTATTCGTTTGAACCAGAACCAGGTTGGATTTCAAGCCTGCCTGATTTCCGAGAATAACGAATAGGGTTGAAAGGTCTTTACAGTCTCCCAGTTTTGTAGCTAAAGTTTTTGATGGTTTCTGAGGAATGTAACCGCTTTGCCGGAAATCTACCGAGCTGTACGTTACATTTTTTTCAATATAATTATAAATTTTTTCAGCCTTTTCCGTATCGGTTAGACCGGAAGTACCGTTCGGAAAGATTTCTTTAAAAGCTTTTTCTACAACTTTATCAGAAATCAGACTTTTTTTTGTAAGATCGGCATACCAATTGGCAATTTCTTGCCATGTCTTAATAGAATTTGCCGTTACGGAAATGGTTGCATCGTAAAAGCTTGGCCCATAATATTCGTCAAGATTTACTTCATCCAGATGATCAAGCTTCCAGGTCTGATATAACTTTCCTGCTATCTCTTTCTTCGTTGAAGCAACTTCTCTATTGTTGCTTTTCACCTGGTAATTCATATCTTCCGGCGTGATTACGGTAAAAATAGATTCTGCCACAGGATAATCCGAATTAAAGTAAGAACTCAGATTAAAATCTTTATAAAATCTTCCACTGTTTCTTTCCAGGCTTTCTTTCTGGATTAAAATAACATCTCCTACAGCAAGATTTGTAAAAACGATCTCTTCTGAAGATTTTTCACCGGGAATGATACTTCCGTCGGGTTTTACAATCTCAGATTTTAATACATTATCATAATAATTTATTCCGTATTCCTTTAATTCTTCAATTCCGCTTTCAGAAGTAATTTCATAAGCATATGTACTTCTTTTTTTGAAACCGCCTTCAGGATAAACATTTACAATATATTCATCCAAAAGCGTTGTTACCCCTTTTTTGCCTTTGGCAGATTTTGTTCTTCTTTCCCGTACTAATTTATAAAGATCCTTAATGCTTACCTGATCAATTTCATCCTGCGTATGATCCAGATCCCGTACAAGCTTATGCATCTGTTCATTCTCCGTATTATGAGAAAGAGAAAGTTTTGCAAACTGTACTGCCTCATCTTTTTTATGAAGCTTTGCAAGATATTCCGCTTTTTCTGCCAGTAAAGAATAAGAATAAGGGAAATTTGCCAAAGCATCTTCAAGCTCGGCCCCATATTCGGAATTCTGAACATCATCATCCAAAAGATTGATATATTGTGTTCTGAAAGAATTCCTGGAAGGATATAATTCCACATACTTTTTCAGAATCTTCTTCTGATCTTCTACCCTGTTCGCTTTCTGATACAGGCTGAAGAGCGTATTCATTACATCATGACTGTTTTTCTGTGCATACACCTCTTCAAATTTCTTAATGGTGGAACTCTGATCTTTTTTATCAAAATCTTCCAACGTCGTGAAAATAGCAAAAAACCTTTCATTATTGGCAAAACTTTTCTTGATATTAGCAATATGTGCTTTCGCCTTATCCATATCGCGGTTCCTCATGGCAATAACTACATCGAAAAATTCGCCGATTGCCTTAGCCTTGGTTTTATTTAAAATATCTCTGTTCTTTTCCAACTCCTGAATAGACATATTCTGAAACTTTTCACTATCTATCATGTTCAGAAGGGGTACAAAAAAATATTCGGAATCGTTGATCTCTATATTTTTGAAAACCTCATTTACCTTTTCCTTATCTTCAATATTTAAATAGTAAGCAGCTAAAAGCCCTTGAACCAAAGAAGCTTTAGGATAAGATTTATACAAGTCATCAATAATTTCCTTGGCCTGATCATTCTGATGGTTGTTGAGATAACCTGTTACCAATAAATATTTGTAAAAGATGCTGTTAGGATTTTGCAGTACTTTTTCTTTCAGTACTTTTTCAAACTTTAACGGCAGTTCTTTTGCCTGCAATTGAACTGCGGAACTTTTCTGATAATCCTTATACGTATCAAAATATTTCAAATCTGTGATCTTCTGAAAACCGGTATCAAAAGGAACTACCATAAAAGCATTTTTAGTGTCTTTCATATCAAACTTCAGCAAAAATCTGTTCATTCCTTTCGGAAGTGTAACTTCCACCAGATGAGATCCGAGATTAGAATATCCTTCGCTCGTGCTGGACAAAATTTCCGAATCATTAATAAATAATCTGAATTCTGCATTTGTATCCACCTCAAAAAGAATTTTTCTTTCTACGGGATTCTCTATAAAGCTCTGTGCATATACGATTCCTCTTCCGTACTCGTTCTCATTGTCGAAAAATTCGAAGCCGTCATTCGAGGAAAATTTTCTATTATACCATCCTACATTTCCAAAACTGTTTGCGTTGAAAAGCTTATCATTTTTTGCATAGGTTTCAGGTTCGTATTCATTATAAAGCCCGCTTCCGTTGAGATTTTCAAATACGCCGGCAAACTGCCATTTATCAATTCTTTTGATCTTGGCAAGATATTCGTCTGCGCTTTTAGGATTATTTCTCAACCTGTCAAGCATCGATTTATATTCAATTACAGAATTATTTTGCCCATAGACAGGATCCTGTGCTAGAAAATCTACTTTTTTGTAGGAATTATCATCTAGTCCGTTCGTATCAGTATCGCCTATCATGAAACCTTTTCTGTAGATCGGGTACAAATAAGACTCATCAACTTTAAGACTGGCAAAATTTTTAACAAACGTATCATCAAAGATCATTTCGCCCATTTCTTCATCTATCAATGCATCCAGGAAAAGATTCTCAAAGTCTTTGGTCTTATCTGCCTTTAAATTTTTATCATAAAAGTTTCTTGCTTCTGCCCTTTTATTGTTCAGCAAAAGTTCCCAGGTTTTCGTTTGCTCTTTTGACTGCGCAAATGCACTTACTGACAAAAAGTAAGCAGCCGAAATTAATACTTTCCTCATGTTTTCGGTTTAGTTTTATTAAGGATTAATAATTGTATTTTGAATTTTTTTAGATAACGATTTAAAGACAAGATCATACGAATGATCAATCAGCTCTAAAATCAGGTCTCTTTTTAAACCGTCTATCGATACGGAATTCCAGTGGGTTTTGTTCATGTGATAAGCTCCGTTAATCTGCGGATGTTGCTCACGAAGTTCAAGGCTCCACTCAGGGTCTGTCTTTACGCTTATTTCCAAAGGATGCTTTTCCAGAGACATCAGCAGAAACATTTTTGTTCCAACTTTCATTACAAGCGTTTCATTATCAAAGGGAAAACTTTCTGTAACTCCTTTTTTTGCAAGACAATAATCTAAAATTCCGTTGGCATCCATTTTTAAGAGTAATAAATAATTGGTAATGAGTATTTTTGTACTAACGATTAATGATGATTGATAAATGTTGCTTATATAAAGTTATCTTTTATCTTTTATCTTTTATCTTTTATTGCTCCAAATTTAGTAAATTTAAGAAGCAAACAACAACATCACAAACGAGATTATTATGAAAGCTTTAGTCATTGGTGCCACGGGCGCTACGGGAAAGGATCTGGTCAATCAGCTTTTGCTGGATAAAGATTTTGAAGAGGTTAATATTTTTGTAAGAAAACCTGTTGATATCCGGAATGAAAAGCTGAAAGTACATATTGTCAACTTTGACAATCCGGAAGAGTGGAAAACTAAAGTAAAAGGTGATGTTGCTTTTTCCTGTCTGGGAACCACGCTGAAGGCCGCAGGAAGCAAGGAAGCACAGCGAAAAGTTGATTTTGATTACCAGTACGAATTTGCCAAAGCAGCTAAAGAAAATAACGTCGACGACTATATTCTGGTATCTTCTTATGGAGCCCATCCCAAGTCCAAAATTTTTTACTCAAAAATGAAAGGCGAACTGGAAGAAGCTGTTAAAAATCTGCACTTTGAAAAAATTACGATTTTCAAGCCGGGAATGCTGGAAAGAAAAGATTCTGACAGAACCGGTGAAGTTTTGGGAAGCCGGATCATAAAATTTGCCAATAAATTAGGTCTTTTGGAAAGTCAGAAACCGTTACCGACAAGTGTTCTAGCAAAAGCTATGATCAATTCCTCAAAGATAAAAAGCAATGGATATTCCAGTATTGAATTGGGAAATATTTTTTACTTCGCCGAGAAATAATATATAAGTGTAACAATGTAGAAATATAACAGTATAACAATTCTAGAATTGGTACACTGTTACATTGTTACATTGTTATATTGTTATATTGTTATATTGTTATATTAAATCATTTATTTATTTCAGGTATTTTGTAATCGCTTCATCCGTCGGTTTTGTCGTGCTTACGAAAGAATCGATCAGCTTTCCGTTTTCATCAATCAGGAATTTGGTGAAGTTCCAAAGGATGGTCGTATTTTTTACGCCGTTAAGATCTTTTTCAGTTAAATATTTAAAGATTGGTGCCGTATCCTCTCCTTTCACAGAAACTTTTGCAGCCATTGGGAACGTCACGCCGTAGTTTTTCTGGCAGAAAGCACCGATTTCTTTGTTGGTACCCGGCTCCTGCCCTCCGAAATTGTTGGCAGGAAATCCTACAACGACCAGTTTATCTTTATATTCCTGAGAAACCTTTTCAAGATCGGCATACTGAGGGGTAAATCCGCACTCTGAAGCGGTATTGACAACCAGGATTTTTTTTCCTTTAAAATCTGCAAAGTTGATTTGTTTCCCTTCTTCCAGGGCATCAACTTTAAAATCATAAATCGATTTTCCCATAAGTTCTTTGGTTTTGGCTTTGGATGCATCACTTTTTTTCTGTGCACAGCTGTTGAAAAATGCGACAAAAGATAGCAGCAATAAAAATATTTTTTTCATAATAATTAAACTTTATTTAAACTTAAATGTATTGGCAGGGAATACTTTGTTGATATCGACTCTGCTGATCAGCATGACATAATCGCCGTCTTTTTTAGCGGTCGAAGATTCAATCCTGAAAGGCATAAACAAATTCCCGACCTTTTTATAATCGGAGTACACCAGAGTTTCATCTTTTTTAATTTCTTTTAACAACATATAATTGTTTGTATCGAAATAGTAGATGTTTTTGTTTACGTTTTTCGTTAATTCTACTTTATGACAGTAAATATTTCCGATTTTTTCTTTTCCGAGATATTTTGCTTCAAAACCTTTGCTTTCCCAGTCGATAAAATCGTTATCAAAACTTTCGGAAACGTAATCCGGATACTCCTGGACCTTGTTGGTTGCATAGTTCATGGCATATCCTTTTGTTCCGTCATACCCTTCAATAGCGGTGTCTTTTCCTCCGATGGTAATGACGGTTTTGGTAAGGTTTGGCCGCTGCTGATAAATTTTTATCGGATATTCATCTTTTATTCCTAAGATCACTTTCCCTTGCAGCAATACGGAATTTAAAAGTTTCCAGTTGGTTAATCCTCCGGACAATTCGATGTTTTTATCAATAATTTCCTTTGCAGTCTGTGCAAAAATTGAATGTGAAAATACCAGGACGAAAACTAAAAGTAACTTCTTCATTAATTTTTTTTATAAATTCAAATATAAGGTTTTTTTAATTTGAAAGCGGCAAGTGAGACAATTTGAAACATAAGAGTTTCTTTAAATTCCTCAATAATTTTTAGACCTTTACTCAATGTGACTATAAATAAACAAAGTTTATTCTTAATTTTCAACATTAAGAAGTTGAGTTGAATAATGCTAATATGAGATTAAGAAATCAATATGTTGATTTAAAATAAGTTAATTAAGAAAATAACTCTTAATTCCTTAATATTAAAAATATATTTTCAAATTACCGGATCAGCAAATTTTCAGATTAATTTCCTTGCTTTCTCCAGATCTTCCGGGGTGTCAATTCCCACGCCGACAAAATTGGTTTCTATCATTTTGATTTTCATGCCATATTCGAGATAACGGATGCATTCTATTTTTTCTGAAATTTCCAGCGGCTTCATCTCGAGCTTTGAGAATTGCAGAAGCGCATGTTTTCTGAAAGCGTAAACGCCGATATGTTTAAAATAATCCACATCAAAAGAAATTTCCCGGTGAAAGGGAATCACGGAACGGCTGAAATATAAGGCAAAACCATTATTGTCCGTAATGACCTTTACATTATTTGGATTTTCAACTTCTTCTTTTTCAGTGAGTTTTATTTTTAAGGAAGCCAAAGAAATCTTCTGGTTTTCATCTTTATGAAAAACTTCAATCAGTTGTTTTAAGGGTTCCAATTTAAGAAACGGTTCATCTCCCTGGACATTGATCACAATATCACAATCAATGTTTTGCACGGCCTCTGCAATTCTGTCGCTTCCGGTTTCGTGTTGCCCGGTCATTACTGCTTTTCCGCCATTTTCAGTAATTTCATTAAAGATAATTTCCGAATCGGTAGCCACAAAAACTTCATCAAACAAACCTGTTTCCACAACATTCTGATAGGTTGTCATAATAACGGTTTTCTCGCCCAGCATCTGCATAAGCTTGGCGGGAAAACGACTGGCTTCATAACGTGCGGGAATAACTGCGATGATTTTCATAGGTCAATGTAACAGTTTAAAAATCTAACAGTGTAGCAATTGGTAAACTGCTAAACTGCTAAATGGGTATATTATAATATTATTTTAAAGCGTTCAAAGCATTTTCCAGCTTCGGCATCATCACTTCAATTTCGTCGATGGCCAAACCACCTACAGAGGCTCTGAACCAAGGCTCGGATTTTTCTTCTCCAAAAGCAGAGAAAGGAACTAAAGCAACTCCGGCATCATTAATCAGGTAAAATACCAGATCAGAAGAGTTTCCGATTACCATTCCGTCGGGTTTTGTTTTCCCGATATAATCTAATTTGATGGTAAGATAAAGGGCTCCCATCGGCTCGATGCTGTCTACGGCAAGGCCTTTTCCTTTAAGATCCTGGATTCCTGCATGGAGAACTTTTAAGCTGGCTTCTAATTTTCCTTTGAAATCTTCAACAAAAGCATTAACCTCTTCAGGATTTTCATAATACTTTGCGGTGGCTTCCTGCTCCGGTTTTGGTGCCCATGCTCCAACGTGGGTTAGAAGGGCTTTCATTTTATCCATAATATGAGCCGGGCCAAATCCCCAGCCTACACGAACTCCGGTCGCCGCAAGGCACTTGGAAATCCCATCGATGTATACCGTATACTCCTTCATTTCAGGGAAAAGAGACACCGGATCTACGTGTTCAGCTCCAAAAGTAAGGTTAGAATAAATCTGATCATACATTAAATATAATGGCTTCTCATCTTCACCTCTTTTTTTGTTCTCCGCTAAAACCAGTTCGCAGATCTCTGAAAGCTGTTCTTTGGTGAACATTGTTCCTGTTGGATTTAATGGCGAACAAAGAGCCAATAAAACGGTCCTTTCCAAATGTGGTCTCAGATCATCAGCTGTAGGAAGGAAATTGTTTTCAGGAGTTGTTTTTACCTCTACCGCATTTGCAGAAGTAAGGTATGCATAGTGGTTATTATTCCAGGAAGGAATCGGGTACACCACTTTATCACCTTCGTCAACGATTGTTTTATACACTGCATAAATCAAAGGCCTGGAACCTGCGGTAATAAGAATGTCGTTTGGAGAATAATCCAGGTTCCATCTCGATTTAAGGTCTTTGGAAACTTCTTTTCTTAAAGATAAAAGTCCGTTAGCAGGCGGATAATTTGTCAGATTATTCTGATACGCTTTCTGAATCTCCTCCTTCAGCTTTGCAGGGATAGGATAAATATTAGAATTAAGATCACCAATCGTAAGGTTGGCAATCTCCGCTCCTTTTGCCTTTAAATCGTTTACTTCATTACCAATTTTTACAATTTCAGAACCAATCAGGTTCGCCGCTAATTTTGAAACTTTCACTTTATTTTTATTTAAATTTATTTACTATTTTTCTTCAATAGCTATTCTTTTACGAATCTCTTCATCAGGAACTTTTGCATCAAGCATATTCATTAATGCTTTTGCTTTTTCAGCCACATAAGAATCCGGATATGTCCTGATGATTCTATTGAATTCTTTCCTGTTTTCATCATACAATTTGCCATCTGCATGCTCATAGGTTGGTGTGTTATCCATACCAAATAGATAATCGGTCAGATAATTATCATATATTTTCTTCACTCGCGGAATTAAGGGACTTTGATGATATTTTTTTATAAAATTTTCCCAGAAAACCGTCCGGTCACCCAGCTCCTTCCAGGAAATCACTATTCCTGCATCGGCACTGTAAATATCCCTGCTTTCTTTGGCCAGCTGTTGGATATAGCTGTTATAATCCGGTGTAACCTTATTTTTAAATATTGAAAAATAATGGTGGGGTACAGACCAGATCTCCGTATAGCCTTCTCCTACTTCCCTGAACTCAAGATCTCCTGTTTTAAGCTGAGCTCTCAGTTTTCTCACATTTTCCGGAAACTTGTAGCTGTTGGTTTCAGGATCATAATAATTAACATAATCTATCAAAATCTTCATTAAGTTTTCACTTAAACAAAGAATATATTTTTCACGAATTTTGATATAATCTTCATATAATTTATTATTGTGTTCCTGCGAATTAAGCGCAGCTTCCTTTACTGTTTTATTTTCATACCAATTAACAGCCTTAATATAATCTTCCGTTGTATGTGAAGTCAGGCATACCGTATCAACGGGTTTCAATAATTCTTTTTTAATTTCTGCTTTCGAAACCGTATCATTTTTTATTTTCTTTTCAGAAACTTTTAATGTCTCTTTTTTACATGAAAAAATAGAAACCAAAAGAATAAAAGCTGCTAAACTTTTTTGTATCATGAATAATTCTGAAAATTAATCTAATTTCAAGTCTTTTCTTACTTCCTGGATTTTTGCTTCCAGCGATTTTAATTTGTCCCTGAAATCCGCTTCAGAAGCCACCGAATCTTTCACGGAAATATAAAATTTGATCTTCGGCTCGGTTCCGGAAGGTCTTACGCAGACTTTTGTTCCATCCTGAGTGTAATAAATCAACACATTCGATTTCGGAATATCGTTCATCACCTGTTTTTCATTTTTTGAAATGATGAAATTCGTCTGTTCCTTAAAGTCTTTCACTTCTTCCACAGGCGAACCTGCCAGTTCTTTCGGAGGATTTTCACGGAAGTTTTTCATCATATTCTGGATTTCTTCTGCGCCGTCTCTCCCCTTTCTTACGAGGTTTACAAGTCCTTCATAGTACATTCCGGTTTCCTGGTAAATTTCGATAAGGTATTGATACATGGTTTTTCCGTTGGCTTTGCACCAGGCCGCAATTTCACACGCAAGAACGATACTTCCGCAAGAATCTTTATCCCTCACAAAATCCCCGGTCATAAAGCCAAAGCTTTCCTCACCACCACAGATAAACTTTTCTTTTCCTTCCACGTCACGGATCATTTTTCCGATCCATTTGAAACCTGTCAATCCAACTTTACACTGAACCCCGAATTTTTGGGCAATGTCAAAGAAAATATCTGAAGTAACAATCGTTGAGCCGATGAATTCTTTTCCGGTAATTCGATTCTGCTTTCTCCATTCGTTTAGAATGTAATACGTTAAGATTGTATTACACTGATTTCCATTTAATAACTGAATTTCACCATCAAGATTTCTTACTGCAATGCCCAGTCGGTCGCCATCCGGATCTGTACCGATCACGATGTCTGCATTGGTAATTTTAGCCAAATCCAGAGCCATTTCCAACGCTGCAGGTTCTTCAGGGTTCGGAGAATCTACGGTCGGAAAGTTTCCGCTCGGGATCATCTGTTCCTTCACAAGATCAATTTTTTTGAAACCTGCTTTTTCCAGGGCTTTCGGAACCGTAGTGTATGTTGTCCCGTGAATGGATGTGAAAACGATATTTAAATTTTCTTTTCCAACGTTCTGATAGGTAGAATTTTCAATGCAGGCATCGATGTAGACATCATCCTGCTCTTCCCCGATCCATTCGATGAGATCATCATTTCCGTTGAATTTAATTTCTTCAAATTTTACCGAAAGAACTTCTGCGATAATGGCTTCATCATGTGGCGGAACAATTTGTGCACCGTCGTTCCAATACACCTTATATCCGTTGTATTCCGGTGGGTTGTGGGAAGCTGTCAAAACAATTCCTCCGTGACATTTTTTATCTCTTACGGTGAATGACAATTCCGGAGTCGGCCTGTGATCTTTGAAAAGCAATACTTTAATTCCGTTTGCCGTCAAAACATCCGCAACCAGTTTTCCGAATTCTTTTGAATTATTTCTTACATCATAAGCAATCGCCACTTTAATTTCTTCATTGGGAAATTGCTTTAACATATAATTCGCAAGTCCCTGTGTAGCTTGCCCTAACGTATATTTATTTAAACGATTGGTTCCAACCCCCATAATTCCTCTCATTCCTCCTGTTCCGAATTCCAGCTCTCTGTAAAAAGAGTCTTCAAGATCCGGTGAGTTGCCTTCAATTAATAATTGTACAGCATTTCTCGTTTCCTCATCAAATGATTCGTGTAACCAAAGTTTTGCTTTTTCTAATGTTGTCATATCTGTATTTCGTGTGTTTTTGGGCCGGAAGTTAGAAGATGGAAGTAAGAAGTATTCCAGCTTCAAGTTCATACTTCAGCCTATTTATTATTTTTTTTTGTTTTCTAAGCTTCTTAAACTTAGAATTTTTATCACATGTTTGTATTCGAATAGTGCTTAAAACAACTTACATGATCGGAGTAATAACAAACTTCCATCATCCATCATTATCCAGCATCTACTCCAGCTTCTTATTCTCCACCCTTGCGTCTTTATCTATTTTAAAAGCCCGGATCGGATCATTGTAATATATAAATTTCGCCGTGTTCTGAATATGTCCTTTTAAAGAATCTTTCACATTTACTTCTGCATAATTCCCGTTTTTGGAATCAATATTCAGGTTTTCGATTTTCCAGTAAGGAGCGATCAGACTGGCTGTATCGGAGATTTTGATCACCGCATATTTGGTTTGTCCTAAAAAGTTGGCCCTGCTGCGGTTCAGCATTTCTACTTCTGCTCTTCTTGTATTTACCGAACCCATAAATGTAGCAAAATTCTTTAAATTCAGCCTAAAATTATCGGTCTTAATTTCACTGGAGATATTCATTTCTACCGAATCCGAAATAGCAACTTTCTCCAGATTATACTTTGAGTAAATGGTTATATTATAAAAATCCACACCCTTAGTTCCACGCTTTTCTTTGATCGTTAAGGTTTTATCCTTTACGTCAACATCAAGATTACCAGCTACATTGGGATAAGTTTCAATTTCCACAAAATTTTTCGCTCCTCTTGCATAAAAAACCCGGAATTTTCCTTCGAGATCAAGATTTACAAACTCCTCAACATCAACATCTTTTGTTTCTATATTTCCTTTTGGAGAAACCTTGCCACAGGAAACTACCGCTACTAAAATGAATGTGTAAAATATATTCTTCATATTTAATTTAAAATATTTCATACAAGACTAAACCTATAACCGAACTTTCAATTCCCATTAAAATATAAAGGACTACTACTCGCCAGGCTATGCCCAGTTTTGTATAGGAGCTTTTAAAGGCATTCCAATAGGTCACTGCCGGGAAAAGAACAGAAAGTCCGAATATGATTTTGTCAATGACGAAAAAAACCTTTGAAACAGGTTTCCACAAGCCGATCAGACTTACCATATCATCCAGCAAAAATAAGATTAAAATTCCTAAAAGGCTTACAGTTCCAATGATAAAATGCTCGGCAATATTTAATTTTATTCTCCTGAAAATAAAGTAACCATTAGCAGCCAGCATCGGAATGATCACGAATAAAATCGCCTTGGAATATTTTGAAAGAAAATCCTTCACTCCAGAATCTTCGGCTAACGTTTCAGGAGAAGCAAATTTTTCATAATAATGCAGTCCCAATACATTAAAACTGAAAAGAACCAGTAACAATGGGATAAAATTGTTGTACCTGATTCTTTTTCCTGAAATATAATTCATGGCCGTATTTCCAGGTCTGAATAAAATATTTTTTAAAGTGTAGAAAAATTTGGCTTCAAAATGCCAGACTGATCCCAGAATATCATTTCTGATCAAAGAATGTGGAGTTATTCTTGCTGTGTCGGTTTTCTGTCCGCAATGAGGGCAAAACTCATCGGAAACTGAATGACCACAGTTCAAACAACTCTTTTTATTCATTTTTAAATCACCTCGTCAATATTATAGTTTTTATGTTCTCTATTGGTTCTGATGATCATTTCTCCTAAAAACCCTGCCACGAAAAGCAACGTTCCCATAAGCATCATCGTCAAAGCAATATAAAACCATGGATTATCGGTAATTAAATGTCCGTAAATTCCTCTTGCAACATCAATCAGTTTTGAAACCCCTAACCAAAGTGCCGAAAGAAATCCGACAATAAACATCAAAGTTCCAACCGCACCGAAAAAGTGCATCGGTCTGCCGCCGAAACGACTTACAAACCAAAGAGTTACCAAATCCAGAAAACCTCTGATAAATCTTTCGGTCCCGAATTTTGAAGTTCCGTACGGTCTTGCCTGATGCTGAACTTCTTTTTCCGTAATTCTTCTGAAACCTGCATTGGCAGCCAATACCGGAATATAACGGTGCATATCTCCATACACGTCGATGGTTTTTACCACCTGCTTTTTGTATGCTTTCAGTCCGCAGTTGAAATCATGAAGGTATACTCCTGAAACTTTTCTTGCCGCAGCATTGAAGAGTTTTGACGGCACATTTTTCGTCATCACGTTGTCAAAACGCTTCTTTTTCCAGCCGGAAACGATATCGTAGTTTTCATTCACCACCATGGAATATAATTCCGGTATTTCTTCCGGAAAGTCCTGAAGATCGGCATCCATGGTAATAATGACGTCACCGTTGGTTCTTTCAAACGCAGCGTGAAGCGCCTGGGATTTTCCGTAATTTTTAGAAAATTTAATGGCATGGATCTGCGGGTGCTGAACTTTCATGTTTTCAATAATGCTCCATGACAAGTCTGTACTTCCGTCATCTACAAACCAGATTTCGTATGACAAACCATTGGTTTTACATACATTATCAATCCGGGAAAAAAGCTCTTCCAGAGACGCTTCTTCGTTTAATAACGGAATAACTATAGATAAATTCATTTAATTCTGATAAAAAATTATTCTTTGATTTCTGTTTCCTGGTAGATGGTTTTCGTTCTGAAAAACGCTCCGAAAAACAACGACAAAACTACGTAAAATATAAGTATCGCAGCAAAATATCCCGAAAAATGACTTGCCGTAAGCATATCTTTTCCTTTAACGGCTTCAGGGGTAAAGCTTTGAATCCTTTCCTTGTATTTCTGGTCGAGCTCATCGATATCTTTCTGATGCTTTAAAATTTTTCTGGCAGAAGTATATTCTTTGTCCAGCTCAGATTTCTGTCTTGTTACATACTGGTAATTTAACAGCTTTTTAGCATCGGTATCGACAAAATTCAGAAATGCATAAATACTTAAAATGGATAAAACTCCACCGATAAACATAGGAACAAAAGCTCTGTTGAAAGCTTCTTTGAAACTTACCACTTTGTGGCTGCTCCAATATGTTTTTACTGACCAAAAAGCTGCTCCGGCATAAATAATGGGCAATATGAAAGCATTGGCTTTCAATGAAATATCAAAATATTCAACTCCTGAAAAGAAGTAATACACTACGAAAAAAACGATCATCGTAGCTCCAAATAATAAAATTCCTAATGTGGAAGGGCTTTTTGTCATATCTAAATTTTTAGAAAATTTCTTAAAAATTATTGCTCTTAATGTCAGCAATTTAGCACTGCCAGAGCTTTTTTTCAACTAATTTTCTTTAATAACACTTTTAATTTTATAAAATATTCCTATCTTTGCAACGGCAAGTCCTAAACAACCAGCTCCTGAGAATCCTCCAGGGTGGGAACGCAGCAAAGGTAATCGGTCGTAGCGGTGTGATTTAGGTAGCTTGCCATTTTTTTTTGGTTTAAGTTGAAGAGAGGTAATTTGAAAATTATCTTTTTTTGTTTTTAAATCATTCAGCATTTTCATTCTGATCTTCAAATTACCTTTCAATATTTATTTAAAATTCGAACTCCTCGCCCAGTTTAGGTAAAACAAGTTCTACATTTTTATCTGCAAAATGCTTCATGGCACTTTCATGATTGATCTCAATCGCAGGAAAAGTATCGAAATGACACCCGATTACTTTAGGCGTTTTCAACAATTCTGCTGCGGCAAAAGATGCTTTTCTTGCACACATCGTGTAGTGGCTGCCAACCGGAAGGATAGAAAGATCCAGTTTGCCGTACAATCTCGGGAATAGCTCCATATCTGCCATTACGCCGGTATCGCCTGCCATATAAAGGTTTTTACCTTCAGGAAGCCTGAAAATATAGCCTACCGGAACACCGCCATAGCTTCCGTCCGGAAATGAGCTGGTGTGGTGAGCCGGAACCATAGAAATTTTCAGATCATCGATTTTTGCCGATCCTCCTAAATTAACATCGTCCTTATTTTTAGCGCTTTTAAAATAGCCACAGATTTCAGGGACCGCAATAATAGTTGCTTCAGGGTGATGCTGTAAAACCTCCTCTACATCGGCGATATGGTCTCCGTGTGCATGGGTCAACAGGATATAATCGATTTTCTGAGCAGAAATATCGAATCCTGATTCCGCTTTTTTGTAATTGTAAAAAGGATCCGATAAAATCGTTTTGTCTTTATAGGTGAACAAAAAACAGTTTTGTCCTAAATATTGTATTTTCATTTTAATTTATTTTGAATGTTTAATAGAGTATATAGGCAGGTTCAGCACAATAATGCTAAAGCAATTTTCTTTTAATGAAAAAAATTAAGTCCCAGAGCGGTAAGCACAGCCATCATGAAAGTCATGATCCCCACCTGTTTTAAAAACGGATCGAGCTCTCTCGGATTTTTAACCGCCATGATCTGTCTTCTGATTTTCATTAACGGAAGCATCAGAACCATAACGATGAAAACATAGTAATTCTGAGTCTGAAAGAACCCGTTCACGGCTAAAAACATCAACATGAGAAGTAAAGGAAGCTGTAACAGAATCATCTCGTAGATCATCGCATTTTTAAACCCGATTCTCAGCGCAAAACTGTTTTTCCCGGATAATTTATCACTTTCGATATCCCTCATGTTATTAAGGTTTAAAACCGCCATACTCATCATTCCTACCGCTGTTCCCGGCAAAAGCATATCCCAGCTGAATGATTTTGTAAATAAGAAATAACTTCCGCAGACAGAAACCAATCCGAAGAAAACGAAGACGAAAATATCTCCCAATCCCATATAACCATACGGCTTTTTTCCAACCGTGTAGCCGATGGCCGCCAGGATACTCGCAACACCCAGGCCTATAAAAATGTAAAATTCATTCATATAATCCGGAATGAAAGCCACATACAGTAAAGCGACCGTTGCTGCAAAAGATAAAACCGAAAGCAGAATCACTGCATTTTTCATCTGTTTTGCCGTGATCTTTCCTGAAGCCACTGCCCTTGCTTCGGCTTCCGTCGCTCTTTTGGCGTCGGTACCTTTTACCCCGTCCCCGTAATCATTTGCATAGTTTGATAAAACCTGATACAACAAGGTCACTAAAAGTGCCAGTGCAAAAATTTTCCAGTCCCATGTTCTGCCCTCGCCATACAGTCGCCATTTGGCAATGAAAGCGCCCATGATAATTCCACTTAAAGAAAGCGGTAATGTTCTAAGCCTTGCGGCTTTTATCCAATCAGTCATAATTTATAATTGATAAGCGATAACTGATAAATGATAATCAATCATCATCTATCAATGATCATTTATATTTTTACGATATCCATTGATCTTCCCCGAAATTTGGTTTTCTTTTTTCAAGAAAAGCATTCCGTCCTTCTTTGGCCTCTTCTGTCATGTACGCAAGGCGGGTCGCTTCTCCTGCAAATACCTGCTGGCCAACCATTCCGTCATCCGTAAGGTTCATGGCAAATTTCAGCATTCTGATCGAAGTCGGAGATTTGGCTAAAATTTCCTGCGCCCATTCGTAAGCGGTATCTTCAAGCTCTGCGTGAGGAACTACTTTATTGACCATTCCCATTTCGAAAGCTTCCTGAGCGGAATAATTTCTTCCTAAAAAGAAAATCTCACGGGCTTTCTTCTGCCCTACCATTTTGGCAAGATATGCGGAACCGTAACCGCCATCGAAGCTTGTTACATCGGCATCGGTCTGTTTAAAGATAGCATGTTCTTCACTGGCTAAAGTTAAATCACAAACGACATGAAGCGAGTGTCCTCCACCGACAGCCCATCCCGGAACCACGGCAATCACAACCTTCGGCATAAAGCGGATGAGACGCTGAACTTCCAGAATATTCAGACGGTGTCTTCCATCTTCTCCCACATATCCCTGGTGTCCCCTTGCTTTTTGATCGCCTCCGCTGCAGAAAGCCCAGCCTCCGTCTTTAGGACTCGGTCCTTCACCGGACAGCAGGACAACCCCTATAGAAGGATCTTCATAAGCATCATAAAAAGCATCGTACAATTCTGAAGTTGTTTTCGGCCTGAAAGCATTACGGACTTCAGGTCTGTTGAAAGCTATTCTTGCGACACCATTGGATTTTTTATACGTAATATCTTCGTATTCTTTGGCGGTTTTCCACTCGATCATTGTTGTAAAATTTTTCCCAAAGATACGGAATTGCATAGAATTTTAACCTTGATTTCTGACGATAATGATGGGAAAAAGTACAGTTTTGAAGATAAAAAATTAAATTAAATACATTTTAGGATTAAAGCTGAAATTAAATTGAACAAGCAGAATTTAAAGCTAAAATCCGGGCATAAAAAAAGACGCTCATCCTGCGCCTTCTTTATTTATAAATACTTCAATTAAAGCATTTTAAGATTGTTTACTTCCAATTCTGTAAGGATTCTCCAGTGTCCTCTCTTGATATTTTTCTTGGTAAGCCCGGCAAACATCACCCGGTCAAGCGCTTCCACTTCATATCCTAATCTCTGGAAAATCCTTCTGATCACACGGTTCCACCCTATGTGGATCTCTATTCCGACTTCATTTTTAGGTTTTCCTTCAATAAAAGAAATCTGGTCTACTACCGCTACGCCTTCATCCAGACGGATACCTTCGGCTATAAGCTTCATATCTTCATGGGTAAGCTTTTTATCTAATGTTACATGATAAATCTTCTTCGCATCAAAAGACGGATGCGTAAGCTTTTTGGTCATGTGCCCGTCATTTGTTAAAAGAATAACGCCTGTTGTGGAACGATCCAGCCTTCCTACAGGAAATAAACGGTAAGGTGAGGCGTTTGCCACAAGATCCATTACTGTTTTTCTTGCTTTATCGTCTTTAGTGGTAGAAATATAACCTTTTGGCTTATTTAAAAGAACATATACCGGCTTCTCAGGAGTGATACTTTGTCCGTCGAATACCACTTTATCGGTTTTCTGAACCTGGTATCCCATTTCGGTCACTACTTTTCCGTTTACCTCAACAAGTCCCTGTATAATAAGATCATCGGCTTCTCTTCGGCTGCAGATCCCTGAATTGGCGATATACTTATTCAGACGGATTGTGTCTTTATGTACGTCTTTCTCAATTTTGCTCAATCTTCTTTTCTGTACAAAAGATTTGTTTTTATCTTCCCGGTTTTCGGTTCCCGGTCTCTTTCCGTATTTCAGGCTGCCTCTTTCGTATTTATCTCTGGTATCGAAATTATTGGGTCTGCTTCCTCCTCTTTTCGGTGCAGATTTCCCAAAAGATTTCTTTGCTTCTCCTGCACTGGTTATAAAAGGTTCCTGCTCAGTTTTTCCAAATTTCTTATCCATTCGAGCCTGGTAACTGGTGTCACCGCTTCTTCTCGATTCTGAATTTCTTTCTCCTGCTTTAGGAAAAGATTTTTTAAAAGGTTTTGATTCTGAAGAATTTCCAGATCTGGAAGCACGAGAATTATCAGAATTTTTCTTGTTTGAAATTCTTGGTCTCTTTGGTCGTTCTGAATTATTATTATCTCTGCTCATTCTAAAAATTTCTGCAAAGATAGTATATTTAATAACGAGTTAAAAATTAAGAATCATAACTTTGCAATACGTCTCATGATTAATACAACAGAAAATCTAAAATGATAACAACATTAAATGATAATTTTTCACAGCTAAACGATTTTTTACAGACAAAGTCCTTCAGCAGGATTTTCATTCTGGTGGATGAAAATACGCATGAATATTGTCTTCCGGTTCTTTTAGGAAACCTGGAAACTGATCTTTCGTTTGAAATTCTGGAAATCGAACCGGGTGAGGAAATGAAAAATATTCAGACAGCCAATCAGCTTTGGGAAATTCTTACAGAAATGAAGGCAGACCGTAAAGCTCTGGTTATTAATCTCGGCGGTGGTGTCATCACGGATATGGGCGGATTTGTGGCTTCCACTTATAAAAGAGGGATTCAGTTCATCAATATTCCGACAACGCTTTTATCGATGTGCGACGCCTCCATTGGCGGAAAGACAGGCATCGATCTGATGCACTACAAAAATATGGTGGGAACATTCACCTTTCCGGAAAAGATCTTCGTATATCCTAAATTCCTGGAAACACTTCCTTATAAAGAACTGAGAAGCGGCTTTGCAGAAATGCTGAAACATGGATTAATTGCAGATCAAAAACATTGGGAAAATCTTATTCATATTTCCAAACTTGATTTTGAATCCGTGATTCCTCACATCAACACTTCCATGGAAATCAAGCAAAATGTCGTGCAGCAGGATTTTCAGGAAAAGAATATTCGTAAAACGCTGAATTTCGGCCATACGATCGGACACGCTATTGAGAGTTTATGCCTGAACCAGGGAAACCCTATTCTTCACGGAGAAGCTGTGGCTATGGGAATGATTACCGAAACCCATTTATCTTTTTCAGAAGGACTGATCAGCGAAGAAGACTGCAGTATCATTATTGAAAATATTCAGAAGTATTATCCTTACCTCGATATCAGTGATTTTAAAGATGAAGACATTTTCGATCTTTTGATCAATGATAAAAAGAATACCGACAGCAAGATTAATTTCTCCCTGATTTCAGGAATCGGGTCTTGTACATTTGATTACCAATGCAGTACAAAAAAGATCGCTTCATCCATAGAATATTACAGAAAACTGAATGATGCATAAGCTGTTTTAACCCTAAATTTCACGCGTAATAAGTCACTATTTACTAAAATTTGAATTTAGATTATTTCTAAAAAAGCGGATTTTATTTAAAATTAAAATATTATTATTCAGTCATTTACGAATAGTTTAAATTCCATAAAAAAGTTAATGGAGGCTGACTTTTATCATGATTTATTTTTTTGGCAAGCAATTTGAAAGATACTCCCCGTCAAATTAGTTTGACAGTAGTAAAATTTAAAATTAGAAAAAGTAAATTATTAAAAATTAAAGTTATGAAAAAGTTAATCTTAGGAATGGCTCTTACAGCTGGTTCGTTAGCATTTGCTCAGACTACAACAGGTTCTTCAACAAGCCCAATCAGATTTGGTGTGAAAGCAGGAATGAACGTAGCATCTCTTTCTAAAGATGCCGGCCTTGAAGACCAAAAATCAAAGATCGGATTTAACGCTGGTGTTTTTGCCAACATTCCGTTAGCAACTTCATTCAGCATCCAGCCGGAGGTTATGTATTCTCAGTATGGTGCTAAAATCGAGAGTGTAAACGAGTCTACTATACTTGGTACGACTACAAGAACCGTAAACTCTTCTTCTACACACTTAGATTATATTACAGTACCGGTAATGTTCCAGTATAATTTTGTACCAAACTTCTACGTAGAAGCAGGTCCTGAATTCGGGTTCAACGTAAGTGCCAAAAACAAAGGAGACAGAACGGTTACTACAACAAACTCTTCAGGAAGCTCTAGTGCAACATCAAGCTACTCAGAAGATATCGACAAGGATAACATGAATACCTTCAACTTTGGTCTTGGTTTAGGAGCAGGATACTACTTCACAGATAATTTCGGTATTACAGCAAGATATGTTGCAGGTCTTACCGATATCGCTAAAAACAGACCAAGCGGATCTGATGCTATCAGAAACAACACTTTCCAAGTTGGTTTAGCATTTAAATTCTAGGAATTAAACAATTTTGATTTCAATAAGAAAAGGTCAGATTTCATTAGAAACCTGACCTTTTGCTTTATCTGAATTTAAAAAAATCTTAATTAAATAATTCTACTTCTTCCCCTTTTCCTACAGGATATTCTTCCGTAAAACATCCGAAGCAATGGTTGGCAGAACCTAAAATCTCTTTTAAATTTTCAACACTCAAAAATTCGAGGGAGTCTACACCCAGGTAATCTCTGAGTTCTGTCGTCGTCATATTCGCAGAGATAAGATCATCTTTTGAAGGCGTATCGATCCCAAGGTAACATGGAGCGATGATTGGCGGAGAAACACTTCTGAAGTGTATTTCCTTCACACCGGCATCTTTTAAGATCTTCACAAGTCTCTTGGAAGTCGTCCCACGAACGATAGAATCGTCGATGATCACTACTCTTTTATCTTTAATCTCTGAAATAATCGGGTTCAGCTTTAGGTTTACTACCCTCTCTCTCATTTCCTGGGTAGGAACGATAAAACTTCTTCCGATGTATCTGTTTTTAATTAATACAGGACGGAAAGGTATTCCCGAAGCTTTGGCAAAGCCAATTGCAGCAGGAACGCCCGAATCGGGAACGCCGATCACAACGTCTGCCTCTACCGGCGCCTGATGCCAGATCTTCTCTCCTGATTTTTCTCTGATCTCGTAAACGTTGATATTCTCCAGTGAAGAGTCGGGTCTGGCAAAGTAAATATATTCGAATGAACAGATTCTCTGTTTTCCTTTCTGCTCATCTGCCATATAAGAATGAAGTCTTCCCGGCTCGTTTTCGTTGGTATAAACGATCTCCCCAGGCAGAATATCACGAACATACTGTGCCCCTACGGCATCTAAAGCTACGGACTCTGAAGCAACCACGTATGATTTCTCATCTATCGCTCCCAGAACCAAAGGCCTGATTCCATTAAAATCCCTGAAGGCAAAGAATTTATTTCTCGTCATTCCTACCACGGAATAAGCCCCCTCGATCTTTTCCATGGTCATTTTGATGGCTCCGCGAAGTCCAAGGTCAAGATTCTTCTGGATCAGTCTTAAGATCACCTCCGAATCGGAGGTTGCCCTGAAGACCACGCCTTCAGCTTCCAGCTCAGCTTTCAGCTCTTTGGCATTGGTAAGATTCCCGTTGTGTGCAATGGAAAGGATGATCTGGTCATACTCATTCTTGGCAAAGAACGGCTGGAAGTTATACTTTTTCTTGTCTCCTGCCGTGGTATAACGGGTATGCCCTATGGCAGAATTTCCCATAAAAGTTTCAGGATCCGGGATCTCTTTATAAACGTCCAGAACCAGACCTTCATCTTTCATGTTGGTGATCTTCCCGTCTTTTAAAACAGAAATACCACATGCCTCCTGGCCTCTGTGCTGTAATGCAAAAAGCCCGAACTGTGAAAGTGAAAACGTATCAAGATCATTGTCAGAGTACATTCCGAAGATCCCGCATTCTTCATTCGGGGCATCCAGTCTTTCTTCTTCCTGCGTTCTGAAAAGATTCCTTCCGTAGGTCTCGGTTTCAAACTGTTTTAAATATTCACTTTTATGAATGTCTAAACTTTTCATTTCTATTTTTTCTAAATTAGAAGTTAGATATTAGATGTAAGAAATTAGTCTAAGTTAACTTCAATTATAATTTTGTTAAATAACAAATCATTTCAGAGCCAAATCTAGCATCTGATGTCTAACATCTGAAATCTTACTTATTAAGTACAGTTTTCAATCTGTTATAGATCTCAACATAAGCTTCGGTAACTTCGCCAAGATCTCTTCTGAATCTGTCTTTGTCAAGCTTCTTCATGGTGTCTTTGTCCCAAAGTCTGCATGTATCCGGAGAGATTTCGTCTGCAAGGATGATCTCGCCGTCCGAAGTTTTTCCCAATTCGATTTTGAAATCAACAAGGATGATGTTCATTTTGTCGAAAAGATCGATCAGGATTTCGTTGATGTCTGAAGTCAGCTCATACATTTCATCCAGTTCCTCATAGGTTGCTGCTCCTAAGAAAACTGCGTGGTGATCGTTGATAAGCGGATCTCCCAACTCATCTTTCTTATAGCAGATATCGAAGATCGTCACCGGAGATTTGATGCCTTCTTCCACGCCTAATCTCTGAGCCATGCTTCCTGCGGAATAGTTTCTTACAACCATTTCCAAAGGAATGATGGATACTTTTCTTACCAGCTGCTCTCTTTCGTTCAATTGTTTAATGAAATGAGTCTTGATCCCTTTTTCATTTAAATATTCAAAAATGAGAGTCGTGATCGCGTTGTTCATTTCTCCTTTAAGATCTACAGATCCTCTTTTCTGAGCATTAAATGCAGTAGCATCGTCTTTGAAACGCACGATTACCTGATCAGGATTATCGGTAGCAAATACCTGTTTTGCTTTACCTTCGTACAACATTTCTTTCTTTTCCATTTCTAAATTGTCTTTATTAGATTTATATTTATTTGATTACAATTCCCGTTAAAACGGCCATCCCGAAGCTGAGGAGGGTACCGATGAGTACATATTCCGTGAGCTTCCTCTGCCTGGCCTGCGCAAGATCGCTGAATCTGAATACCGATTTTGCGGCGACCATAAAACCTACGCCCTCCCAATGGTCCACCACGATGAAAGTAAATACCAGAAGACGTTCCAGAATTCCTATATACTTTCCTGCATCTGCCAGCGATTCGGTCTGAATGGTGCCGGACGTTTCAGGAGTGGGTGTCCATGATGAGAGTAATATCCTTATGATTAAAGAAGCAGGCGTTGTCAAGAACAAAGCTGCTCCCAATAGTTTTAAAATGTGTTGATCTTTCAGAAAATCAAAGCTGAACTCACGGTAATAAAAGGAGATTCCTGCGATGACCAGGAGATGTAAGGCCTGATCAATAAAAAACCAGCTTTTCTTGTTCTGTATGGTCTGAAAGCTCAGCTTGGCAGCATCGATGATAAAGTGCGAAATGCCTACGAGTGCCGCCACCCACCAAAGCTGAATATCCCACAGGAAGACCAGGCTTAAAGCCGTATGAATCAGCACATGAATGTACAGATAGATGCTTTTCAGCTTTTTGCTTTCCTTGTCTGCAACCCATGAATCCGGCTGAAGAATAAAATCTCCGAGTAGATGTGCCAATATGAGTTTAATAAAAATCATGCTTAGAGTTCTGAAATTTTCTTTCTGAAATACTGGTTGGTTTCCACAATGAGTTCGTAGTTGGCGCGCTTCAGTCTCTGGCTTACCGAAGACTGTGAGATGGCAAACTTCCGGGCCAGGTCTTCCTGGGTGATCTCTTTATTCATGATCATTTCGTGGATGATTTCGGCGGTGGCTACCGTCCAGTTGTCGAAATCTTTTGAAGACCACTTCAGTAAAATGTTGAGATCCCTGTCTACAGAGCCGTTGGAAGTTTTGATCGATACGGTATGTCCGTCATTTTTAAGATCGTTGAGCAGTCTTCCGGAATGAACGTAGGCCGTTCCGTTGGATTCTGTGATCTTATCGGAGGAGAAGTTTTCTTCACCGATGCCTATGGCTATTCTTACATCCAGATTTTCCTGGCTTTTGATTAATGATTTGATGGCTAAAAAACGCCAGAATACATCATCGATATTGCATTTAAACTGAAACTCATCTCCCCTGTAGATTTCCCATGTGTGGGGAGCGCTTCCCCAGTTTTCGAGAAGATTTTTAAGTCTGGTGATCCAAACTTCCGTTTCCGCGTGTTGTGAATTTATAATGTCTCCGGTAATGACCGCTATCATTCTGCAAATATAAGCATAATTACTTATAAACAAAAAATATAAGGTGTACCCCTTATAGATAATAAGTATTAGCGAATCTGCTTATATCGATTTTAATGGAGTAGTCTATTTCTTAGATGCTGACTGGCAATGATGCAGACGAATACCCTAGCCTTGATTGCAGCGGCATCCTTTTGGGTGGCGGCGGGTAAGGAGCGGTGGCGGCCACCCAAAAGATACAGCGGAAAGCAAGATTAAGCTCCTGAAAAAAATAGTGTGGCCGGAGGATAAATCCTGAGTTTCGCCTTCCTCTTCTTAAACCCCCGCTTATGGTCTGCTAAAAACCTGCGCAGGAATTCACCAACTCCTGCGCAGGTTTTCGTTAACTCCTGCTTAGGTTTTCCTCAACTCCTGCGCAGGTTTTTGTCAGCTCCTGCTTAGGTTTGGAAAACTTGTTGCTAAACAGTGGCTTGATGAAAGAATTCCTATCTGTTAAATGACTTCATACCCTGCATCCTACAAGGGATTAGTGCTGCGGATTTTTCCTGTTGATAAAATAGTAAACCGGGAGCCCCAGCAAAACTAAAACGAATCCCGGCCACGTGTACTGCTGTTTGTAGATGAGCAATAAAATACAGAAAACAGTCCCGATCACCAGATAAACAACCGGTGTTACGGGGTACAGCCATGTTTTATACGGTCTCTCGAGTGCAGGCTGCTTCCATCTAAGGTAGATCACTCCGAAAACGGTAATCATGTAAAATAATACGATCACAAACGAGATCATATCCAGAAGGTTGCCGTACTGACCGCTAAGGCATAACAGCGAAGCCCAGATCCCCTGCATCCAGAGGGCATTTTCGGGGACCTGATTGGTATTGTTTTTTTCGGCCTGCCTGAAGAACATCCCATCTTTGGCCATGGTCTGAAAAACCCTTGCCCCGGCGAGAATCAATCCGTTATTACATCCGAAAGTGGAAACCATCACGAGAATGGCGATGATAACCGTTCCGGCACTTCCGAAAATAAAGTGTGAAGCGGCCACCGCTACCCTGTCATTTCCGGCAAAGGCAATGGAGTCTCTGTCGATTGCATTCAGATAAACATAATTGACAGCAATATAAAGGATCATCACGGCGGTTGTTCCGTAGATCATGGATTTAACGACGTTTTTCTTTGGGTTTTCAATTTCACCCGATACAAAGGTTACGCTTTCCCAGGCTACGGAGCTGAACACCGAACCGACCATAGCGGCTGCAATTCCTCCGAGAAGGGTCATTCCGCCAATAGGTTCCCAACCCTCTTTCAGGAAATTACCGAACCGGTCGGTCTTAAGGTTGTTAAAAGATTCGTATCCCAGGCTGAAGTTTTCTGCCAGATGAGAAATATCCACGAGAATAAACCCTGCGGCAATCAGCCCTAGGAGGGCAATAATTTTTGATCCCGTAAAGATATTCTGCAGCAGCTTTCCGCTTTCAACGCCTCTTGTATTGATGTAGGTCAGCAGGAGGATGATGGCAATGGCAAGCATCTGGATCCAGGTTATTTTAAATTCACCACTCTGGAAAATAGGTGCCGCATCGTTGAGTGCCGGAACCAGGTAAGCGGTAAATTTCCCGAAAGCCATCGCCACGGCCGCAATCGTTCCGGTCTGGATGACGGTAAACAGTCCCCAGCCGTAGAGGAAGCCCATTTTTCTGCCAAAGATTTCTTTTAAATACGTGTACTGGCCGCCCGCTTTAGGAAATAAAGCTGAAAGCTCGCCATAGCTTATTGCGGCCGCTACCGTCATGATTCCCGTAATGACCCAAACGACAATAAGCCAGAAACCTGACCCCAGGTTACGCATCATATCTGCGCTGACGATGAAGATTCCGCTTCCGATCATTGAACCCATTACCAGCATAATGGCGTCCCAAAGTTTTAGTTTTTTCTGCATAGTGAAGTATAGGCTTCAAATATAAATAATTATGGGATTAGTTTGCGTTAAAATTGGATGCCTGTTGGTTTTAACGCTAGGTTCGCAAGAGACTTTTGAATAATAGGCTACATATTTTTTGAGCGCAAAGGTACTTCGACAGGCTCAGCATAAACTAATCACTCAGCAAATGATAGCAGTGCATAGCCTTGTAACCGTTGATAAAAGAAATGCTTTGCGAAAGAATTATGCAGGATGATTGGCTATTTCCTTGCGAGCGTTGCGTTAAAATTGGATGCCTGTTGGTTTTTAACGCTAGATTCGCAAGGGGCTTTTGAATAATAGGCTGCATATTTTTTGAGCGCAAAGGTACTTCGACAGGCTCAGCATAAACTAATCACTCAGCAAATGATAGCGCTGTGGTAGTCATGAAGTCTTTATGAAGTTAAACACCCTTGCGGACGAATTATGCAGGATGATTGCCTAATTTCCTTGCGAACGTTGCGTTTAAAGTTGGGAGCCTGGTGGTTTTTAACGCTAGGTTCGCAAGAGGCTTTTGAATAATAGGCTACATATTTTTGAGCGCAAGGGTACTTCGACAGGCTCAGCATAAACTAATCACTCAGCAAATGATAGCAGTGTGGTAGTCATGAAGTCTTTATGAAGTTAAACACCCTTGCGAACGAACTATGTAGGATGATTGCCTAATTTCCTTGCGAACGTTGCGTTAAAATTGGGAGCCTGGTGGTTTTTAACGCTAGGTTCGCAAGAGGCTTTTGAATAATAGGCTACATATTTTTTGAGCGCAAGGGTACTTCGACAGGCTCAGCATAAACTAATCACTCAGCAAATGATAGCGCTGTGGTAGTCATGAAGTCTTTATGAAGTTAAACACCCTTGCGAACGAACTATGCAGGATGATTGCCTAATTTCCTTGCGAGCGTTGCGTTAAAATTGGATGCCTGTTGGTTTTTAACGCTAGGTTCGCAAGGGGCTTTTGAATAATAGGCTGCATATTTTTTGAGCGCAAGGGTACTTCGACAGGCTCAGCATAAACTAATCACTCAGCAAATGATAGCAGTGTGGTAGCCTTGTAACCGTTGATAAAAGAAATGCTTTGCGAAAGAATTATAAACGATGGCTTAAGGATTTTTGCTTTAAAATTGGATGCCTGTTGGTTTTTAACGCTAAGGTCACAAAAGATTGATTGAATACCTGCCGGCGTATTCTTCGAAATCTAAGCGTTCTACTCAGAAAATCCTGTACCTCTAAAACGTTGCTATCATTTGCTGAGTGAAACGCCCTTGCGAACGAATTATGCAGGATGATTGGCTATTTCCTTGCGAGCATTGCGTTAAAAATTGGTGCGCCTTGGTTTTAACGCTAAGGTCACGAAAAAGACCTGCTTTTTATTAAATCTTCAGCCCTGTTATCATTCGGAATTTATTAGTACTTTTGGAAAAAATATTAAAAATGAAATTCAAATCATTATTATTCGCAGCAGCTTTGGGTGTTTCCACCATCGCTTTTGCACAGGAATCAAAAAAATTCGGTCCGCCGGCAGGAAACGCTGTTGTAGGCGATACTTATGGAGGAAGTATTGCTTCCAATGCAGAATCTAAAGCCATATCGGTAGATAAATTGAGCAAAAAGCTTAAAAAAGACAATAAAAAAGTAGAGCATGTTGCCGTAAAAGGAAAGGTAACGGATGTATGCGATAAAAAAGGATGTTGGCTGACCATTCAGACAGAAGATAATTCTCAGTTTTTCGTAAAGATGAAAGATTATGCATTCTTCGTTCCCACTGCTCTGAAAGGTAAGAATGTAGTGCTGGAAGGTACTGCGGAAAGAAAAGTAACGTCCGTAGACGAACAGAAACATTATGCAGAAGATGCTAAGAAACCTCAGTCTGAAATCGATGCGATTACAACGCCTAAAGAAGAGATCAGATTCGTAGCCAACGGCATTAAAGTGGTGAACTAAACTTTCTTCACCAAACAGAAAACCTTTAACGGCTTTATCGTAAATACAAAAGCGGACCACCATGGATCCGTTTTTTTTAGTCTTCTATTGTGAAATTTATTTCCGTATCGAGTTTGGGATACCTGGTAGGGGAAACAAACTTTTTTCCGGTACAGTCTATTTCCTGCCATCCTTTACGTTTCTTCACATCGCCTACTTCCATAACAAACGGGATAAAAGAAATCTCGTCCTTTCCGTCTTCTTTTGTTTCGCGGTACTGAACGGCGATATCTAAAATACATTCGTGATCGGTGTTCAGTTTTACATTCCGGTAAATAATATCGTAATGGGTTTCCTTATTTTCCGGAATCTCAAGGTAGGTTTCCCAGTTCTCGGTCCCAGAATCAAGTGCAGCCATCGCTTTGAGTGCATAATATAATGCAATGGTGTAGTACTTCCTCGTTTCTTTCCTGAGGTAATCATTCTCGAAATGTCCGCCTTCAAACAGTATGGTCGGCATCCCGGCTCTGATAAAGTTATCTCCGGTGGAAGCCGGGTAAAATTCATCGGAATACCTTCCAATATGATTGGGAATGAGTTCTTTTAAGTGAGTATAAACATCGGCAATAACGGCCATGCATTTTTTCCTGTTTTCCGTAATGGTTCGTTCCACATTTTCAGACGGTGCCAAAAACGAAAGTGTAGCCGGATGAATGCCG
This sequence comes from Chryseobacterium endophyticum, assembly GCF_056333165.1. Lineage (NCBI taxonomy): Bacteria > Pseudomonadati > Bacteroidota > Flavobacteriia > Flavobacteriales > Weeksellaceae > Chryseobacterium > Chryseobacterium endophyticum. The sequence continues at coordinate 686,418 of NZ_JBWGXE010000002.1, forward strand.
TCTGTGGTAAAAATCGTCCGCTGTTCATGGAGATTTAGGGCATAGTCATATTTTTTTAGTGCTACTGCTTCTTTAAGGATAATGATCTCTTTACTTGCCTCATGATGAAAATCTCTGTTGAGGTCAATTTCAGAAGCATTCATTCGTGTCCATTTTTCAGAACCGTCCGGATTCAGCATAAAGATAAAGTCGAGTTTTACTTTGCTGAAGAGTTCTTCTTTTAATTCGGGAGCCTGATCGAGGCTTATGAGCAGATCGAGCATCGCATGCGTTGCATTCGATTCGTTCCCGTGCATCTGTGACCAGGCAAGCACATGAATTTCTCCGCTTCCTATCGATAATTTATAAACGGGCTTCTCCAGATGAGAGGTTCCGATCTGTTGAATGTAATCGCTGAGATTCGTTTTAAGATAAGAAAATAATTTTTCAGGAGAAATATAGCGGTTTGGGAAGTTGGGATTCTGCTGATAGATCTGTTCAAAAGTCATTGTGTAATAATTTACAAGAGTCAAATTTAAGGATTTTTTTGCAAAGTGAATTGATTCACATTTGTAACTAGTTTAAACAATGTGAATTGCCAAAATGTCTGTGGATAAAATTGTGGATTAATAAAAATTTAATGGTTACTATTTATTTTATTTAAATTCAAATACTTATAGATTTTAATTAAATATAAATTTGAATTCTACTTTAATAGCAATAAAGGTTACTTTTCAACATTTGCTCGTAATTCCATTAAACAAGTATGAGTGTGGAAAGTTTTAAAATTAATATCATATACAAATGTAAATTGTTAATAATTTAGATGTTTAAACTCCGATTTTTTTGGAAATTTTAGCAGACTTTAAAAATGTAACTTATATTATAATGTTTTAACTGATTTTTTTGTTTTAAAAATGAAGTTTAACAATACATCTTCCTATTGATGGTATTCTACGGATAGCTAAGATTTGTAATTTAGCATAAATCGATGATTTTTAGCACAGTTTAAGACATTTACGGATTCCTGCTCCACTTTCATTGTCAAAAGTGCGCTATCATGCATGAATACGTATAAATGACACTTATTTAATAGTCATTTAATCATTAATTCATTTACTTCATGTATTACTTGAAGATTAAGGTTAAATGTTAAATTCTGTGGAAAATTTGTTAAATAATAATTCTTGCATTATATCAGTAAATATGTAATATACTGAAAATAAGCTTATTAATTGTTTACATTTGTATCGTGAAAAGTTTTCTTTTTATTTACATTTATATTTTGCAATTGTAAATTATATTTTTACATTTGTAAAACAATTAGAGAGCTATATTTTATGAGTTTAAATGAGAGAATTTCAAAAGTTATCGATTATTCCGGATTGACTCCTTCTGAGTTTGCTGATGAGATTGATGTGCAGCGCTCTTCTATCTCTCACGTGACCTCCGGAAGAAATAAACCCTCCTTGGAATTTATTATCAAAATAAAATCACGCTTTCCTGAAATCCTTTGGGATTGGCTGGTCACCGGTGAAGGTGAGATGCTGAAATCTGATCTGCCGGAAATCACAGAAAATTCAGAAAAGACTCAGGAAATAAATGAAGAGGAAAAAGCTAAACCTGTTTCTCTTCCTGATCTTTTTACGATGATGAATGATGATGAGGATTTCGGAGCTGATGAAGATCAAACGGAGCTGCCGAAAATGGGTCCCGGAGAATCGTCTATACCGTCCCAAAGTACAGCAAAAGATAAAATAGCCGATTCTCAGCGATTAGAAAGCTTCAACATTCCGCCCACACCGCAATCTACTATAAATCAAGGAATTGCTATAAAACGGATTGTCATCTTCTATGAAAACGGAAAATTTGAAAGTTTTGAGCCTTAAAAGGTAGTTTGGAAATTTCAATAAAAAAAACCTTGCACGAAATGCAAGGCTTGTTTTATTATTTTAGAGAATTATCTGTTTTTTTTTCTTCTTTCCAGTTCTTTTTTAATGAGTCCAAGTTCTCTCCCGGTCTGTCCGGCAACGGAAGTATTTTCCTGCGCTCTTCTTGTAAGATAAGGCACAACATCTTTTACCGGGCCATAAGGAAGGTATTTTGCCACATTGTATCCTTTGTCTGACAGATAGAATGTAATATTATCACTCATTCCATACAATTGTCCGAAATAGACATGAGGATTCCCGTTTTCAAGGCTTTTAGTCTTCATTTTGTCCATGACAAGCTCAGAAGAAATCTCGTTGTGTGTTCCAAAAAAAGCTGAAACTTTGTCCAGATGATTCATGACAAAATCGATTCCTGCATTGTAATTTTTATCCGATGCGTCCTTAGTTGGCTGTATAGGGTCCGGATACCCTTTTTCTGCGGCTCTGGCTCGCTCTTTTTCCATGTAAGCCCCACGAACGATCTTATAACCAATGAAATAGTTTTTTTCTCTTGCCCTCTGCAGTTGCTCTTCCATATATTCCAATCTTCCGGTGCGGTACATCTGGATGGTATTCCATACAATAGGCTTTTCCCGATTATACTTTTCCATCATTTCTTCGCAAAGCTGATCGGCCGCATCCTGCATCCAGGTTTCTTCTGCATCTACCATTACTTTTTTGTCATTTTCATGGCATAATCTGCAAACTTCATCAAATCTTTTAACGACTCTTTCCCATTCTTCTTTCTGGCTTGTAGTCAGCTCATGATGGTTGCCAACAGCTTCGTAAAGATCTATTCTTCCAAAAGCCGTAGGTTTGAACACAATAAAAGGAATGGCCGGATTGCCGACAGAAAATCTTACGATATCTTTAATCTCCCTGCAAACGGCATCAAATGTTTCCTCATCTTCTTTCCCTTCTATAGAGTAATCGAAAATGCTTCCCACGCCTCTTTTGAACAGCTGCTTCACAACTTTCATACTTTCTTCGCGGGTTTCACCTCCGCAAAACTGCTCAAATAAGGTATTTTTTACAATTCCGGTAACGAATGGAAAATTATTATGAACGGTAAAATTGAGGACTGAAGTTCCGACTTTTGTGAGTGAAGGCTGCTCAATCATTTTGAACATCCAATACGCTTTTCTTAACTGTGCATCAGATTTGTCTGCAAATGCGATTTTAGTATCGTTAAAAATGGGCATTATTTATATAGTTTGATAGTTGTGCAAAGGTAAGGATAACGAAAGGTTTTTTAAAGAAATTTTTCTACAATTTACCTTCCAGACCACTCAGCAACATGGAAATGATTCCGGTAAAAACCCATGATCTCAGGATATTGATGGTAAGGAATTTATTTCTCCTGGAGTGATTCATAATGAGATAAATGCAGAGAATGAAAACAAACAGCCCCGCTGCAAAATAGTAAGCCATAAATCCTGAAATACCGGTACGCAGAATGAGCTTCATGGAAACAACCATTGTAATGAACATTAAAGAAATAATAATCCAGTTTGTGGTTTTTGTGCTGAAATAATTCGGAACCGTAGTATATCCAAAAGCTTTATCTACGCTTTTTGTTAAAGTATCCTTCACAATATCAATGCATAACAGAATCAAAAACAGGAAAACGGCCATCAATAAAACTTTTTTTGAGAATGTTTCATAATACACCATCATTCCGAAGAACGGATATAAAGTAAGGCTTACAAAGGTGAGATTATTCAGAATTAAAATCCGGCTCAGTTTATGGCTGTAAAACCACATAAAAAACTGATATACAATAAAAAAAAGAAATACTTTGTGTGAAATCATCCATGCAACACTTAAAGAAACGATCCCTAAAAAAAGGTAAACGTAAAGAAAATATTTCTGCTTGATGAAGCTTTGAATTCTCGTTCTGAACGGTTTTACCACATGATCCTTTTCAAAATCATAAAACTGATTGATGATTCCTCCGGCTAAAATGGTAAGCACGGTACAAAAGATGATTCCGTGAACTTTGAAATCAAATACAAATTTCCTGAAACTTTCATCCTGATTAAAGAGGAAAAATGTTGATACATAAAGGGCAAAAGTAAGAAGTGCCGCAACAAAAAAGCGAGCTCCCAAAAGAAAGCCCACGAATTGTGAAAATCTGTAAATAAAAGATTTTTTTATATAATTTTTCTCCTGGAAATTTTCTTTTTCAGAATTCATTCCCAATTGTTTAGAATCTGTAAATCACTTCTTTATTGAAGCCGTCAAGCATTTTTTCCGCTTTTTCGTAATCTTTAGTAAAACCCAAAATATATCCTCCGCCTCCGCTGCCGCAAAGCTTTAAATAATAGGCATTGGAATCGAGACCTTTTTTCCAGACATTAAAAAGACTTTCAGGAATCATCGGGCGGAAATGTTCATAGGCCCAATGTGAGAGTTTTTTAAGATTTCTGAAGAAAGGATTCATATCTTTTTTCAAAAAAGTATCGATACAGGCATTATTGTACCGGATAAATTCTTCTTTAAGTGTTTTTCTGAAACCTTCAGTTTTCATTTTTTCAAAGAAAATCTGCACCATAGGTCCCGTTTCGCCGGTCATTCCGGAATCGATCAGGAAGATAGCACCACGACCCGCTTCACTTGCAGGAATGGCCACTTTATCAACACTTTCCTTACTTTCGATAAGAATCGGAAGGTTCATATAGCAGATCAAAGGATCAATACCTGAGCTTTTGCCATGGAAATAGCTTTCCATTAAACCGAAAACATATCGCAGGCTTTTCAGTTCGTCTTTAGAAATATTTTCAGGTTCATGCTTGGAAATAGAATACCGTTCGAATATGGCGGCAACCAATGCGCCGGAACTCCCTATTCCATATCCCTGAGGAATATTGCTGTCGAAAAACAGACCTGAAGAAATTTCTTCTTTAAATTTTGAAACATTTAATTCAAAACTTTCCGGAAGGCCCAGGTTTTCTAAATAACCGGCATATTTTCTGAGGTGTTCATTAGATTTTTTTTCAAATTCGGAATCTAATGAAGAGAACTTGAGGGTACCTTTATAAAAGCTGTAAGGTAATGTCAAACCTTGGGAATCTTCTATGATTCCATATTCTCCGAACAAAAGAATTTTCGCGTAAAATAGTGGGTTTGTCATTTAATGTAAATAAATTTTTTGCAAATGTAAAATTATTCCGTTGAATATGAGCAAAAGTCGAGCCGAATTCTAACACAATTTAACATTTTGTAACAATGTATATTTTTAAAAAATTAAAAAAACTGTTTAATTTTATTAAAGTTACTAAAAAAGCCTGAAATAATCAGGCTTTAATTGTATTTTATTTAAATTACTGTTTAATCAGTTTTTTAGTTACTATCTGTTTTTCCGTCTCCACTGTTACAACATAATTTCCGGTCTGCATCGACGAAATGTTAACATCAAACCTGCTTCCTTTTATTGCCGGTTCCGATTTGATAAGACGTCCTGCTTCATCATAAATTTTAAATGACTTAAGAGTATCTCTGGACGAAATGGTAATGATATTTTTGGCAGGATTAGGATAAATACTGACGGCATTATCTTTTGTGCTTACATCTTCAACGGCCAGCACAGAACACGAAAAATTAGCTTTCCAGCCCAAATCATTTTCAGCCTCATCTGAAATAAACCTTACCGTAATAGCTCCCGAAGGATGCGTGGAGGTGAATGTTCCCGGCAATGTTGAACCTGTTAGTGCATTTCCATTGGCAAATACCGGTGAACTTGTGGAAGGACCGTTGTAGATATACATAAAATCATAATCTTCCTCAAGTCCGAATTCCGTAAAACTCATACTTAGCGCTCCTGAACTCGGATAAAATGTTTTTACGATGGTCTGATTATCTCCATAGTTGGCTGTAGTACCGCCGGTATCTGTAAATAATGCGCCATTACACCAATCGCCATCAGTTATAAATATCTGGGTTCTCTGATATCCTGCAGAACAGTTTGTACCTACCGATAAAAGATAATATGTTGCCGGCTGAAGTCCCGAAAGGCTCAGGGAAGGTGAAGAAATCGTACCGGATGACACCTGAGTTCCGTCAAACCTGGTAAGCTTGTATTTCCATGAATTTGAGGTAGCATCTGTAAAAGCTGCATTGGCAGAAATCTGGGTAATATTTGACACAGAAAGTCCTGAAATAGTTATCGGACAAACTGTGATACAATTTGTTCCGAGACAAGCTTTAGATTCTACGGTATTTCTTATCAGCGCAGCCGGCTGGGCTCCAAAACCATTGCTGAAATTAATACCTACCCCGGAAACCAGGTGGCAGTAGCTCATGATCGTTCCTTTTTCTGTTGTTGAAGGAAGAGGACCTGTACATCCCTCATCGAATCCTGCCGTAGGGCCGCATCCGTCAATCGCTGTATTGTTTCCGTTCCATGCACAGGCGTGCGTATGGGGAGAACCGAGGCTGTGTCCCATTTCGTGCGTCATTGCCTGTATCGTCCATGAATATACCGGAACGTTATTGTAAGTCTGGGCAGCTCCTGAATATGCATGCCTGTTGGTGGTACAAAGCGAATTGATATAGGCAACACTCGTTGTCGTTGGCTGGTTTACCAGATGCGCAAGATCTCCGTTGAAAGTCTGTCTGTTGGCTCTGAAGCTGGCGAGATTGGTATTCGGGTTTCCTGTATAAGGATCTGCAGTCGTCCAGATGTAAATTTCATTGAGAGCAATCTTAACATCATCGTTGTTGTAGAGGGTGGAAATATTGTTATGAATGGCCGTCAGCCAATTGGTTGTGGTGGTTGTACTGGAACCATTGTTAACGTAAGGCGTGTAGCAAACTTCATAATAAATCCGCACACAATTCTGGGTGAGCAGTTTACCTGCTGTCTTATCAGCATTCGGATCAAAAGAAACTTTCTGTTTATGATTTTCGGCTAATTCATCGACACCACAGATAAAAGGATTTAAACCCGTAAGTTTAGAATCTGAATAGCTGACAAAGTCGGTGGAGTTTTTTACTTTTCCCACCACAATATTTCCCAGTTCCGGTGTAGAAGCTACGCCCACGACATCATTATCAAAAAAACTAAAGGCTGCCACCGAACGGTTATCCCCTTTTACAATTCCATGGTAATAGACTCCGGGTGTATAATTTACAATTTCACCTTTATTGGTTTTTACCTTAAATTCTTTGGTGAAAATTTCATTTTTATAAAGTTCCACGATGATTTCCTTGCCTTCAAACGGAAATGATATTTCAAGATAATCCGGTTTTTCATTAACCAGTTTTTTAAGCTTTTTGGCATCGATATTCAGGACTGAAATATCGGTTGCTGACCTTTTGTATTCTGCAAGGTGATCTGAATCGGTATCAATATTAAACAAATCATACCTGTCGAAATTTTTTTTCTGGTGGTGGTATTCTGAAATTTTTTTTGCAACAGGCCTTAGATCCTGCGAAAAACCGAAAACCAAACATTGTAATGTAAAGAATAAGAGTAGTTTTTTTATCATTTCCTATTTAACTATTAATTTGCAAATAAACAAAAAAACAACAGATATTCTTTTAATATTTATATGATTTTAATAAAATACAATATTAATATTAAATAAGTCCACAAAAACAAGAAGTATACGAAATAAAAAAGACGCTTCTGTGAGCGTCTTTCAAATTATTTTTAATAATCTTCTATTTTTTATGGGTCGAAACCTTTAAAAATCTCACTAACACAAGCCCCGCCGCGAAGAATATGGTCATGGATAAGGCTGCGTACCTCATGTTATTAAACTGTCCGATGAGCGTCGAGAAAATAAAAGTTCCCAGAATTACTGCGAGTTTTTCAAGAACATCATAGAAACTGAAGAATGTCGTATTCTCCATTGAGTCTTCGGGCAGCAACTTAGAGTACGTCGATCTGGACATGGCCTGAAGACCACCCATCACAAGCCCTACGACAGCAGCAACACCGTAGAACTGGTATTCAACCGTCGGGTTTTCCTTGTTAAGAAAGAATGCCCAAATACAGGCAACCATCCAAAGGATTATGGCGATAGAAATTACGTTTTTATTTCCTATCTTTTTAGATAATTTGGAGAAAATCACCGCTCCGATGATGGCTTCTATCTGGATCACGAGAAGGGTCCCGATCAGTTTATCCTGAGCAAGGTTTATTTCACTTTTTCCGAATAAGGTTGCCATTAAGAAAATAGTTTGCATCCCAACACTGTAAAAGAAAAAACTGGAAAGGAAAAACTTCAGATTTCTGTCTTTGAAAAGTTCGCCACCCACTTTAAACAATTCATTAAAACTTTCTCTGGCAATATCTTTATAGAAACTAAGGTTATCTTTTAAGACTTCAAAAAATCCTCCTTCATTTTCATGTTTTTTAAAGAGATTTTTATAGTTCAGTAGTACAAGATCTTTTGGCAGTTTATCTTTAACGTTTCCAAATTGCGGTAAATGTTTGAATGTATATTGCGAGAAGCCGAACCACCATGCCCCGGTAAGAAGGAAACTGATTCTGGTAAATAGCAGCTGCTGTTCTGCACCCTTAGCAAAAACCTGGATCAAAAGCAGACAGATGATAACAAGCACCACAGAGCCAATATATCCGTACACATATCCTTTTGCAGAAAGCGCATCCTGTTTATCCTGCGTGGCGATATCAGGGAGAAAGGAGTTGTAAAACACAAGGCTGCCCCAAAACCCTACACTCGCTGTTACACTGAAAAGCAGGCCCAGGAACACATTGTGCATTCCTGTAAACATCGCAAGCCCCATGCAGGAAGTTGCACCCAGGTAGCAGAAAAACTGCAGGAAAGATTTTTTATTTCCAATGGTATCCGCCAATGATGATAAAAACGGTGACAACAATACTACGATCAGAAAAGAAAGAGTTAATGAATACCCGTACATCTCATCCGGATGGAATTCTGCACCGAAGAGTTTTATCATATGCCGCACCGGGACATCTATATAGGAATTGGTTTCCTTTACATATTCCTTCTTCTCGTACGCTGTAGTCAGAATAGAATAATAAATAGGGAAAATAGTAGAAGTAATCACCAGTGAGTAGACCGAATTGGCCCAGTCATAAACCGCCCAGGCTTTCATGATTTTGGGATTATTCTTTATGTTTTGAGTTTGCAGGTTCTCAATTTCAGACATTTCAATATTATATTAGTAGCACAAAAATAGCAAAAGGATTGAATATTCAGGGATTTTATTTCGTTTGACTCAACTTTTATTATTCCGTTAATTTTTAAACCTTAGATAAATAATATACAGTTCTCTTTTTCATTACCATCTAAGTTTTTTAGATTTAAATAAAATATTTTAAAAATATGTACAATGATGATTTAAAGCAGAAATCCGGAAGCATGACCTCCGGATTCTCTATTCTGATGACAGATTTTTTATTGCATATTTTCTATAACGATAGCTGAAGCGCCGCCGCCGCCGTTACAGATAGCAGCCGCACCGTATCTACCATTATTTTGTTTCAATACGTTGATCAATGTAACGATAATTCTTGAGCCCGAACTTCCCAGCGGGTGCCCGATGGCTACTGCTCCACCGTTTACATTCACTTTAGAGGCATCTAATCCTAAAATCTTGTTATTGGCAAGTCCAACCACCGAAAACGCTTCGTTAAACTCAAAAAAGTCGATATCCGTAAGCGATAATCCTGCTTTTTTAAGTGCAATAGGAAGTGCTTTTGAAGGAGCTGTGGTAAAGTCTTCCGGAGCCTGTGCAGCATCAGCGTAAGAAACGATTTTTGCAAGAGGCTTAAGTCCCAGTTCTTCCATTTTTTCTTTGGAAACAAGGATTAATGCGGAAGCTCCGTCATTAAGAGTAGACGCATTAGCAGCCGTTACCGTTCCTTCCTCTTTTTTGAAAACGGTCGGAAGTGTCGGAATTCTGTCGAAATTTACAGCTTTATATTCTTCATCTTCAGCAAAAATGACCGGTTCACCTTTTCTCTGAGGAATTTCTACCGGTACAACCTCATCGGCAAACTTCCCTTCGCTCCAGGCTTTTGCCGCTCTTTTATAGGATTCAATGGCGAAGTTGTCCTGATCTTCTCTTGAAATACTATAGTCTGTTGCACATTTTTCGGCACAAACGCCCATGTGTACTTTGTTGTAAACGTCGGTAAGACCGTCTAAAACCATTCCGTCCTGCATTTTCACGTCGCCCAGCTTTGTCGCATTTCTTGCATTGTAATAATGAGGAACGGAAGACATATTTTCCATACCTCCGGCAACGATCACTTCGGCATCACCTGCTTTTATGGCTTGTGCGGCCATCGTTACAGCTTTCATTCCTGAAGCACAAACTTTATTTACGGTTGTAGAAGGCGTCTCATTGGAAAGCCCGGCACCCAAGGCTGCCTGGCGTGCAGGCGCCTGTCCTTCTCCGGCCTGTAAAACATTTCCCATATAGATTTCCTGAACCTGTTTCGGATCAAGATTTATTTTGTCTAATGCACCTTTTACGGCAACAGCTCCCAGTTTTGTCGCCGGAACAGCTGCTAAACTTCCCAAAAAGCTCCCCATCGGAGTTCTTACTGCGGAAACGATGAATACTTCTTTCATTTTATAATTCTATTTTTAATTTAAAAATACCATTAGGATTATTAATTTCACAAAAAAGCGGCTGATTTATATGAATCGTTATCATACTAAGAATCAATCGTTTTTCTGCCTGAGGCAAAAATGATGATGAAAGCACCAAGAAACTCGACGATCCAGCCCCACTTTAATTTTACAATCCCTGCCAGCTTGTCCTGCCATGATTTAAAAGGCATAAAACTGAAATACTGAGACGCCTGAAATTTTACAGCGAATAAAGTGAAGACAAATAAAATCACCAGCAAAATGCCAAAAATCTTCGCCATTTTCACACTGTTATTGACTATCCCAAACAGAGCTCCGGCGGCAAGAATCCAGCATGCAATGGCAAGGAAATGGTCGAGTTTCCAATAGTTCCAGTTTCCAATTATGGGAACATGAACGAGCGGCAGAAAACTTCCTGCCACGACCAATATTAAACCTAATAACTGAATATTTTTCATAAATCCTAAAGTGCCAAAATACAAAAAAAAACACACTTATGATAAGTGTGCCTGAAAACTAAATTTTATTCAGTAATCATTTACGAATGATAATACTATTAATAAAAATTTAATGATTATGTAACGTAAAACGCAATTTTTTAAATAATTAAAAACTGGCATTCAGCAGTTCTATTCCGATCTGCAGTCCATATTTGTTCCTGACATTTGCATTATTGTTAAATGTCGGTGTAAAATCTTTCTGAACAAACACATTAAATCCTGCGTACCCTATTCCAAGTTTTCCTCCAACAATGATATCATTTACACCATGATTGATCGATTCCCTCTCAACAATCCTTTTGCTGTAGTCATTAGAATACCTGTTATAGATATTGCTGGCAATTCTTACCCCTCCATAAACACCTGCGACAATACTTAACTGGCTTAATCTGTTGTTTAAGTATTTCGTTCCGTTATATTCGATGTATTTAGGATTCAAAACCAGTTTAAAATCGACAGGAATAAAAAGATAATGATTATTGATGTGCGTTTCTTTCAGGTAACCTTTCGTGAATTCTTTGGTATCCAACACCAGATTTTCCTGGGTAAAAGCTTTTCCATATTTAGCCTTCGACTGATCATTACGGTAGCCAAGTCCCAGCCGGTAAAAAAAAGGGCTGGTGAAACTTCCGAGCTGACCTTCGTATCTCACTACATACATCGCAGAATTAAACACTGTATTTTTAAAATCCGGGTTATTATTAAGAAATGCGAAAGGTTTATTTTTAGTCGTATAGCTCGTCCCAACGTATGCTGCTACGTATTGCCACCTGCGAAGATAGTCGGCAGGCTTGGTTTTATCTTCATCCATACGTATTGATACACCACCCAGGCCAAAAACGATCTGATTTTTATCTTTATGCAGCGAATCCACAGGCTTTAAAACAGCATTCTTAACCGCCTGTCGGGTGAATTCCTCAAATGCGGTTTTGTGGGCATCTATTTTTCCGTTAATGGTTTCCTCATATTTTGAAGCAATATCTGCTCTCAGTTTCTGCTTCTCATCGACGGTAATTTTATTTTGCTTAAATTCCCGATCAACATCATCGAGTTCCTTATTCATTTTTATCTTTTCAGAAACCACGATGCTGTCAATCATTTTAGAATAATTCTTCATGGAGGCATCCATATCCGCAGTGCGTTGTGCAAATGAATATGAGAAAGCCACGAAAGCAATCATTACCGCTATTTTTGTTTTCATGTAAGTTGATTTTTTATACTTTTGTCCGCAATACCGGTTTTCCGGACCCTGTTTTCAGGATTTAACAGATTAATAATTTATTTAGATTCTACGTATACGGTAACTCCGAGAACGGTAACATTTTCTACGTCCGGAACAGGTTTATCAAAATTCAGAATCCCTATTTTCACATCTTTTTTATCATGATTTCCCGATGACTTATCAAATTCGTGTCCCAAAAGAAGTTCGCTGGAGTTGATATAAGTTGGTTTTGCTTTTTTTACATCTGCAATTACCGGGGGATTAACTTCTATTTTTGGAGGTTTTACCATCACTTTTTCATCTTGATTTACTTCGACATTTTGTATTTTAACAGCTAATGATTTCGTAATAGATGTTTCCTTTTCTGCCTCTTGAAGGGAAACCGGATCTGCAGAAGTTTTCTCATTCCGGGAAGCCTGGGTTACATTACCTTGTATACCTTGATTATTCTTAACTCCAAGCGGATTCTGAAACTCAGGATTGGCAGGATCAATCGTTTTAGTTAAAACTTTACTGACCCCATAATCTGCTTTTTTTTCATTGAAATCATGATTATCATTTGAATTGAAATAAAAGAGGCCTCCAACAGAAATACAGAGCAAAATTACCGCTGCATACTTCCACCACTGAAAAGGTTTTTCTATGGCTTCTTCGGATTCTTTCTCCAACTCCATCTCCAATCTGCTCCAAAGCTCAGACGAAGGCTTTAATTCGAGCTCTTCGTAGTCGGACTTCCATTTATTTAGCATATTGTTTTTCATCTTTTTTTTGTTTTAAAAAATCAGTGAGCCATTTTTTGGATTTGCTTAGCTGGCTTTTGCTGGTGCCTTCAGAAATATTAAGCATTTCTGCAATTTCGTGATGTTTTTTTTCCTCAAAAACATACAGGTTAAAAACAAGTCTGTATCCATCCGGCATTTTGGAAAAGATCTCTTCAAGATCAATGTTTATCATCTCGTCGTCCCATTTGTCTTCGGGATATTCGAGTTCTTGTATTTCTACATCCGAATAGAGGATATTTTTACTTTTCCTGATCAGGTTTATGGAATTATTCACAACAATTTTCCTTAGCCAGAACGGAAAGCTTTTCCATTCCCTGCAATCTTCAATCTTTGAAAAACAGGTAAAAAAAGAATTCATGACGACATCTTCAGCATCATGAATATTACTCACATAAGAATTTGCTACGGCCAGCATTTTCGCCGAAAACATGTCGTAAAGAGCTTTCTGCCCTTTCCGGTCCTGTTTTTTTGCCAGTTTAAAATTCGTTTCTAAATTCTTCATGGATCTGTTTCTAACTATAAGACAAAGAAAATTTCAGATGGTTGCCCGAAAGATAAAAAAAATTGCACTTTTTTCTCAAAGTGCAATGTAATATATTAATTATCAACAGTAAAAGTTAATGTTTTATTTTCGAAAGTTGCGCAGGATCGTGTTTATGCCTGAATAATATCGCAAACAATATGGCTAATATCAATGCGTACGCAGCAAAAGTAAGCCAGATGTTAGTCCAGTCTTTTACCATGACAACAGTTGATAATGTTCCATCCGGATTAACGGCAGAATTGAAACTTTTCTTTAAAATTCCTAAAAATGTCGGATTTTCAGGCGTAGTTTCAAGATAAGCCGAAAGAGACGAAACGGTTGTAAATTTATGGGTGAAGAATTTATCAATGGCCCAACCGGCAGCATAACTTCCGAATACCGCTCCGAAGCCATTCGTCATCATCATAAATAATCCCTGTGCAGAAGAACGGATTTTTTTGTCTGTTGTCGTTTCTACGAAAAGCGATCCCGAGATATTGAAAAAATCGAATGCCATTCCATAAACGATACAGGAAAGAATGATCAGGCTTAAACCAAATCCTTCGGGAACACCGTAAGCAAAGAATGCGAATCTCAGAACCCACGCAATCATCGACATCAGCATTACTTTTTTAATTCCAAATTTCTTCAGGAAGAAAGGAATGGCAAGAATGAATAATGTTTCCGACACCTGCGAAATCGACATAATGATGGTTGACCTCTGAACAACGAAAGAATCTGCATATTTAGGAAAATGCTCAAACTCACTCAGAAATACATCTCCGTAAGCATTGGTAAGCTGTAAGGCAGCTCCCAATAACATCGAAAATAAGAAAAACAGTGCGGTTTTATAATCTTTAAATAGCTTAAATGCATTAAGTCCCAGCTGTTGTGATAGCGGAGCATCTTTATCTATTAATTTTTGCGGAGGACATTTCGGCAGCGTCAATGCATAAATCCCAAGGAAAACGGCAACCCCTCCTGCAATATAAAATTGTCCTTCCGTAGCTTTATTTCCCGTAAGATTGGTAATCCACATGGCAACGATGAAACCAATGGTTCCCCAGACACGGATCGGCGGAAAATCTTTAACGACATCCAGATCACTGTTTTTTAAGATCGTATAGGAAATTGAATTCGCGAGAGCAATGGTCGGCATATAGAAGCACATTGCCAGAAGCATTACATAAAAGAAGGAATCCGGATCTGCAGAATGAGGTAAAAAGAAGAGAACAATTCCGTACAGGATATGTAAGATGGAGAATATTCTTTCTGCATTCACCCAACGGTCGGCGATAATTCCGGTAATGGTCGGCATGAATATGGAAGCAATCCCCATCGTTCCGAAAACGGCTCCAAATTGGGCACCGTCCCAGTGTTTTGTTCCGAACCAAAAATTAGCCATCGTAATCAGCCATGCGCCCCACACGAAGAACTGAAGAAAACTAAGAATGGTAAGTCGTAATTTTAAATTCATCTTATAATATCTCTAATCGATTTTCTTCTTCCTTCTTTTGATTTCTTCCTGGATTTCCAGGGCAGTGTCATAATCCTCTTCTTTTACGGCTTCATCCAGCAATTTCTGAAGTTCTTCCATAGATACGGATCTTAAGCTGTCTTCGGTATTAACGGTTTCTGAGAATGACTGCTCTTCTTTAGCCACATCTTCCAGTTCCAGAAGGATTCCGGCTTCGTTCAGTACCTGCTGTGTGGTAAAAATAGGAGCATCAAACCTTACAGCCATCGCTACGGCATCTGAAGTCCTGGCATCAAGAATCAGTTCTTCTTCGTTTGTTTTATTTTTAAAATTAATGTTCGAAAAGAAAACACCGTCTACGATCTGATAGATAATAACAGAAACCAATTCATAATTGGCAGAAACGATAAATTTTGTAAATAGATCGTGGGTAAGTGGACGTGGCGGATGTATATCTTTTTCAAGGCCAAGAGAAATGGATTGTGCCTCGAAATTTCCTATGACAACAGGTAATTTTATGTGTGTCTCTTCATGTTCCAATAACAATGCGTACGCTCCTGATTGTGTCTGGCTGTACGATATTCCGCGAATAATTAGCTGCTTATAATCCATAACTACAAATATAGATTAATTTTTGAAAGTTTTTTTTACTTTTTTAGACAAAAATAAAAGCCCAAAGCGGGCTTTTATCGGTGAATTATTAGGATGGCGATTGTGAATTTTATTTTATAAGTCAACTGTGCTTTGCAAGTGAATTTTAATTTAAATAATTCAAACTGACAAGCGAATCGACCATTCACAAATAACCTTTCTTACCCTTTAAGAGCTTTAATTTTCTCCGTTAATGCAGGAATAATCTGGAAAGCATCTCCAACAACACCATAATCGGCAGATTTGAAGAACGGTGCTTCTGCATCACTGTTGATCACAACAATCGTTTTTGAAGAGTTTACCCCAGCCAGGTGCTGGATAGCCCCTGAAATACCTACCGCAATGTATAAGTTTGGAGAAATCGCTTTACCGGTTTGCCCTACGTGTTCTGTATGAGGCCTCCATCCGATATCTGAAACAGGCTTTGAACAAGCGGTAGCCGCACCAAGTACATTGGCCAGGTCTTCAATCATTCCCCAGTTTTCCGGGCCTTTCATTCCTCTTCCTGCAGAAACTACGATTTCAGCTTCTTTAAGATCTAATTTTCCTGAACTTTGCTCATGAGAGATCACTTTGGTATCTTCATTGGCAACTGATAGATTTTTCACTTCTTCCGATCCTGAAACAGCGTTTTCTTTAACTCCGAAAGCATTCTGGGAAACTGTGATGATGACACCTGCCGATTCAGCTTTTGCATGCATGAAGCCTTTTCCTGAGAAAGCTCTTCTTTTCACCTGAAACGGCGAAAGACTTTCCGGTGCATCCAGCGCGTTTGTAATTAAAGAATGTCCGTTCATCACAGCCAGCATAGGAGCAATGGATGAAGCATCTGTAGTGTGTGGAAAAACGATGATATTTCCGCTTGCCACTTCACTTAATGCCTGGGCATAAGCTTTGGCCGAAAAACTTTTCAGCCCTTCATCTTTGATATTGATTACGTTTGATGCTCCATATTTGTATAATAAATCTGAAGAATCGGTAGGGTTTACCGAGATTGCCGTTACGGTATCTCCGGCCTGGTCTGCCACAGCTTTAGCATAAGAAACTGCTTCAAAAGCCGCTTTTTTGTAAACTCCGTTTATATTTTCTGCGTATACGAATACTGCCATTTTTTTTAAATTAAAAGATTAAAAAATTTAATGATTAAAAGATTAAATCACTTTTGCTTCTTCGTGAAGTAATCTTACCAGCTCATCCAGATTGTCAGGAGAAACCATTTTTACAGCGGCTCTTGGCGGTACACTGTCATAAGATACTCCCTGAACTTTTACTTCTGAAGAAGTAGCTTCTACCACTTGCAGAGGTTTCGTTCTTGCAGACATAATTCCTCTCATATTCGGAATAATCAGGTCTTTTTCATCTACCAAACCTTTCTGACCTGCGATTACAGCTGGTAATTTCACGGAAATCGTTTCTTTACCTCCTTCAATTTCTCTTACAGCCGTCGCTTCGTTTCCATTGACATCCAATCCTACCGATGCATTTACAAAAGGCTGATTCAATAACTGGGCAACCATTCCCGGAACGGAACCACCGTTATAATCGATGGATTCTTTACCGCAAAGAACGAGATCATACCCACCATTCTGTGCTACAGCAGCGATTTCCTTAGCTGTTGAAAAGCTGTCTTTAGGATCAAGGTTCACCCTTACGGCATCATTAGCACCTATCGCCAGTGCTTTTCTTATCACAGGCTCAGTAGTGGCATCTCCTACATTAATTACCGTTACGGTAGCTCCCTGAGATTCCTGAAGTTTAATTGCTTTGGTCAGGGCAAACTCGTCAAGCGGATTAATGACCCACTGAATTCCGTTTTTGTCGAATGCGGACTTATCCGCAGTAAAGTTAATTTTTGAAGTAGTATCAGGCACACTACTTATACAAACTAATATTTTCATATGTTGTTTTAATTTTTGTTGCTTTAAAAGCCTTAAAGTTTCATGTGCTAATATAATTAAAAAATATATTATGCATGCATAATACTTATTAATTTATTATTCAGCGCATTAGAAGTATTTAATTGGCTGGTTTTGTTGCCCTAAATTCGATCTTGCTCGGCAAAACCCTTGGATTCATCTTTAAAATATCGAGTACAAGGTTTCCCATATCTTCGGGCTGAATCTTCCATGCATCTTTTTCGGAAGGAATATTCCCGTTGAAATGGGTAGCCACAGAACCCGGCATAATAACCGTGGATTTGATATTATACTTTCTCAGATCAATCATGGCAGCCTGCGTAAAGCCTACAACACCAAATTTGGAAGCATTATAGCCTGAGCCTTTTTCAAAAAAATTGGCTCCGGCAAGACTGGCAATGGTGATATAATATCCCTGTGTCTTTTTTAATTCTTCCACAGAAGCTTTTAGTGTATAGAAAGCGCCGGTTAAGTTGGTCTCAATCATATCATTCCAGTCTTCAGCAGTAAGTTCGTCTACAGGTTTGAATACTCCTAACCCGGCATTGGCTATGACAAAATCCAACTGTCCGAATTTCTCTAAGGTATATTTTACCGCTTCTTCTTCGCTTTCAAGGCTTCTCACATCTGAAACAATTCCCAAAACATTTTTAGAATACTTTTTCAAATCATTTTCGGCTTTTTCAACATCATCTCTTCTCCTCCCTGAAAACGCCACGGAAATACCGTTTTCAAGTAAAATTTTTGCAATTCCAAAGCCGATCCCTTTGGTTCCCCCTGTAATATAGGCCACTTTATCTTTTATCATAATTTTGGATTTAGTTATTAAAAATAAGAAAAACGATTTAAAGTAGAGTTTGTTTAACTAACATTTGTCAGTTTAAAAACAACAAAGAAAAAAGCGCTCCGTTAATTGAAGCGCTCCGATATTATCAGAATATTTTATTAAAAAAAAATTTCTTTTATTAATAAAAATTAATCTTTGATTAGTTTTTGAATGTAAACTTTACCGTCGCTGGCTTTTACTTTTAAGATATAATTTCCTTTCTGATACGAAGACATATTTACCTCGTTAACGTTTTTACTATTGCTGATCGTAGTAATTGCTCTGCCGCTGAGATCATAAATTTCAATAGATTCAGACTTCAGGTTATTAAAGAATTTAAACTTAAGTATATCTTTAACAGGGTTAGGATAAATCTGAAGATCCGGTGAATTGATAACCTCGGTGGTTCCTAAAACCGAGTTTTGTCCTGTTATTGTCATTACCCATCTTGCTGAAGCAAAACCAGCCAAAACGCCTGTACCTGTTGCTATAGGGGTATCAATATTACAGGTTCCAGAAGCTAGATAAGAAGGTCCTGTTTGCGCACTGGTATTTGTTCCCATATAAAATCTTTCAAATGGATTTCCACTTGTGCCATCGTGGCCTGTCTCTCCATCATGAAAAATTTCAACTACAAGATTAGATCCTGCAGGAATAATTTGATTTACACTTGTGCCTGTATTTACCATTGCACCACTATTAGCTGAAGAAACACTTACTGTAGTAAGAGGCTGGTCACCAGAAACGGAAGTCACAGCTGTAGGATCTAGCGTAGTTGCCGATGTGGTGTACAGCCAAACTTCAACAGGAAAAGAACCACCAACGTTTGCAGAACTTCCTGCAACTGTTCTTGATGCCAATTGTACACCGAAAGCAACATTCGTAATCCTGTAATTATAATTAATTCCGTAGTCTGACAACTTAAAAAATCTTATGTAAGAATTGTCGGCTGTATAATAGTTAGTACTTGTAGCACCACTGGCGCACGATACAGAACCTGTTGCAGCAACGGTATTAGGGGTTGCATTCTGTGTGATAACCTGTGCATTGATAATTCCTGCCGTAGCGGATGCCAGTAAAAAAAATAGAGTTTTTTTCATGATATAACTTTTTCATAAAAGTAAAAATAAATATTTAAAAATCAAAATATTACATGAAAATTACTTTATTGTTAAGATTAAAATAATAATCATAGCATAAATTACAGAGAGTACCTCAAAAACTAAGGCAACCTAAAAATTTTAGGCTGCCTCTTTAATATTAATGAAATTAAATATTATCGTGAACTATTTCGCATACTTTTCAAAAAACATCGGAATGCTTTCAATCCCTTTATAAAAATTGAATAATCCGTAATGTTCATTTGGAGAGTGGATCGCATCCGAATCGAGGCCAAAGCCCATCAAAACGGATTTGGCTCCCAATACCTGCTCAAACATAGCCGTAATAGGGATACTTCCTCCGCCTCTGTACGGCAGCACTTCTTTTCCAAAAGCAGATTCCATGGCTTGTTTTGCGGCAAGGAATTCTTTGGTATCGGTTGGTAAAACATAAGGCATCCCCCCATGATGTGGCGTTACTTTCACCTTTACATTTTCAGGAGCGATTTTCTTGAAATAAGCCGTGAATTTTTCCGTAATTTCCTCAGGGGTCTGATAAGGAACAAGACGCATTGAAATCTTGGCAAAAGCTTTGGAAGGAATCACCGTTTTTGCACCTTCGCCGGTATAACCACCCCAGATTCCGTTGCAGTCTAAGGTAGGACGGATAGAGGTTCTTTCTAAAGTCGTATACCCTTTTTCACCTTCCACTCCATTCAGTCCGATGGATTTCTTAAATTCTTCAGGATTATCCCTTAGTTTGTTCATATCTGCTCTGTCGGCATCAGAAACCGTCTCTACATGATCATAAAAACCATCAATGGTGATATGGCCGTCTTCGTCGATCAGTTTAGCGATCATTCTTGAAAGAACATGAATAGGGTTTGGCACCGCCCCTCCGTACAATCCTGAATGTAAATCCCTGTTGGGACCTTCTACCTCAACTTCCACATAACTTAGTCCTCTAAGACCTGTAGTCACCGTCGGCTGTTCATTGCTGTAAATATGGGTATCTGAAATTAAAATACAGTCGCAAGAAAGCTTTTCCTTGTTTTCGTTGACAAAATCCCCAAGGCTCACAGAACCTACTTCCTCTTCTCCTTCTAAAATAAATTTCACATTACAAGGGAGAGAATCGGTTTTCATCATCGCTTCAAACGCTTTGAGATGCATAAAAAACTGTCCTTTATCATCTGCGGAACCCCTGGCAAAAATAGCACCTTCGGGATGAAGCTCCGTTTTTTCAATATAAGGCTCAAATGGCGGTTTTTTCCAAAGCTCCAGCGGATCGGCAGGCTGCACGTCATAATGCCCGTATACTAAAACAGTCGGCAGGTTGGTATCTAAAATTTTTTCTCCGAAAACGATAGGATATCCTTTTGTCTGACAAACTTCCACATGGTCTGCGCCTGCATTTTTCAGGTGTGCCGCTACTACATCCGCACATTTCAGGACGTCTTCCTTATAAGCAGGGTCGGCAGAAATTGAAGGAATTCTCAGTAACTCAAATAATTCATCCACGAAACGCTGTTTGTTTTCGTTGATGTAATTTAATGTTTCTTGCATCGTAAAATTTATTTTGCTAAAAGTAAAAAAATTGCCACGCCGGAACAAACAAAAACGTATAATTTTCTTCAGGTTTCAGGATATCTTGTTTTAATGAAAATGTGAAATATTGATATAAGGACGAAAACCCTAGCCCGGATCGCAGCGGTTACCCCACAGCGGGGTTGGAAGGTTTGGGAGTGAAGGGCTTCAGCGGTGGAAGGAGGGGGAGCATCGGCGCGAGGAGTAGTAGCGGAGAGCCGGATCAAGCTCCCAAAAAAATATCCCGCATTTCTGCAGGATATCTCTGTTTTTATCTGATCTAAATTAGTGTTCAGCTTTCGGAGTTTGGGAACCCTCAGGAATAGGAGTGGCATCAGAATGCTTGTTATCTTCTTCTTTATGCTTTGCAGCTCCGGCAGTATCGGTTTTCACCGGTGTTTCATGACCGTCGTGCGCGTCTCCTCTGTATTCGGAAAGATTATCCTGCTCACCGCTTGTCTGTTCGTCATCAGAGTATCTTTCTGCACCTTCTTCAAGCTTAATAACGTCTTTATTTCCGCCAGCCTGAATTTTTTTACAGCTTACCGCAACAGTAGCAAGGGCCAAACAAATAACTAATTTTTTCATATGGAAAATTTATTTTTTTAATGTATCATCCTGAATCGCTTTACCGGGCTGTTTGAATAATTTCAGCATTGAGCGATATCATGCTTATTTTTTAATTGTCCAAAATTAAGAAATCTTGCATTTTACAGCAACATTTTTATAGTGATTTTAAAATTATTTTCCCTTTTTTGGACTGTGTAAAAATAAGATACTGATCGCCTCCGTCTTTCAGGCTGTATTTTTTCTTTATTTCTTCTGGTTTTAAAGGATAGTTTTTTGAAATAATATTATACTGGCTTTTCTTTTTAATCATTTTAGGATCAATAATTTCCATTTCCAATATTCTTCCGGGAAAATCATTAATTTTTATATCCGATGTGTAAATATGAGTATTCGGGTGTAGCTTTTTTAATTGCTTTTCCTGTGAGATCAAATTGAAGATCCCGGCTTTCAGAATCGTATTGTTGGGGATATAAATGTACTGTTCAGGCTCTCCGTATTGCGGTTTGGCATTTTCTTCTTCCCCAATGGAAAACTCAAAAGAAGGATCATTCGATTCGAGATTTGTGCAACGGCAGGGAATTGAGGGCTGTCTATCCTTACTTAAAAAAACAACAATTTCTTTGACATCGTTTCTGACGGCAATAATTTCTATTCTGAAAATATCCGGCAAGACGGAAAGCAGGTATTTTATATCAATCAGCGGCGAAAGCTTAATGACTATTTTATCTGAAACCGAAAGCAGCTTTTGCTGAATTTCAAGAATATTCGGGGAGAGGTCCTGTAGCAGAAAAACCTTATTTTTATGATGGTCGCGCCTTGCAGGATCAAGATAAACAACATCAAATCTCTCTTCATTCTCATTAAGAAAATCTTCCAGCTTCTGATGGATGAATTTTGCTTTCCTTTCTAAAATATTCCAATTGTGGCGAACAATATTCAAAAGTTCTTCGTTCTGCTCAACCAGTGTAACTTCTTTAAAATTTTGTGATAAATAATAGGCATCAATCCCGAAACCGCTCGTAAGATCGACAAACGATTCTCCTTTTAATAAATCTGCCTTATATTGAGCTGTGTTTTCTGATGAGGATTGTTCCAAATTCAGTTGCGGAGGGAAAATAATTCCTTCTTTCAACAAAAAAGGAAATTTTTTCTGTGCAACCTGCTTACCTTTGATCTGCTGAACGATTTCCTGCATGGAAACCCCGGGAAAAGGTGATTTTTTTAATAACAGTGAGTGCAGATCTGTATTCAGATTGGCATTGATGTAGTCTTTAATTTCTTGGTTTAATATGACTATTTCCACAGATTATACTGATTTTCAAGGGTAAATGCGTTAAATTATAAAGATTTCATTTTTTATTCAATTGATTAGAAATGAAGATTCGATATTATTATTTTTTAACCACGGATTTGCACGGATTTTCACAGATGATTGCTTTTATTTTTTATATTTTCACTTTTTATATTGATCAAAAGTTAATGACTGAATGAATATTTCCAGTTACAGATTTACAAAACATTTAAATTTGATCAATCTAAATAGCCGTTTATTTTCCTGAATATGCTCTTATCAATATAATCAGTATTAAAGTTTACTAAAATACCTAATTTTAAATCTGTAAGCTTTAGATAGGTTAGTAATTGCTGATGATGGATATTATTGACTTCTGTAACTGCCTTTACCTCAATGATAACTTTATTTTCAACGATAATATCTGCGATAAAACCAGAATCAAGGAACGTATCTTTGTATTTAATTTTCATAGGAACCTGTGTCTGTACAGACAGGCTATTATTTTGAAGTTCATGAAATAAAACTTTTTCATAAACTTTCTCCAATAATCCGGGGCCTAGCTCATTATATACGGAAAATATGGATTTCCTGATATAAAAGCTTATTTCATTTTCTTTCATACATATATTGTGTTTATTTATATTCTTTACTTAGAGATCCGTGAAAATCCGTGAAAATCTGTGGTCAAAATCAACCGCTTTTTGTTTATAAATTTTTTATTGAGCAAATACGATTTTATCTTGAAATCATTCAAACATTTCAGCCCAACGAACGGCTTTTATTTGGTTTTCGTCATATAATTCCTCGGCGGATTTTTTAACTTCAAGTTTAGGGTATAAATTTACTCCGATCAGTTTTATCTTACCTTCTTCTACCCACTGCTGCTCTTTCAAAGCATGTTCAAAGATGTCTTTCTGTATAGCTCCTTTTTTCAGAAGCTCGAGATAACCGCCTTTTTCTTCGATTTCAACAAAATAAGTCCATGATTTTTCAGCAATCTGCCTGGTGATGTCTTCTACAAAATAACTTCCGTTGGAAGCGTCTTCAAAAACATTAATAATGCTTTCATAAGCCAGAACAATCTGCTGTTTAAACGAAATTTCTTCGGAATTTTCTGACGCCCCGTTGATCAGATAATTGTTGCTGAAAACTGCATCGGCCCCTCCTATCATAGCGGAAGCAAGTTCAAGGGTAGACCTGATCAGGTTATTTTCGTGATCAGATTTAGCTTTATTTCTAAACGATGTTTCTGCAAAAATATATGGAATTTCATTCAGATCATATTCTTTCGAAAGCTGGTTGAAAACAAGCTTAAATGCTCTTAATTTTGCCATTTCAAAGAAATAATTCCCTCCGATGGCAATTCTGAACAAGAGTTTATTCAATATTTCCTCGCCGTAGATCTCGATCAGTTCTTTAGTTTTTGCCAAGGCAATCCCCAATTGCTGGTAGATAGCTGCTCCGGCATTCTGATGTAAAGCAATATCAACGCAGATATTTCTTCTGAATTGTTTTGCCAGTAGTTCTTTGACCAGCTGATCATTTATTTCCCCTTTCTTTTCATCAAAAACATCAATCAGCGAAAAATACTGATCTTCTTCTTTAGGACTTATATGACCGGCAAGCTCTGTATCATTGATGAAAAGGGCTTTCTGGGTAAGGTTTTCAACATTCTGGTGGAGCAGAAATGCAAAAACATCTTCTTCCAAGCTTTCGTGGTATTTTGCGACAAGATGTGTGTTTTCTTCGACTTTCGGAAGGTTTGCCAAAGGAGCCTGAACTTCATCGTAGAAAGGTTTTACGACAATTCCCTCTAAATTTTCTTTGGTGAGAACTGCGTAAATATCTTCGGTTTTAAGTTGTTTCTTTACTAAATTTTCCCAAGCTGTATTTGACATGGCATATGGATTATAGGTGGTCAATGGTGAATTGTGAGTCTACCAAACGGGCTTATTTTTTACCTTGTGAGATTGACAAGCGAGCGAATTGACAATTCACCATTCACCTTTTAATTATTTCTTTGGAACCTTTGTACTGTCTACGACCAGGATGAAAATTTCTTCATTCGGTTTTTTCATGAAATAATTTTCTCTGGCGTATTTTTCTTTTTCAGATTTATTGTTCATCAGTTTCTTATAAAAGGCATCGTTTTTTTCATACTCTGTTTTATAATACTGAAGCTGTTCTTCATATTTGTTGATCTCTCCATTCAGCTCATTGATTACCAGGAATGATGTTTTATCAAAAAAAATCATCCATACCAGAAAAAGGCAAATGGTAATGGTATACTTGTTTAAAATATACTTCTGGAGAAATTTGAGAGTCTCAGATTTCGGCTGAATATCTTTGATAAGCTTATTCCCTTTCATGTAATTAATGTTTTCTCAGCGAATTTTTTATCACGGTGGTCAAAAAATCAATGGCAACGGAATTCTGCCTCATATTCGGGATGATAAGATCGGCTTCATTCTTCGAGGGCTCAATAAATTCCTGATGCATGGGCTTCAGCGTGGTCTGGTAACGGTGCAGCACTTCATTCAAATCCCTTCCTCTTTCCTGTGTGTCCCTTCGGATCCTTCTGATCAGTCTCTCGTCCGAATCGGCATGTACAAATACTTTAAGATCAAATTCCTTCAGAAGCTCTTTATTGGTAAGCACAAGAATTCCTTCTACGACCAATACATTTTTAGGTTCTACCGTCACATGATCTCCGGTTCTCGAATGGGTTACAAAGCTGTAAACAGGCTGCTCAATCGGTTCATTATTCTTTAAAGCTTTTACATGTTTTATCAGTAAATCAAAATCAATGGATTTTGGATGATCATAGTTTAAAGCTTCTCTTTCAGTCAACGTAAGGTTATGATTATCATGATAATAATTATCCTGGGAAAGGATATTCATTCCTTCAATATCAAGCTGCTGAATAATTTTATCAACAACTGTAGTTTTGCCGGATCCTGTACCTCCTGCAATTCCTATTACAAGCATTCTTTTTTGTTTGTTTATCGTTTTACAAATATACTATTTTAGTTGAATGCAAATAAATAATGCCTGCTTAAATTCAGTAAAAGAAAAATCCGGTATTTAAAACACCGGACCTGATCTTATTTTTTAATGAATTTCGTTGATATTTCCAATCCTTTTATTTTCAAAATGTAGTCCCCGACCGTCAAGTGGGAAACATTGATGGTATTCCTTCCGTTGGCAATGGTTGTTTCCATTACTTTTCTACCTTCCATATTAAAGATTTCCGCCTTTTCTTCCCTGCTTAATTTTAAAGAAACGTTTAATACATCCGAAACGGGATTTGGATAAACCGCAATGATTTCTTTTTTATCAGTATCGTTTACACCCAACTGGCAATTGTAAGCTGGCATGGTATAGCCTGCGGCTGTAAATTCTGCCGTCATTTGCGTGATGTCACTACACGTGAAGCCAAAAGTTCCCAGCATGTCAATCGCAGCCTGTCTTACTGCAATAGCGGCGTTTTGCTGATTGGTGTTGGAGCTGGTCATACTTAATCCCTCCAGAAATGCCCTGTCCGTTTTTTGTTTTCCGATGGCATTATAAATCCTCATGAGTGCGGAAGCCCAGATCTGTCCGTCGGTATGTATAGAACCTGTTAACTGGGTGGGATATGTTGCGGTATAATTGGTAATTCTTCCAGCCCAGAAAGAATTATGACCGTCCCAGCTGAACATCCAGTTATAGGCAGCTTCACCCGACTGCCACTGATTTAAGCTTCTGCTGTAGGATTGTGCCCAGTAATCTCCGGAACCTTCACTTAATCCGTTAACCTGTGACAGATTGCCGTTGGTAAGCCAGTCGTGAATTCCGTGGCCGAGTTCGTGTAAAATAACATCGGCATCTTCGGCATCATCCACACCGCCTTCTCCAAACACCAAAACCTGACTGTTCGGATCGTAATGAGAGTTATCGGCACCACTTTCTCCATGAGGATCAAAAGCAAGAATTCCATTGTTGGCACTTGGAATACAAGGAATTCCCAAAGTAAGATTGATATAACGGAGATTATTATCCAAGTGCCAGTAAGCATTGGCTGCTTCAAAACCATCCTGATTCCTGTTAAACAGAAACTGATTGGTGGTTTGGGTAAATAATCCTTTATTCGGAGATTCAAGCTCTTTGATTTCAACGTAAGAACCTTTCAGCTTATAGACTCCGCCCGTAAGTTCCAGCTCGGGAATCGTAACCAGAGTTCTTGCCGCGTCTAAGCTTGCATTCGTGGCATCATTTCCATCCACATATTGTCCGCCGTATGCCACATGCATTTTGGAAAGCGGATCGGGTTCAAAAATGTAGGCAGAGCCTGTTACCAAACCCTTTTTTCCACCTTTTTTCAGATTTTTATTTTCTGAAGGTTCATCTTTATCTTTATGACGGAAAGAAACATCTTTAACACTGATAATTTCACCGGTTTTTGCATCGACAATAGTCTCCCAGCTGCCCGGATTCTCGTAAGAATTCGTCAAAACACGATATACAAGTTTTGTTTCACCCTGCTCGGTAACATATATAAAAAGTTTAGTTTCTTCAAATGTGATATCCCATTTTGAATGAGAAGCAAGATGCGCTTTTTTTAATGCATCCTGTACATTGAACGTCGGCTCCGTATTGATTTGCTTTAAGTTTTTCTTTAAACTTTCTGTAGAAGCATAGGTCACTTTGCCCTCTTTGTTAAAATGCAAAACTATTTCCGAATGAAGAACCGGTACATTTCCGATCATTTGCTGAAAGCGAAGCGTTTCCCCTCCGTTTCCTTTTCTTACAAAGTTTAATTTTAAGTTCGTGAAGTCTTTAAGACCAATATCTCTTAAATTTGCAGATATCCAGTTTCTTGCAGGACTTTCTAATGAGGATTGTTGCCCTGATAAGGCTGAATAAGATAACAGGCAACCTAAAAGAAAAGTGTTGATTTTTAATCCCATTTATATTTTTTAATAATTTCAATGAGCAATATACAATTATTTACTAAAATTTCACAAATGTTGTAAAAATCATGACGTATTCCATAAAAAAACTCCGGTGAATTCCGGAGTTGATTTTATACTATTTCGCTTGTCAGTTCCCTGGAAAGCAATTTTTCATGCATAGGTTTGAGCAAATCCATTGATCCTGTCTTTACTGTACATTTTCCTTTAAAATGCACCAGAATCGTACACTGCTCAGCCTGTTCGAGGGTATGTTTGCAAATTTCAATTAGACAATCGATCACATAATCAAAGGTGTGAACATCATCATTATACAAAACCAATTTATAAATTTCATCCGTATCATCCAGTACAAGAACATCTTCTTCATACTTCCTTTTCGGATTGTCGTAATCTTTTATATTGTTATAAAAAATCATTTTGTTTCGTTTAAGATTAAACCTCGCCTATTTTTTCCGCCAGATCATTAATATTATTCGGTTCATCGTATAAAAGCTCGACCAGTTCGACACTTTTATTATTCATTTTTAAGATTTTAAAATGATAATTTTCAAGCTGAAACTCCTGGTTTTCCTCCGGAATATCTTCCAGGGCATGCAGAATGAATCCTGCAAGTGTATTATATTCGCTTTCCTCTGAAAGGGGTAACTTTTTAGGCAGAAATTCATTAATTTCATCCAAAGGCTGTGTAGCCTGAACCCAGAAAGTATTGTCTGCGATTTTATCAACGACTTTCTCTTCGTCATCCTCTTCATCCTGAATTTCACCCACCAACTCTTCAAGAATATCTTCAAGGGTGATGATTCCTTCCGTACCGCCAAATTCGTCTATGACAATCGCAAGGTGTTGTTTTTTCTGCTGGAAAATTTTCAAAAGGTCTGAGATCTTTTTACTTCCTACAACGAAGAAGGCATCCCTCATCAGCTCTTTCAGATCTTCGTGGCTCAGTTCTCCTTTTCTTTTCACAAACTCCCTGATAATCTCTTTTGTGTAAAGAATACCAATCACATTGTCAATAGAATCTACGTAAACGGGAATTCTGGAATATCCGCTATCCATTATTTTGTTGATGATCTCGTTTACATCTTCTTCAAAATCGATAGAGGTAATATTCTGACGTGGAACCATGATCTGTTTGGCAGAATGGTCCGTAAAATCAAAAGCATTTTTGATAATTTCATAGTTCTCTTCTTCGATCTCCCCGCTATCGGCACTTTGTTTTACCAAAAGCTGAAGTTCTTCAGTAGAGTGAATTTCGTGTTCCGAAGCCGGATGAATTTTCACCAACCTTAAAAAAGTATTGGACATCAGGTTCATCAACCATATAAACGGCTTGAAAACCGTATAGAAAACCCTTAAAGGGAGTGCTGTAGCCATGGTTGTCGCTTCCGATTTCCTGATGGCAATTGATTTTGGGATTAGCTCACCGAAAACGATGTGCATAATGGTGATCAGAACGAAACTGGTAATTACCGATATTGAAGTAATCGTTGTTTCAGTCAGAGTCACATTAAGGGAGTTAAAAATATTCTCCACAATATGATGCAGGGCACTCTCTCCAACCCAACCCAGGGCAAGAGAGGCCAGTGTAATACCGAGCTGTGTAGCAGAAAGATATTCATCAAGGTGCTTGATGATATGTTCAGCCTGCTTTGCCATAGAATTTCCTTCTGCGGCTTTTAATTGGATTTGTGAATAACGAACTTTAACGATTGAAAATTCTGCGGCTACAAAGAAGCCATTAAGTAAAACAAGTAATACGGCCAGCAAAAGCCTGACTATGTCCGAGTCCATTTAGAAGTTATATATAATTTATTGGGTACAAATATATACAAAATAAAAATAACAAAAAAAGCATCGTGGTATACGATGCTTTATAAATTGTTGTATGAAATATCTTTTTTAAGAGTTTTTCAAAGCTTCCGCTCCTGAAACGATCTCTAAAATTTCATTGGTAATAGCAGCCTGCCTTGCTTTGTTGTAGAAGATCTTCAGATCATTTCTCAAAGCCTCGGCGTTGTCTGTTGCTTTATGCATCGCGGTCATTCTCGCTCCGTGCTCAGAGGCTACTGAATCAAGGATGGCTTTGAAAACCTGAGTTTTGATCGATTTAGGAATCAGATTATCTAAAATTTCCGTTCTGTTTGGTTCGAAAATATAATCTGTCTCCACCTGAGGCTCGGTCGTTTCAGGCATAGAGATCGGAAGAAGCTGTTCTGTGGTTACTTCCTGCGTAGCCGCATTGATAAATTTATTATAAATTAAATAAACTTCGTCAAACTTACCTTCCTTAAAACTCGTCATTACTCCTTCTGCAACGTTGGCCACAGCATCGAAGTTCAGATTGTCGTATACGGAACTTGCATTAGAATATACCGTACGATTTCTTCTTACCGCATCAAAAGCTTTTTTACCAACCGGTAGAACTTCGATCTCATACTGAGAATTATTCTGAAACTGTGCGTTAAGCTCTTTCACGATAGAAGAGTTAAAAGCTCCCGCAAGACCTCTGTTTGAAGTAACAGCGATGAAAAGTACTCTTTTCACTTCTCTTTTCTGAGCATACACAGAAACCTGATCAGGATCTGAGCTGGAATTTACATTCTGGATAAGCTCCTGAAGTTTTTCAGAATAAGGTCTTAGCATTACGATGGCGTCCTGTGCTTTCTTCAGTTTCGCAGCGGAAACCATTTTCATAGCACGGGTAATCTGCATCGTTGATGAAATTGATGTAATTCTGCCTCGTATTTCTTTTAAGTTTGCCATTATTTTGGTTCAAGGTTTAAGGTCTAAAGTTTAAGGTTTAAAACATTGAATTTAAACCTTAAACATTGAATTTTTAGTTATATTTAGAAGCTAAATCGTTAGCTGCCTGCTTAAGAACGCTGGTGATGGAATCATCGATTTTCCCTGCTTTGATGGCAGCCATCGTATCAGGATGCTTTGATCTAAGGAAATCGATATATTCGATCTGGAATTCTTTTACTTTTCTGATCGGAACGTTTCTCAATAAATTCTCTGTTCCTGCGTAGATCATCGCTACCTGGCTGTCTACCGGAAGTGGAGAGTTTACCGGCTGCTTAAGGATTTCCACGTTTCTTTCCCCTTTAGAGATTACGGCTAATGTAGCAGCATCAAGGTCAGAACCGAACTTAGCAAACGCCTCCAATTCTTTATATTGAGCCTGGTCTAATTTCAATGTACCAGACACTTTTTTCATGGATTTGATCTGAGCGTTACCTCCTACCCTTGATACGGAGATCCCTACGTTGATCGCAGGACGAACCCCTGAGTTGAAAAGGTCAGACTCCAAGAAGATCTGTCCGTCGGTAATAGAGATTACGTTGGTCGGGATATACGCAGAAACGTCACCCGCCTGCGTTTCGATAATTGGAAGGGCTGTTAATGAACCACCACCTTTTACGATAGGTCTTAAAGACTCAGGTAAATCGTTCATTTGGCTAGCGATTTGGTCATCAGCGATCACTTTGGCCGCTCTTTCCAATAATCTTGAGTGAAGATAGAAAACGTCCCCAGGATAAGCTTCACGGCCCGGTGGTCTTCTCAATAGAAGGGAAAGCTCACGGTAAGCCACCGCCTGTTTGGATAAATCATCATAAACGATCAAAGCCGGTCTTCCGGTGTCTCTGAAGAACTCACCGATCGCAGCTCCTGCCATTGCAGAATACACCTGCATAGGAACCGGGTCTGATGCGTTAGCCGCAACGATTACCGTATAAGCTAAAGCGCCTTTATCAGAAAGTGTTTTAACGATTTGTGCTACGGTAGACGCTTTTTGTCCGATCGCAACATATATACAATATACAGGTTTTCCTGCATCAAAGAATTCTTTTTGGTTGATGATCGTATCAATCGCAACAGTAGTTTTACCCGTCTGTCTGTCGCCAATGATAAGCTCTCTCTGACCTCTACCCACAGGGATCATAGAGTCGATCGCTACGATACCTGACTGTAAAGGCTCGGTTACCGGCTGTCTGTAGATAACTCCGGGAGCTTTTCTTTCCAATGGCATTTCGTATAAATCCCCGGTAATAGGACCTTTACCATCGATAGGGTTACCAAGAGTATCCACTACTCTTCCCAACATGCCTTCTCCTACTTTAATAGAAGAGATTCTGTTTGTTCTTCTTACGGTATCTCCTTCTTTTACCAATTTACTTTCACCAAGTAGCGCAACCCCTACGTTGTCTTCTTCAAGGTTCAGTACAATACCTTCTACATCACTAGAAAATTTCACCAACTCTCCGTATTGTACGTTTTCTAACCCGTATACACGAGCAATACCATCACCGATGGTTAAAACTGTACCTACTTCCTCAACGTTTGACTGAGTATCGAAGTTGGCCAATTGCTGTTTTAAGATCGCAGATACTTCTGCCGGATTTATTTCTGCCATTGTATGGTTGTTTTTTCTTTAATTTAATTGAAAATCTTTTTTCACTTTATTAAGTTTAGACTTCACAGATGCATCTACCTGCTGATCACCTACTCTCAGGATATAACCTCCTAAAATTTCAGGCTTTACATTTATTACCAAATCAAAATTAGAGTTGGTGTTGACAAGGCTGGTAGACTTCAGAATCTGATCAATATTTTCTTTTGAAAGCTGGGTTGCGGTTGTAAGCGTTACTCGCTGCACACCATTGATATCCTCAACTTTATTAATGAATTCCTGTGCAATATTTTTAAGCTGGTTTTCTCTTCCGTGTCTGATTACCAGGGTAATCATGTTTCTTGAAGAAACCGATAAGCTCTTAAAAATCTCATTCGCTACCTCTACTTTCTTTTTAGAATCGATGTACGGCGTAAGAAAGAATTTGTTTAAATCTACAGATTCAGACATTAACTTTACCACATCTTTCATCTCAGAAAATACGGTAGCTGTCTGACCTGATTCATTGGTGAAATCAAGTAAACCCTGTGCGTATCTTTTAGCTACTTTAGATGTAAGCATTCTTAGTTAAGGTTTGATTTGTTTAAATAATTCTGAACTAATTCGTTTTGTGCTTCACTGTTGTCAAGCTTTTGTTCAAGGATAGATTCAGCGATATTTACTGACAATGTACCAATCTGCGTTTTGATATCTGCCATAGCAGCATTCTTCTCCGCATTGATGGTTTGTTTAGCAGCTTCGATGATTTTATCCCCTTCCGCTTTGGCAGCATCTTTAGCTTCACCTACGATTCTATCTTTAATTTCTCTTGCTTCTTTAAGGATAGCATCTCTTTCGATTTTTGCTTCACGAATGATTCTTTCGTTATCCTCTTTTAAAGTCTCCATTTCTTTTCTGGCCAATGTAGCCTGGTTAAGAGCATCAACAATAGAAGTTTCTCTGTCGTTAATAGCGTTAACAATTGGTTTCCAAGCGAATTTTGCTAGAAGAAATAATAGGATAACAAAAGTTAAGGTCATCCAAAACAAAAGTCCAATTCCAGGTTCTATAATTCCCATATCTGTAAATTTCTTTTTAGTGTTATTTTATGGATTGTTTTTAAAAATTCTTAGCAGCAGCCAACCGCTTCACTGCTAAGAATGTTTTCTTGAGGATAGATTACTTGATGAAAGCACCAAAGATAATCGCGATAAGACCAGCACCTTCGATAAGACCTGCAGCAATAAGCATTGCTCCCTGAATCTTACCAGCTTGCTCAGGCTGTCTTGCGATAGCGTCCATTGCATGACCTCCGATTTTTCCGATACCAAGACCTACTCCTAGTACTGCTAAACCGATACCTACGTAAACTAAACCTGCTCCTGTTGACATGTCCATAATAAATAAATTATATTAGTTAAAAATTATTTTAATATTTTCTTTTAATTAGTGAGCGTGCTCTTCATGTCCGTGCTCATGCTCATGTTCTGCTACTGCGATACCGATAAACAATGCGGACAATACCGTAAAGATGTACGCCTGTAATGCTGCTACCAATAATTCCAATACGGAAACGAATAATGCTAATGGCACCGATGCGAATCCTAAGAATGGAGATTTGAAAATGAAGATCAGAGAGATGATCGCCAGAATCATAATGTGTCCTGCAGTAACGTTAGCGAAAAGTCGCATCATTAAAGCAAAAGGTTTTGTGAAGATCCCGATAATCTCAATAGGAACCATAATAGGATACAATAAGATCGGAACCGGTGGCATAAAGATGTGTTTCCAGTAATCTTTATTAGCACTGAATAATGTAATTAATAAAGTAATGATGGCTAAAACTGCAGTGATTGCGATATTACCGGTAAGATTTGCTCCAAAAGGAAAGAAAGGAATCAACCCGAATAAGTTATTGAACCAGATAAAGAAAAATGCAGTCAATAAGTAAGGCATATATCTTTTATATTTAACTGATCCGATATTTGGAATCGCTACTTCGTCTCTGATGAATACAATCACAGGCTCAAATATTTTTCCTGCTCCTTTCGGCAACTGAGACCTTTTATAGTTTCTTGCCATTCCCATAAAAATCAATGCCATGAAAATTACCGACAGAAACATTGATGCGGTATTTTTGGTAATTGAAAGGTCAAAAAATACTTCGTTTGATTTTTGTTTTCCGCTGATGATTGAGAATAAAGTTGCTTTCTCAACACCCTTGGTAGAGACTACCTGTCCTTCTTCTAAAGTATACCCGTCGTGTTCGTGACCATGAGCAATACTGCTTGAAAGAAAAGTATGCCACCCTTCATTATCTTTAATAATTACAGGAAGCGGAACAGAAACATGATGCTCTTCACCATTATCATCTTTTGTAGTCCATAAATGCCATTCATTTGAATCACCGATGTGCTCCATGATCATTTTTGTAGCATTAAAGTCTTCTTTCTGTTCTATTTTTTCTGCCGGCTCTTCGCCTTCAGAAGTATGCTGCGCAATAGCTAAACTGCTCACAAACACAAATAAAAATGCGAAAAACAATGAAGAAATCTTTCTATTCATATCTCTTTTTTAATCGTGTGCAAATATATCGATTTTATTAAACTCTACCAATACTAAAAATTGATTTTTATCATCAAAAAAATCAGGATTTATTAATCAGTTTTATTACAGGTATATATATAAGGATTGATCCTATTACAAAACATATCACTATAAACAGAAAATTTTCTTTTGTTTTGTCTATAATGATCAGGGAAATAATAAGCCAGATCAAATCTTTTGATATATTCAGGGATAAAAATTTCATTGCCGCATCTGCCTTACCGTAGATATATTTTTTAAAAAGCATAAATACAGCAACATTTAATATCAAAATCAACATGATAATAATTAAACTGTCGATAAAATTCATTTTGCAAAAATAGAATTATAATTTTGATAGATGACAAATCTATGGGTCTTATATATTAGTTATACTAAAAAATTCCTTATTTTTGCGAACCTATAATTTACAATACATATGTTTAATAGTTTACAGGATAAATTAGACAAAGCGCTTCATAATATTTCAGGACGTGGAAAGATCACGGAAATCAATGTGGCGGAAACCGTAAAAGAAATTCGTAGAGCATTGGTAGACGCCGATGTTAATTATAAAGTTGCCAAAGATCTTACGAAAAGGGTTCAGGACAAAGCCCTCGGACAGGATGTTCTTACTTCCCTTACTCCGGGACAGCTGATGACTAAGATTGTTCATGATGAGTTGGTAGATCTTATGGGAGGTTCCCAGGAAGGCATCAACCTTTCAGGAAAGCCGTCTGTAATTCTTATTGCGGGTCTTCAGGGTTCCGGAAAAACCACTTTTTCAGGAAAATTAGCCAACTATTTAAAAACGAAAAGAAATAAAAAGCCACTTCTGGTAGCATGTGACGTCTACCGTCCCGCGGCAATCGACCAGCTAAAAGTATTGGGCGGACAAATCGGGGTTCCGGTTTTCACGGAAGAGGGCTCGATGGATCCTTCAAGCATTTCTCAGAACGCCATTAATTTTGCTAAATCTAACGGTCACGACGTCGTGATTGTCGATACGGCAGGACGTCTAGCGATCGATGAGCAGATGATGAATGAGATCAAAACGGTTCACTCTACCATTAAACCAGAAGAAACCTTGTTCGTCGTAGATTCCATGACCGGTCAGGATGCGGTAAACACGGCAAAAGCATTTAATGATACCCTAAATTTCGATGGGGTCGTTTTAACCAAATTAGACGGTGATACCCGTGGTGGAGCTGCATTGACGATCCGTTCCGTAGTGGAAAAGCCGATCAAGTTTATTTCCACCGGTGAGAAAATGGAAGCTTTAGACCTTTTCTACCCGGAAAGGATGGCCGACAGGATCTTAGGAATGGGAGACGTTGTTTCCCTGGTAGAAAGAGCTCAGGAGCAGTTTGATGAAGAAGAAGCTAAAAAACTTCACAAGAAGATTGCTAAAAACGAATTTGGTTTTGATGATTTCCTAAAACAGATCAACCAGATCAAAAAAATGGGTAATATGAAAGACCTGATGGGGATGATTCCGGGAGTTGGGAAGGCGATTAAAGATGTGGAAATCAGTGATGATGCATTTAAACATATTGAAGCGATCATCTACTCTATGACTCCGGAAGAGAGAAGAAGGCCGTCAATCATTAATACCCAAAGAAAAAACAGGATTGCGAAAGGAGCAGGAAGAAAAATTGAGGATGTAAACCAACTGATGAAGCAATTTGACCAGATGGGCAAAATGATGAAAATGATGCAGGGACCTCAGGGTAAACAAATGATGCAGATGATGAGCAAAATGCCGAATATGCCGGGAATGGGCGGAATGTTCGGAAAATAAAACACAAAAAAACGATTAAAAAATATTATTATGGAAACGTACGAAAAACAAGGCAATTATCATCAGCCTTACCGATCAGAGAAAAAAGTAGTTGCAGGAATTTTAGGAATATTGCTTGGAACTTTTGCCATTCACAAATTTTATTTAGGTTATACGAAAGCGGGAATTATCCAATTGGTTCTCGGAATTGTAACTTGTGGCATTGCAGGTATTGTGGGGTTCATTGAAGGAATTATTTACCTTACCAAATCAGATGAGGAATTTGACAGAACGTATGTTCAGAACCAGAAAGAATGGTTTTAAGCAAAGTTTTGTGACATCAAAATATAAACTCCGGCCCAAAAATTGAGCCGGAGTTTTTTAATACTTTGTCAAAGTTCAGATCTTTGACAAAGTTTTTTATTTATCCGATTTCTGAGCTTTCGATTTGATGAAATAAGAGAAACCTACGTTTACACCGAACGTTTTCACATTTGTTTTTACATCAGTATTCATGATCGTCTCTTTGTTAGAGAACTGGTCGTAAGAAACTCCCAGGTTGATCCCTAAAGATTGTGTTGCCATATAAGTTAATCCTCCTTTTACTTTCCATGCAAGGCCATCAGTCGTTGTTTCGCTTGATGCAATCATACCCATAAAATTAGTTTGGCCGCTGCTTTTTACCGAAGCATACCCAATTCCTGCACCTAAGAAAGGAACCAATTTGCTGGAATTTGTAAAATAATAAGTAGCAGTCGGCATTACAGAGAAGCTGCTTGTTTTAGATTTAAGGCCTTGATACTTAGTTGTAGCGTTGATGTATCCAAGCTCAATACCTACAGCCAATTTGTCGATAACAAAATACCCTACTGAAGGAGAAATAGAGAATGTGTTTACTTTAGGTCCCTCTAAAGACTGATCTCCAACTTTAATGGTTGTAGTAACATTGTTAAAACCCACTCCTGTATCTCCGCTGATTACCCAATCACCTTTGGTCATCTGAGCGTTTGAAAGTCCGAAAAGTGCAACAGCACCTGCCAGTAATAGTTTTTTCATGATTTTTTATTTATAAAAGTTTATTATTAATTATTTATCAAAAACATATTTCACTCCGAAAGTCACTGAAGATAAGTTTAAGCTGAAATTATTGTTCTTTAGATCCGTATCCTCTTCATTTTTATACCTGAGATTCTGGTACCCGAATGCTCCGATCGTTGCTTCTACAGACCAGTCTTTGGTGATGAAATAATCCAGTCCCGGCTTTACATTGACTCCTATGGATGTATATTTTCTTTCTACCGATAGTGGACGCTGAGTAACGCCATATTGATCTATATAGGTTGCCACAAGATCTCTGTTAATTTTCCCGAATTCCATCGGAACTTCGAGTTGTCCGAAGAAATATAATTTATCTGATAAAGTCCAATATTTTCTTACAAAAGGGGCAACGATGATGGCATTTGTTTTCCCTTCATAATTAAAAATTGAAGAGAAAGAACCTGAGGAATAAGTTATATCATATTCTCTTTTGTTATAGGTAAATCCTATCCCTGTTCCCACTGCCAGATTTGGAGCGACGAAAGCACCTACAGTCGGAATAATACTGAAACTCTGATCTTTACCGTGAGCTTCATTATTCTTTTCCTGAGCATAATTAATCTGTCCTGACAGATAGACAGTACCGGTTTTAATCTGGGCATCAGAAAGCCCGAAAAATGCTAAAGCACCGGCTAATAGTAATTTTTTCATGGTTTTAGTGGTATAAAAGATTAAAAGCCCTGAGAAAACCCAGGACTTTTAATTTATATGTTTTGTTTATTATTTAGCAAAAACATATTTAACACCGAAAGTTACGGTAGATAAATTCAAACCGAAGCTGTAGTTGTTTGTAGCATCTCCATCTTTTGGTTTGAAGTTGTTATATCCAAACTCACCGATAGTAGCTTCGATAGACCAGTTTTTGTTTAAGAAATAATCTAAACCTGGTTTTACTGTAACACCAACCTGAGTGTACTTAGCTTCAGAAGAAGCACTGATTGTAGTTGTTGTAGATCCTGTAGTGGTTACTGTTGTATTTTCAATTTCAGTTTTTCCAAACGTCATTGGTACTGCCAACTGACCGAAGAAATATAACTTATCTCCTAAAGTCCAGTATTTTCTTACGAAAGGAGCCACAACAAAAGCAGGCTTCTTAGTTTCGCTAGTCGTAACGGCAGTAGCTGCCGGGAATAATGTTGTAGAAATAGCTGTTTCTTTTTCAGTCTGATATCCAATTCCTAAACCTACAGCTAAGTTTGTCCCTGCAAAATATCCAACAGTTGGCAAAACATTGAATTTTTCCAGTTTGTTGTTACCATTGTTAGTTTCTGTTTGAGAATAACCAACAGATCCTGACAAATAAGTAGTTCCTTGAGCGATTTGAGCATTAGATAAACCGAAAAGTGCAATAGCACCTGCTAATAATACTTTTTTCATTTTTTAAAAATTTAATACTTTCTGACGGCAAATTTACAGTGGTACCCGTGAATATTAAAATTTGTTAATGTGATTAATATCATTGACTGCTATTGAATTTTACAGAAAAAAATTTGTATAAATAGGTAGCGTTTGATTTTTTCACAATTTTTTGAATAAAAAAACTCCAATTTTTCAATTGGAGTTGAATATGATTGATTTTAAAAAATTTACTTTAGGAAGAAATTTGCCCCGAAATTAATGGCGCCGAAGTTGAATCGGTCGTCACCATGCCACCGCGGGTCAGGTCCCGGGCCATGATCCTTGTATTTACTTCCGATATTCTGGAATCCAAGATATAATTCCGTATTTTTCAATTGGTATCCTACTCTCGGCGCCACATACAAACCGCTGTTGATATAATTTCTGGTAGAGATCGCTGCCCCCAGATCCAATCCTACAAAAAGAGGAATTTTATTAAAAGTATATTTCCCGGATACAGCGATCGGTACAAACCCGAAATCATCTACATTATCCTTTCCGAAAAAATGAGAATATCCGGTAGTCGCTCCGATGTCAAGCCCTTTAGTAATATTCCACATATAAGCGGCATCAATACCGATTGTTACGCTCGCGGCATCAGCGGCATCCCCAAGCGGCGCACCGATGTGTCCTCCAAGTCTGAAACCTTCCTGCGCCTGCGCTACACCACCTAAAAGTGCAAAAGCACCCAGTAATAATAGTTTTTTCATTTTTAATACGTTTAATTATTGAATATTTGAATGATAAATAACAAAAATGTGGTATCTCATAAACCACAAAAAAAGCGGTACAAATTTTGTACCGCTTTGATTTCTTTATAAAATAAATTCTTAGTTTCCTCCGAATTTAAAGCCTACACCAATCTGTGCAAAGCTGTTGGTAATCTTACCTTCGCTTCCGTCATTAGAAAGGTTTGAAACACCTAGACTATATCTTGCATCGAAGAACAATCCGTTTTCCAACATGTATTCTACTCCTACAAACGGTGCAATATTTAACTTTTTAACATCATCCTTAATATCAACCTCACCATTATCGCCTTCTATTTGCACATTCATAAAATCGGAACCGATTACGGTCTTCTGTTTAGCGCTAAGAATAATGCCAAAGTTCGCCCCCGCAGCAACTGAGAAGCTTTCTGAGATGAAATATTTTGCCGAAACAGGCACCAAAAGAGTTCCAAAATCGACCTTAGTCTGCTCTCCCACGTACACGACACCGGCATTTACCCCATCAATCTTCTCTTTTCCACCAAGCGGAGAATAGAGTACCTCTGCCTGAAACCCGAAATTGTCATTGATTTTGTATTCTGCCATACCACCGATATAGAAGGTG
This sequence comes from Chryseobacterium endophyticum, assembly GCF_056333165.1. NCBI lineage: Bacteria > Pseudomonadati > Bacteroidota > Flavobacteriia > Flavobacteriales > Weeksellaceae > Chryseobacterium > Chryseobacterium endophyticum. The sequence goes on from NZ_JBWGXE010000002.1 coordinate 726,912, forward strand.
TATTTAGGATCCATATTTCTTTTTCCAAGGTCGTCCTGCTTTTCATCAATTTTAAGTGTTGACATTGCAAAACCGGCCTTCGGACCGAATCTGAACTCCTGAGCCTGTACGCTCATTCCCAAAACAGCAACCGCTGCCAAAAGTAGAAATTTCTTCATTTTGTTAATAGTTTTTAAGTATTTAGGTGCCAAAAATAATACTTTTTTTTAAAATTCAAACAACTGTGAGTTTTGTTTTAAATCAAAAAAAATACAGAAAGCCATAACTTCCTGTATCACAATATATTTATAAGATATATTTTACAATATTTACTCGTTTCTTTGTCTTTTTTCTTCATCATTGTAGGCCAGAATGATCTTTTTCACGACCGGGTGTCTCACCACATCCTCTTCTGTAAGATGTACAAATCCTATTTCCTTTACCTCCTTCAGAATACGCATGGCTTCTTTGAGCCCCGATTGCTGTTTAGGCGGAAGATCTACCTGGCTGGGATCACCTGTGATAATGAATTTTGCATTCATCCCCATCCTGGTTAAGAACATTTTCATCTGCGAATGCGTCGTGTTCTGGGCTTCATCCAGAATAACAAAGGCATCATCAAGCGTTCTCCCTCTCATAAAAGCCAACGGAGCAACCTCAATCACTTTTTTCTCGATAAATCCTTCCAGTTTCTCATGAGGAATCATATCCCTGAGCGCGTCGTATAAAGGCTGTAAATAAGGATCCAGCTTTTCTTTAAGGTCTCCCGGCAAAAATCCCAGGCTCTCCCCTGCTTCCACGGCCGGCCTTGTCAGAACAATTCTTTTAACCGATTTATCCCTCAGAGCCTTTGCCGCCAAAGCCACACTGGTATATGTTTTCCCCGTTCCTGCCGGTCCGATGGCAAAAACCATGTCTTTTTTCTCAGTTTCCTTTACCAGCTTCTTGAGATTCGTTGTCTTAGCTTTGATCACTTTACCATTTACCCCTTTTACGATAATATCCTGGTCGAAAACCAGCTGCTTTTCATTCTCATCCTTTAAATTAAGTATATTTTCAACGTCTTTTAAATCGATAGAATTATTTTTTGAGATAAAATTCACGATGTCATTCAGTTTTTGCTTGAATATATCAAGCGCCTCCTGATTACCCATCGCAAAAATATAATGGTCCCTGCCCGTGATCTTAAGTGTAGGAAAAGTAGATTTTATTAAATTGAAATATTGGTTATTAACTCCATAGAAGATTTTCGAATCGATATCCTCCAAATCATATGTTAATTCAAACATGCAGTATTTTATTAATTTTAGAATTTAAATGTAAAACTTTTTTTGGAAATTTATATCAAATTCTTTTCCACATTCATTCGGGCATTCTTTTTATTTTAAATAAATTTGCACTTCTACCATTCTATAAACAATTAATGTCAATTATTACGCTTACTTCAGATTTCGGAAATTTGGATTACAGGGTTGCCGCTGTGAAAGGCAGCATTCTTTCTCTGAATCAGAAAGTTAATATTATTGATATTACCCATGATATCCAGGCTTTCAATCTTGTACAGACCTCGTACATCGTCCGGAATGCTTATAAACATTTCCCGAAAAACTCCATCCATATCCTTTCCGTCGACAGTTTTCACAACAAATCGAGAAGAAATATCGTCTACAAAGCAGACGGCCATTACTTTATTGCCGCCGATAACGGGCTTTTAAGTCTCATTTTTTTTGATATAAAACCGGAAGCGATCTATGAAATCACACTGAATAACAGATTTGATGACATCGTCAACTTCACGTCTACCGATGTTTTTGTGCCTGCAGCGGTACACCTGGCCAATGGCGGACTGCCGGAAGTGATCGGGAGAAAAATAGATTCCGCTAAACAGCTCCTGTTCCCGAAACCTGTTTTTAATGAACCTGAAAAAATGATCATCGGTGAGGTAACCTATATTGATAATTTCGGAAATATAATATCAAATATCAGCAAAGATTTTTTTGAAAGCCATGGCAAAGGATATGAAAATTTTACCATTAAATTCAGAAACCTGAGCCTTTCACGTATATTTCTGAACCATACGGAAGTCGTTTCAGACTGGGAAAGAGAAACGGAATTTCACGGGCAATCTGCAGCTATTTTCAATGATAGTCAGCTTTTGGAGTTGACCATATATAAGGGAAGTAAAAAGAACGGTGCCAAATCTCTCTTTGGACTGAACGTGGGCGAGAATATTTATATTGAATTTTTCTAAAATTTAATATTTCATAAAAAAATCGATTTTTTTTATATATTTGTCAAAATCTAAAAATTAAAAATGGCAGAGTACAAATTATTGCTTCCTTCCATGGGAGAAGGTGTTATGGAAGCCACCATTATCACCTGGTTGTTCAGCGAAGGAGATCATGTGAAAGAAGATGATTCCGTAGTGGAGATTGCAACTGATAAAGTAGATTCAGACGTTCCGACACCGGTTTCGGGGAAAATCGTAAAGATTTTGAAACAGAAAAATGAAGTTGCAAAAGTAGGCGAAGCTATTGCTATTTTAGAAATTGAAGGAGAAGGAAACAACACGGATTCTGAAGAAACAACTGCAGAAACTCCTGCTTCCGCTCCGGATGCCGAAACTTTAAAAATAATAGAAGAACCTTTAAAAGTGACGGCTTCTACAGAATTTTCGGGAGACCTTTATCTTTCTCCGCTTGTAAAATCAATCGCACAACAGGAAAATATTTCTGAAGCCGAATTGAATTCAATCAAGGGAAGCGGCCTTGAAGGCAGAATTACCAAAGAAGATATTTTAGCATACGTTAAAAACAGAGGCAGCCAGCCTGCTCCGCAAGCAGCTCCGGTACAACAGGCAGCGCCTGCACAACAGCCGGTACAGACTTCTGCTCCTGCGGCAACGATTACCGCTGCTGCCGGCGATGAGATCATCCCTATGGACAGGATGAGGAAGATTATTGCTGAGAATATGGTGAAAGCCAAGCAGATTGCCCCACACGTTACTTCTTTCATCGAAACCGACGTCACCAACGTCGTAAAATGGAGAAACAAAAATAAATCGCTATTTGAAAAGCGTGAAGGCGAAAAGCTTACATTCATGCCGATCTTTGTGAAAGCAGTGGTAAAAGCCATCCAGGATTTCCCGATGATCAACGTTTCCATTAGCGGTGAAAATATCATCAAAAAGAAAAACATCAATATCGGTATGGCTACTGCTTTACCGGACGGAAACCTTATTGTTCCTGTCATCAAAAACGCAGACCAGCTTTCTCTGTCAGGATTGGCAAAAGCGATCAATGATCTGGCTTACAGAGCAAGAAATAAGAAATTAAGACCGGAAGACACGCAAGGTGCTACATACACGATTTCTAATGTGGGAAGCTTTGGAAACCTTATGGGAACACCGATTATTCCTCAGCCTCAGGTTGCAATATTGGCAATCGGAGCCATCGTTAAAAAGCCTGCCGTTCTTGAAACTCCGGATGGCGACGTAATTGCGATCAGAAACTTAATGTTCATGTCTCATTCTTACGACCACAGAGTTGTTGACGGCTCTTTAGGCGGAATGATGCTGAAACACGTTCATGATTACCTGGAAAACTGGGATCTGAATACGGAAATATAAGTAATGGGTAATCTTACCAGCAAAAATAGAAACCTTCGGATATTTTTCCGGAGGTTTTTTGATTAAAAAGCACTGCAGCCATGTAATAGAATAAGCTTTTCAACAGTCTTATATAAAACAGAACCTTAGCTATGAAACAAATTTTTCTTACCGCTTTACTATTAAATACCTTTACTCTTGCCCATTCGCAACAAACTGATCAATTCAGGTTAATCGACAATTACGTAAAAGAGACAATTAAAACGAATCAAATTCCCGGATTAGCCGTTGGGGTTATAAAAGATGGAAAAGTTATTTTTGAACAGTATTATGGGGTGGAAAATTTAGAAGATGGTAAAAAAGTAAGTCCGGATTCGATGTTCAGTATTTATTCTACTTCAAAAATAATGACGGATGTTGGGATTTTTCAGTTAATAGAACAGAAAAAGCTATCACTGGAAGACCCTGTTTCAGAATATGTTGAGAACCTTCCTAAAGACTGGCAGAATGTAAAAGTAAAGAATCTCCTGACCCATTCTTCAGGAATACCGAACTTTATTGCCTTTAGTGACATTTTGCCGGAATACTCCAGTTCTAAAACGATTGAGCGTTTGAGTAGGGAAAAAATGGATTTCACAACAGGATACGAATACAGATATAATCAGACAAATTATATGCTCCTTGCCATGATCATTGAAAAAATCACCGGGCAATCTTTTGAAAATTTTATTTTGAGCAGTCAGTTTTATGATAATAACAATCGGGTCGTTTTTTCTTCAAATGCTCTTGAAAAAATCCCGAACCGTATCATAAAGTATAATTACAATTCCGAAACGAAAAAATATGAAAAGTCTACAGATGTCGAAGGGAAAAAGGCATATCCAGGAAATGGATTGGCAATTACCTTACCCGCTTTTCTAAAATGGAGCAGCCATTTGAGCACAAATGATTTTCTGAATCAAAAAACGAAAGATACAATGTGGCAACCGTTTGAGTATGGAAACAAAAAAGATATTTTTGCATACGGTTGGGAAATCAGCAAGGCTAATAATATTCCGTCCTACGGCTTCTCAGGAGGAAATGTAAGCGCCTACCGTATTTTTCCGCAAAATAATATGGCCATTATCATGATGTCCAACGGATACAGTTCCTTCGCTGTACAATACCATTTGATTAATCATATTGCAGCAATCATAGACAAAAACTTAACAGACGCTTATGCTTTAGCCCAAGAATCCATCATTCTCGAATTTTCTAAAAATGACAATCCCAATGCGGAAAGAAATTACTACAATATTAAAGCAAAAAATCCAAAATGGAATTTTGAAGACACTTTGAATAACACGGGATATATTTTACTGAGAAATTCAAGAATAAACGAAGCTGTAAAAGTTTTTGCTTTAAATGCCAAAGAAAATCCTCAATCAGCAAATGTCTATGACAGTTTGGGTGAAGGATATCTTTCAATTAAAAACTATGCTTTAGCGTTGGAAAATTATAAAAAATCAATAGAACTGAATACTGAAAATACCAATGCCAGAAATATGATCAGTAAAGTACAAGATTTACTAAAGAAGAAATAACAATTAAATATAAAACCAATAAACCTTAATTCCTTCGAAAGCCTGGATTTTTTATTTGCGGAGTCTATTAATTATTTTACCTTTAAGACAAATGATTGCAAATGGAACTCGATTTCAGAAAATTGAATGCCGATAAACTTTTTGACTTCTCCAAAGAACAGGAACAACTGATTTTTGATATTTATGACAGACTATTCGTAATGTATGATATTTCGGTAGTTACTATTGAAGATTCCCCTTTTCAGACTTTTAATTCCGGAGAAGAAAAATCTTTATTCAGTCCGAAAATTTGTTATTTCATTACGGATGAAAATAAAGAAAATCCGTTTCATCTTTTTATTGTCAGCAAAATCAGCACTACGGTAAAAGGTGCCCGAACCACAGCTTTATACGACAGTCTGCAAATCTGGGGAATGAAAAAGCTAAATGAAGATTTCGGGTATATTTCCATCAACAAAAAGAAATGGGCCGATAAAATCGCCGGAATACTCAGCCGGTTTAATATTAATTTTAACGATAGCGACTTTAAAGGTTTTTATGTTTTGGCAAGCGATAAATACAAAGCAACAGCTTTTCTGGATACCGAAAGAAAAGAGCTCATCAGAAAATTTCCGGATGGAGATTTCAATCTGGAAATTAAAAATAATATTTTATTATTCGGAATCCCTAAAAATCTTTCTGAAAAAAATGCATACCTGATCGCTGAATTCTTACAGAAGGTTTAAATGTGATCTTATTGACATTGTTCCTCCTATTATAATATTTCATTAACTTCCGCAATCTCTTGCATATTACAAATAATTTAAATACTTTTGCACCTCGAAATAATTAACAAATTCATTTAACATTATGAACAATTACGAAACTGTTTTCATTTTAACTCCCGTTCTATCTGAAGCTCAGGTGGAGGAAGCAGTGAACAAGTACGTGGATCTTATTAAAGAAAAGAACTGCGAAATCGTTGCCAAAGAAAACTGGGGATTAAAAAAATTAGCTTACCCAATCCAATTGAAAAAGAACGGATTTTACACTTTAATTGAATTTAAAGGTGAAGGTTCTGTAGTTGCTGATTTAGAATTGGCATTCAAGCGTGATGAGAGAGTAATCCGTTACCTGACTACAAAACTAGACAAGCATGCTGTAGACTATGCTGTAACAAGAAGAGCTAAAGTAAAAGCTGCTAAAGCTTAATTATTAACCCTATTTTTTTAAAAAGACAAGACAATGGCAATAGACGAAATGGCTAAACAAGCCTCTGCTGGAGGAGAATCAGAAGTAAAATTCCTTACTCCGCTTGATATCAATACAAAATCTGAAAAGAAATACTGTAGATTCAAAAAATACGGAATTAAGCACGTAGATTACAAAGATGCTGATTTCTTATTACAATTCGTAAACGAACAAGGTAAAATCTTACCAAGAAGATATACCGGAACTTCTTTAAAATACCAAAGAAAAGTTTCTGCTGCGATCAAAAGAGCAAGACACCTTGCTTTACTACCGTACGTAGCTGACTTATTGAAGTAAAAATATTACAATTAGCCATTAGCTTCAGCTTTTGGCTTTTTGTTGCTGAATAAATAATTAATTCTAACTTGATTTTAGATTTCAGATTTCAGACAAAAGGCATCTCGCCTATTTCTAATTTCTCACTTCTAACATCTAAAAAAAGGACAACAACAATGGACATTATCCTAAAAAAAGACGTAGAAAACTTAGGTCTTGAATTCGACACCGTAAGCGTAAAACCTGGTTATGCCAGAAACTTCTTAATTCCTCAAGGATATGCGCTTTTAGCAACTCCTAAAAACAAGGCAGCTTTAGAAGCTACTTTGGAAGCGAGAAAAGAAGAAGAAGCAAAATTAATCGCTGCTGCAAACGCTGTAGTAGAGCAATTGAAGAAGACTTCTGTTACTATTCCTGCAAAAGTAGGTTCTGGTGACAAATTATTCGGATCAATCAACAATGCAGACCTTTCTGCAGCTCTTGAAAAAGCTGGTGTTTCTGTAGAGAAAAAATACATCAAAATCCCAGGAAACACAATCAAAAGAACAGGTAAAGTTACCGCCAACATCAGATTACACAGAAATGTTGAGTACAATTTTGAATTCGACATCGTATCTGACGCTCCGGTAGAAGCTCCGAAAGCAGCTCCTGCTAAAAAGGAAGAAGCTAAATCTGAAGAAGAAGCTTAATCAACAAGACTTTTATCATACAAACCACTTCCAACCGAAGTGGTTTTTGTTTTTTTATATCAAATAGTGTTTATCAACAATGTACAATTTTAGGCAGCAAATTTGCTCTAGTTCCGGAAAATTATTTTTATGGAAATAAGCGAAGTTGTATCAAAGCAAAAAGAATTTTTCAAAACCCATCAGACGAAAAATATTAAATTTCGGAAAATGTACCTTGAAAAACTCAAAGAGCTTATTATCAGGAATGAAGACATTTTATATAAAGCTATTGAAAAAGATTTTGGGAAGTCAAAATTTGATACGTTCACTACTGAAATTTCGTTCATTGTTAATGATATTAATTATTATCTGAAAAACCTGAAATCATTTTCCAGACCAAGAAGAGTAAGCACAAATCTTATCAATCAGATCGGGAAAAGCAGAATTTATTCTGAGCCTTTGGGGAATATTCTTGTCATAGGAGCCTGGAATTATCCCTATCAGCTCTCCTTATCCCCTATCGTTGCAGCAATGGCAGCCGGAAACTGTTGTATCGTAAAACCGAGTGAAATTGCAGAAAACACCATGAAGGCTATAGTGCATCTCATTAATGAAAATTTCCCTCCTGAATATGTATTCGCTTTTGAAGGCGGTGTAGATGAGACAACAGAATTATTACAACTTAAGTTTGACAAAATATTTTTTACGGGAAGCACCAAAGTAGGCAAAATCGTTTATGAAGCTGCCTCGAAGCAACTTACACCGGTCACCCTGGAACTCGGCGGAAAATCACCGGTAATCGTTACGAAAGAGGCTAATCTGGAAGTTGCCGCCAGGCGAATCGTCTGGGGAAAATTTCTTAATGCAGGGCAAACCTGTGTGGCCCCCGATTATTTACTGGTCCAGGAATCTGTACAGGAACAGTTTTTAGAGACACTGAGAAAATATATCCAGGAATTTAATTACCAGCCGGATTCCGAACACTATACAAAGATTATAAATGTAAAGAACTTCGACCGGTTGAAAGGCCTGATAGAAGCCGATAAAATATATTTCGGAGGAAATTCTGATCGTGAAAAGCTCTATATGGAACCCACCATTCTATCTGGAATAAGCTGGAATGACAAAGTAATGCAGGAGGAGATTTTCGGTCCTGTTCTGCCTGTTATTTCATTTAACAATTTTAACCTTATCCTCAACGAAATCTCTGAACTTGAGAAGCCACTCGCAGCCTATCTCTTTACTGATAATGCTGAAGAGAAAGCTATTTTTAAGAATAAATTATCCTTTGGCGGAGGCTGTATTAACGAGGTAATAATGCATTTAGGAAATGAAAATCTTCCATTTGGAGGCGTAGGAAATTCCGGTATAGGAAACTACCATGGAAAATTTGGTTTTGATACTTTCTCCCACCAGAAAGCGATCCTGGAAAAGAAAACCTGGGGAGAGCCCCAAATAAAATATCCACCCTATTCCGAAAAGAAGCTGGGATGGATCAGGAAACTTATTAATTTTTAGGTTAATCGATAGCGATAAAAAACCGGGAAAAATTTCCCGGTTTTATTTTTATGATCTTTCAGGAGTCCACTTATTAAAAAATTCCTTTACTTTTTCTAAACTGTATCCTTTTCCTTCTTCCAAAACATCACTTGGCTGAACATGAATCATTTTGCCATTTTGGTCAAGAATAATAAAAACGGGATATCCGTACTTTTCTCCGGGATTTCCATATTGGGAGAATACTTTTTCATTCTTATTGTCCGGTGAATAATTCAGGTGGTAATATTCATAATTTTTATCAACAATATTTTTCAGCTCAGGCGTCGTCTGCACATATTGGTTAAATCTGAGACACCAGATACACCAGTTGCCACCGGCCTGGATGATGATGTTCTTTTTCTCTTTCTTTGCTTTGGCAATCAGATTTTCAATATCTTTTTCGGCATTGGCTTTCGGGTTATAAGGCTTTGGCAACCGGGCCTTTTCTTCCGCAGCTTTCTTTTTCGCATCTAATTCAGAATGATCAGCGGGTACCAATAAAGTTTTATCGGTATTTTTTTGCTTATCATCAGGTTTTATATTTTGGGAGAAAGCAAAAAAGCTCAGTCCCAGAAATCCTATAATTGATAACTTTTTCATACAATAAAATTAAAAAAATAATACTATTTGCAGGCAAAGATACAACCATATTTTTATTATGCTTAAATTTGCCTGTTTTATGAATTTCTTAATCAAAATATTATACTTAATCTCTAAGCTTCCGCTGAAAATCTTATACATTTTTTCAGATATCATGTTTTTTCTGAATCACTATATCGTAGGATACCGGAAGCATGTTATTACCGAGAATCTGAAAAATTCCTTTCCTGAAAAAACGGAAGAAGAGATCGGCCAGATCCGAAAGAAGTTCTATCTGAATTTTTCAGATTATCTTGTTGAAACCATCAAATCCTTCAGCATTTCGGAAAACGAAGCGAGAGTACGCATGCAGCACATCAATCAGGAGCTTTTTCATGAAGCGAAGGCTGAAGGCAAAAATATCATACTCCTGGCAGGCCATGTCTTTAACTGGGAATGGATTAATGCCCTCGCGACGATTGTTCCGCAGGACCACTGCCATCCCGTATACCGAAAGGTCAACAGTAACTTCTGGGAAAACCAGATGAAACACATCCGCAACAAATTCGGCAATGAAGCACTGGAAGCCAATGAAGTGATTCTTAATATCTTCAGGTCGAAAAATGACGGAAGCTCGGCCTATATGTTTGTGGCTGACCAGACCCCGCATTTTGCGCATATTACGTATGGACTGGAGTTCCTGAACCAGCGGACGCCCGTATTTACAGGCTACGACAGACTGGCAACAAAAATGGATCTTGCATTCATTTACTGTGAGATGAAAAAAGTAAAACGCGGATTTTACCAGGTAAATTATCACAGGATATATCCCGACGGAGAAAAATTTGTAAAAAATGAAGTGGTAAAGAAATTCCATAAACTATTGGAAAATACCATCCATAAGCGTCCTGACAATTATCTTTGGTCTCATAGAAAGTGGAAGTATCAGGATTCTATCAAAGATTTCGATGCAGAAAAAACAGTATAGAACGAATGCAGAAAAAATTAGCGGTAGTCATATTAAACTGGAACGGAAAGACTTGGCTTGAAAAATTTCTTCCCAGCGTTGCCCGGTTTTCCCGGCAATCTGACATTTATGTGATAGACAATTTTTCTACCGATGATTCCGTAGCCTTTTTGCAGCATCACTTTCCACATGTTAAGATCGTTAAAAATGATAAGAATTACGGCTTTGCAGGTGGTTATAACGAAGGATTGAAGCATATTGACAATGAAATATACTGCCTCCTCAATTCCGATGTAGAAGTTACAGAAAACTGGACAGAGCCTGTACTGGAACTGTTTGAAAGAAATCAGGAAATATCAGCGGTACAGCCCAAAATTTTATCTTTTGACAGAAAAAACTATTTTGAATTTGCCGGTGCGGCAGGCGGTTTAATCGACAATTTAGGGTATCCGTATTGCAGGGGAAGAATTTTTGATGATGTGGAAGAAGATCTTGGACAGTATGATGACGAAACAGAAATTTTCTGGGCATCCGGTTGTTGCCTTTTTATCCGTTCAAAAGATTTCTGGTCACAAAACGGGTTTGATGAACGATTTTTTGCCCATCAGGAAGAAATTGACCTTTGCTGGAGACTGATTAATGCGGGAAAAAAGATCTTTTACACCGGGAGATCAAAAGTTTATCATGTCGGCGGAGGAACTTTAAATAAGCAAAGTGCAAAAAAGACCTTTCTGAACATGAGGAACAACCTTTCCATGTTACTGAAAAACATGCCGTTTCCGAATATGATTTTCGTTATATTCGCAAGGCTATGTCTGGACGGATTGGCTGCCGTATATTTTGGATATAAATACGGATTTTCTCATTTCTGGGCTGTCGGAAAGGCACATTTTGCTTTTTATATGCAGATTCCCGGAACATGGAAGCGTCGCCAGAAACAACAGAAGCATAAATTTTATCAATCAAAATGGTTGATTTTTAAACATTTCCTACAATGAAAACAACTTCTTTATCTTTATTATTATTTGTGTGCATTTTCCAGTTCGGATTTTCGCAGAAGAATACCTGGTCTGAAATTGATAAAAACTGCAGCTTCCGGGCATTAACGGAAAAGGGTTCTGAAAATGTAAAAGATACTGATCCTGTAACAGTTGAAGTTTTTTCATTCCGCGACCTTATCGATAATATTGATATTGAAAAGGAGAAAGCTGTATCTAAAAAAGTGATGCCTTTTAATGAAATTCATGAAAAAATTGACCGTAAAGGAAAGGTAAATTTCAAAAAAGGCTCTGTCTATCTGGTAAGGCTTCAGGAAGGAATACATGGCGGAAGATTTCGCATTGAGATCAGTAAAAATGCAGACAAAAAACTTGTTGATAGTTTCAGTAAATATTTGAATGAAAAGGTAACATACGGAAGCATTCTTAAGGAAACAACCGATACTCCGACAAATAAAAATGTCATCAAAAGCTTTATTGTTACGATCAGTGACCATGACAATTTTAATATCAATACTTTAGAAGATCAATTTAAAGATGTCATTCAGGGAATTACAAAGGTGGCCACCAATAGAAATACAACATTCTTTAAAATAACAACTTAACATTCATGGATTTTTGTGCCATAGATTTCGAAACAGCAACTCATGAACGAAATTCAGCATGTGAGCTGGGAGTCTGTATTGTGCAGGATTCCAGAATTGTAGAAACAAAGACCTGGCTGATTAAACCGCCGAGTTTTCCTTACTTTAATCCTTTTAACGTCGATGTTCACGGAATTTTACCGGAAGATGTAAAAGATGCTCCTACTTTTGATGAAATCTGGTATGAGGTGGAGGAAATGATGTACGGGACTTTAATGATTGCCCATAACGCAGGTTTTGATGCCGGTGTTCTCCGTGGCTGCCTGAATCACTATGGAATGTTTACTCCAAAATTAAATTACCTCTGCAGCATTCAGCTTGCTAAAAAATCGTGGAATTATTTACCTAAATACGGGTTAAAACACTTGGCAGAATACCATCAGTTAAGTTTTAAACATCACAGAGCCGGTGATGATGCCGAAGTTTGTGCAAAAATTTCTTTGCTGGCTTTCGAAAAACTTTTTCTCACCACTAATGATGAGATTGCAGATCTTTTGAAACTTAAGATTAAAAAGCTCTAACTTAATTGCTCAGAACTTCAGATAACAGATTGAATTTCGGAATATCAATTTCAAAATTCTCCTGAGTTTCCATATTTCTTACAAGGTACTTTCCACTCATATTTCCTACTCCTGACCGTAACATAACGTTTGAGAAATAAGCAAAGTTTTCGCTGACAGAAATTTCAGGTGTGAGGCCGATTACGCCGTCGCCGATAATTTCCGTATAGCCAAACCCTACATCAAAAATCAGCCATTTTCTCTTCAGAATTTTTATAGGAAAATTTCCGTCATTTTCGATCGTTATATTGTACTTGAAAACGTATCTGTTTTCAGATGGGTAACTGTTTTTGCTATCATATTCAGGTATGACTGAAACTTTAATATTGGAGGTCATTTTAGAGAACATCATCTTGTTATTTTCCAAAAAGATACAAAAATCTCGCCCTTTTGGGGGCGAGATGAAAATTTATATTATAATTTTTTCCTGGATTATAAGCCTAAGCCTTTTCTTTCGTCACCATTCATGAGAATTCCTACCGGATTATCAATAGCCTCTTTTACCGCTACCAGGAAGCCTACAGACTCTTTTCCGTCGATAATTCTATGGTCATAAGACATGGCTACATACATCATCGGACGAATCACCACCTGCCCGTCAACAGCAACCGGTCTCTGGATAATATTGTGCATACCCAGAATTGCAGATTGAGGAGGGTTGATGATCGGCGTAGACATCATGGATCCGAAAGTTCCGCCATTCGTAATGGTGAAAGTTCCGCCTGTCATTTCGTCAACAGTGATTTTTCCGTCTCTTACTTTTATAGCCAGGTCTTTAATATTGGCTTCAACACTTGCAAAAGACATATTTTCTGCATTTCTCAATACCGGAACCATTAATCCTTTAGGACCTGAAACCGCAATCGAAATATCGCAGAAATCGTAGTTTACTTTGAAATCTCCGTCGATAGATGCATTGACATCAGGATACATCTGTAATGCTCTTGTCACCGCTTTTGTAAAGAAAGACATGAAGCCAAGCCCTACACCGTGTTTCTGAGCAAATTCTTCTTTATATTGTTTTCTCAGTCTGAAGATTTCAGACATGTCAACTTCATTGAAAGTAGTCAACATTGCCGTTTCGTTCTTTACAGAAACCAGTCTCTGAGCAATTTTTCTTCTAAGAACTGAAAGTTTTGTCGTCGTTGTTGATCTTGATCCGGTAGCCGTAACAGGATTTCCTCCAAATGCAGGAACAGCTGCCAACTCAGCATCAGATTTAGTGATTCTTCCGTCTCTTCCGCTTCCTGAAACCTGTGAAGCCTCCATTCCTTTTTCATCAAGGATTTTTTTCGCTGCCGGCGATGGTGCACCGGTAGCATACGTTTGTGGTGTAGCAGGCTGGGTAGCAGGTTTTGGAGTCTCCTCTTTTGCAGGTTCAGCAGCTTTCGGAGCTTCTTCCTGTTTTGGAGCTTCAGCCGCAGGAGCATCGCTTCCTGCAGGTTTTGCAGCATCCATATCGATTAAGCAAACTACCTGTCCTACCTGTACAACGTCACCTTCTTCTGCTTTTAAAGTAATGATTCCGCTTTGTTCAGCAGGCAATTCAAGAGTGGCTTTGTCTGAATCTACTTCAGCGATGGGTTGATCTTTTTCTACATAATCACCATCTTTTACAAGCCAGGTTGCAATTTCAACTTCTGTAATTGATTCGCCCGGTGAAGGAACTTTCATTTCTAAAACTGACATATCGTATTTTTTATTTTTTTAATTTTTATTTTTTTGACTTTAAGAAAACAGTAAAAGACAAAAGGCTAATATCTGGTTTTCAGCTAAATTTAAGCGGTTACAGGTCTTTTTACCGGGGCATCATTACGATCAAACACCCGGTTGATCACTGCATTTTGATTTTTCTCAAACATTTTGTGGCTTCCCGGAGCCGGAGCACCACTAGGAACCGGAGCAACCACCTGGATTCCAGTATCCCTGAAGTTTCTTAAGATATAAGACCAAGCTCCCATATTTTCAGGTTCTTCCTGAGCCCAAACAAGAGTTTTTCTGTTTCCATACTTGCTGAAGATGGCCTCAATTGCGTCTGCCTGTAGCGGATACAATTGTTCGAATCTTACCAAAGCAACATTCTCAGCATTTAACTCTTCTTTTTTAGCTAATAATTCAAAATACAGCTTACCTGAACACAGCACTAATTTTTCCACTTTTTCAGGATCTGCAGTCGGATCATCCAAAATAGGCTGGAAGCTTCCTGTAGCAAAATCTTCCAATGGAGAAACTACTTTAGGATGTCTCAATAATGATTTTGGACTCATCACAATCAGAGGTTTTCTGAATGACCACTTCAACTGTCTTCTTAATAAATGGAAGTAGTTGGCCGGGGATGTGATATTGGCAACGACCATATTTTCATTGGCACAAAGCGTTAAGAACCTTTCCAGTCTTGCTGAAGAGTGCTCTGCTCCCTGCCCTTCTGAACCGTGTGGCAATAGCATTACCAGACCGTCCTGGATCTTCCATTTTTCTTCTGCTGCGGCTAAATATTGGTCAACAATAATTTGTGCACCATTTACGAAATCCCCGAATTGCGCTTCCCAAATCGTCAAAGTATTCGGAGAAGCCATTGCATAACCATAATCAAAACCTAAAACACCATATTCTGAAAGGTGAGAATTGTATACATCAAATCTGCTTTCCGAAACGTGTCTTAAAGGGATATATTCTTCTTCGGTATCTTCTGTTTTTACAACGGCATGTCGGTGAGAGAAAGTTCCTCTTTCCACATCCTCACCGGAAATTCTTACATTGTGCCCTTCAACCAAAAGTGTTGCATAAGCCAGCCATTCACCAAGAGCCCAGTCTAAAGAATTTCCTTCAATGGCTTTTATTCTGTTCTCGAAGAGTCTCGTGATTTTATTCAGGAACTTTTTATCAGCCGGAAGTGTAGACATTTTAAGAGCCAGCTCCTTCAGCTTTTCCAGGTCATATTTTGTATCGACAGGTTCCTGTACGGCTCCTCTTTTAGCAATAGGATAGTTCGTCCAGTCATCTGCCATGAACAAATCCATCACATTTTTCTCAATCTCTTTCGAAGCATCAAAATCTTTATCCAGGAGCGCTTTAAATTCAGTTTCCATTTTAGCGATAACATCGTTTGACGTTACGCTGTCTTTCAACAACTGGTCTTTATAGATTTCTCTCGGATTCGGGTGTTTTGAAATGATTTTGTAAAGATTAGGCTGGGTAAATCTCGGCTCATCCCCTTCATTGTGACCATATTTTCTGTATCCTAACAAATCAATGTAAACGTCTTTACCGAATTTAGCCCTGAAATCAGCAGCAAAATGAATCGCATGAACCACTGCTTCCGCATCATCCGCATTCACGTGCATTACAGGAGATTCAGTTACTTTTGCGATGTCAGTACAGTATGTTGAAGATCTTGCATCCATGTAATTTGTGGTAAACGAAACCTGGTTGTTCACAACAATATGAACCGTACCGCCTGTTCTGTAGCCTTCCAGCGTCATCATTTGAGCAACTTCATAAGCAATACCCTGTCCTGCAATAGCACCGTCTCCATGGATAACGATCGGTAATATTTTCGAATAATCTCCTTTGTATTTATCATCTACTTTCGCACGGCAGATCCCTTCTACAAGAGCGGCTACTGTCTCAAGGTGAGATGGGTTCGGGGTAAGATTGATCGCCACTTCTTCTCCTGAAGCGGTTTTTATTTTTTTTGATGATCCTAAGTGATATTTAACGTCACCTGAGAATACATCTTCTTCGAATTCTTTTCCTTCAAATTCCGAGAAAATCTGTTTGTAAGACTTTCCGAAAATATTGGTAAGCACATTCAGCCTTCCTCTGTGGGCCATTCCTAAAACAACCTCGTCAACGCCTAACTGCGAAGATCTGGTGATCAGCTGATCCAATGCAGGAATCAAAGTTTCTCCTCCTTCCAGTGAAAATCTTTTCTGCCCAACAAATTTTGTATGAAGATAATTTTCAAATGCTACCGCCTGGTTTAATTTTAAAAGGATTTCAGTTTTTTCATTCGCTGAAAGACTTGGATGGTTTTCATTAACCTGAAGCCATTGCTTGATAAAATCTTTTTCTTCAACATTGTTGATGTGCATATACTCTACTCCGATCGAATCACAGTAGATGTTTTCCAGATGCGTGATCAGCTCCTGTAAAGTAGCCGGGCCTTTCATCCCTGTTTCAACGGCACAGTTGAATTTTGTATTTAAATCTGACTTATCAAGACCGAAATTTTCGATATCCAAAGTCGGCGTGTAGTGTCTTCTTTCTCGGACAGGATTGGTTTTAGTAAACAGATGACCTCTGGTTCTATACGCTTCGATAAGGTTTACCACCTTAAATTCTTTTTTGATGTGTTCCGGAACTTCACCGTTTGAAGCGGCCTGAGCTGCCTGCTGTACTACGGGAGCTGAAGCTGCCGGAACCTGGCTGTATTGGATATAATCGTCTTCTCCATAGTTCTCCAAAGCAAAATCAAAACCTTGAAAAAAGGCTTTCCAGGAGGGTTCTAAAGAGTCGGGAAATTTTAAGTACTGTTGGTATAAATCCTCAATTAACTGAGAATGAGCTGCGTTTAGGAATGAAAATCTGTCCATTATTACAGTGTATCTGTTATTAAAATTTGTTTATAGAATTGAACCCCAAATTTAATAAAAAAAACCGACTTGGAACAGCGTGAAACTATTAAAAAAACTATAAAAGAAATAATTATTCTGAATTTACTTAAATACTGATAATGAGAGCTTCATATTCACATCCTGATCTTCCATAGGACGCTCCAGAAACGTCTGCCGGATATCTCCAAAACGCATTTCATCTTTTTTAGCCTTTTGGATAAGCTGCTGAATGGCTTTTATTCTCCCCGCATAATTCCCTTTATAGTACATGATATAATTTTGCGTAGGACTTTGTGTCCTGAAACTGAAGTTATTATCCGTAAGCCCAAACTTCTTGGATAACGGAATTCCAAGAAAATAAGACACTTCTTTATCCTTGTAATTATCGGCATCGGTAATCAGTACTGGAAAACCGAATTCATCGTCTTTTTTACCCAGATCCATGGTTGTGTAATTATAGATCTTGTTATAATTCATCACAATGTTTTTATAAAGCGCATCTTTCTTGTTGGAGGTGCTTACATTGATCCCCAGCAAAAGTTTTTCTTCTTCATTTTCAACCATTAAACTGTCGTATTTTATGGCCGCCATCTGGTTGTCTTTCTCCACTTTATTGCCCAGAACATTGTTGAGATTCAACATACTTTTATTGATATTCTCGGCAAAGCGGTCTTCGGTCCAAAAATTTTCTACACGTCTTAAAACGGATAATTTAGGAGTATGGACGATCCAGGTAATCCGAGTCTTTTCGGGAGCAATGGCTTTAAATTTAATATCAACCAGTGTCGGGCTTTCATTTTTATCCTCAAAGAGTTGATATCTCAGTGTTTTGTTGGGATTTTCGTACCGTAAGAACATTTCGCCGTCCGTATCGTTTTTAGGGTCTACATAGCTTATGGAACTTCCTTTTCCTTCATAAGGCGTATAGTAATCGATATCAATGGATTTCGAGCTGGTAAAGAAATTATTCCAGCGGGTAAAGTTCTGCAGATTATTAAACTGATTGAAAACCTTTTCTACCGGATAGTTAATTTCTTTTTCAATTTTAAAATCTTTGCTTTCATCCACAAAATAGTACATTGAAGCGGCATAAGCCCCAATCAGCAAAACGATAAATACAGCTATAATCTTAAAAAAACGCATCGTACAAATGTATAGAAAATAACAAAAGTGACCAATATGATGATCACTCTGTTTAATAATTTATTTTGAAGGATGAAATATCGGCTTTAAATCAATTTCCGTATTCCATACATCCGTTTTATCCGATATGAGTTCCATGTTCCAGGACCGCTCCTTTTTTCACGACGATAATACCATCCTGAACGGAATACGTACCGTAATCACCATCGTTAAGGTGTTTGCCGCCGATAATGCGTACATTATCACCGATGTGGCAGTTTTTATCTAAAATTGCTTTTTCGATATAACAATATTTTCCGATGCCCATATTAGGGCGGCCTTTACTGTCATTATCAACAATTTCTGCAGTGCCCTGGTAAAAATCTGAGCCCATCACATACGCGTTAACGATTGTACTTCCTTTGTCAATTCTTGTCCTGTTTCCAATCACGGAGTTTTCAATTTTATCTGCCATGATGATGCATCCGTCACCAAATACCGCTTTGCTTACATAAGAACCGTTTATTTTTGATGGTGGAAGCATTCTCGCTCTGGTATAGATCGGAGAAGATGAAAAAAGGTTAAACTGCGGGAAATCCTGACAAAGATCAAGGTTTGCTTCATAAAACGATTCTATGGTTCCGATATCCGTCCAATACCCTTCATACTGATAACTGAGCGTGGTATATTTCCCTATGGAATTTGGTATAATATCTTTTCCGAAATCGTCTCCCGCACCTTCATCAAACATCTTTTTGAGAATGCTTTTGGTAAAAATATAAATCCCCATGGAGGCAAGATATTCTTTACCGGCATTTTTATTTTCTTCCGAAACTTCGGACTTTAAGCCGTCCAGCATGTCGTATCCAGGCTTTTCAACAAAAGAGGTAATATTTCCTTCATCGTCAGAACTTAAGATCCCGAAACCTGTCGCATCTTTGGCATTTACAGGAATGGTAGCAATGGTCACATCACCGCCTTTCTCTATATGGAAATCCAGCATTTCCTTGAAATCCATCTGATAAAGCTGATCTCCTGAAAGAATTAAGATATAATCATAATCGTATTTTTCCAAATGTTTCATCGACTGACGCACCGCATCAGCCGTTCCCTGATACCAGCTTTCGTTTTCAACATTCTGTTCGGCAGCCAGAATATCCACAAATCCTTTGCTGAAAATATCAAAGTGATATGAGTTTTTAATGTGTGAATTTAAAGACGCTGAATTAAACTGTGTTAAAACAAGAATCTTGTTCATCCCTGAATTTAAACAATTGGAAATCGGAATATCTACCAATCTGTATTTCCCTGCGATTGGTACGGCAGGTTTTGACCTTGTGTATGTGAGCGGGAACAGCCTTGTTCCTCTACCGCCTCCTAAAACAATGGATATAACATTGCGATTCATAAATATTTTGCATTTTACGTATTAATATTTTTTTATTTAATTTTTATATAAAGCTATGTATTTTTCAGCAGACTTTTCCCAAGCAAAATCAAAACTCATATTGGCATGAATAAGATTTTCCATTACCTCCTTTTGATTGTAGACCATCAATGCCCTGTTCATAGCATGGATAACATCATCTACACCAGGATAAGTAAAATTAATCCCTGCCCCACCTGTGGAAATATCCGCTACGGTATCTCTCAGGCCTCCAATATAGCGAACAATCGGAACCGTACCATATCTCATCGAGTACATCTGATTAAGCCCGCAGGGTTCAACCCTTGATGGCATCAGCAAAAAATCCGCCGAAGCATATATTTTATGTGAAAGATATTCTTTGTATCCCACATCCAGTCCGAAATTGGTGTAGGTATAATCATATTCTTTCAGTTTGTTTTCAATGTACGTGTTTCCGGAACCCAAAACCATTATATTAAGTGCTCCATAACTTTGTTTAATGCTTCTCCAGACGATATCAGGAAGCAAATCTGCGCCTTTTTCCGTAGCAAATCTTCCGATAAAAGCAAATAAAGGAAGCTCAGGCTTTAAGCCATATTCTTTACACAGTTTTTCTTTATTTTTCTTTTTCTGCTCTACGGCATTTTTAATATTAAAATTAAAATCCAGCATCGGATCGGTTTCAGGATTCCAGACTTCCGTGTCGATGCCGTTGATAATTCCGTAGGCTTTACCGAACTCATCTCTTACCAGGCTTTCAAGACCTCTGAAGCTTACATAAAGCTCCTCAAGATATCCCTGGGAAACGGTGGTAAAAGCATTGGCACATTTAATCATGCTTGCCAGAGGATTGATCAACCCGTTCCAGTCCAGTAATCCCCATTTGTACGGATCGAAGGAAGGAAGATATCTGGCCATTTCCCAGCTCATCATTCCCTGGTATTCACCATTGTGAATGGTTCCCACCGTTTTCACACCTTTAAGGAAAGAAAATTCCGGACAATATTCGATCATAAACGGAACCAATCCCGTATGGTAATCGTGACAATGCAGAACATCGGGACGGATTTCCATAGCACTCAGCCAATGAAGAACACCGTGCTGAAAAGCAATGAACTGAAAATTCTCATCCTGATAGCCGTATGGATTATCTCTATCCAGAAGCCCTGGAATTTTTACCATGTACAATTCAAAGCCTAAAGCATTGGATTTTTCCTTTAAAACCTGCACCTGCAGCATATTTCCTCCCTGGTGTATAAAGCCATCAAAAACTATGTCAAACTGATGATCATAGACAAAAGATTTATTATACCACGGCATAACAACCTTCGCATCAATATCTTTAATTTTGTTCTGATACTTCGGCAAAGCGCCTACTACATCGGCAAGACCTCCCACTTTTGCCACCGGATAACATTCGGTACTGAGATGGTAAATTATCATATTCTATCTTTTATAATGTTTGATTCTGTTGTGTTTATATTTTATGTCTTTTCTTTTTAAAATAATCCCTGATAATGGCGGAAGATTGATACTGATCGACTTCTGATGATTCATATAATTTTCGTATTGTTCATCAAAAATATCGGCTCTTACGCCGCTTCCTGCATATTGCTCGTCATCGGAATTAAAAATAACTTCCCAGTGACTTCCTGCGCTTACCCCTACTTTATAATCGATTACGCGTGGAGTAAGGTTCAAAATAACCATACAGACGTCATCTTTTCGCTGTCCTTTTCTCAGGTAAATATATACTGAATTTTCAACGTCATCCGCCTGCACCCACTCAAACCCATAATAGTTGAACTGATTTTCGTAAAGTGCCGTTTCAGTTCTGTAAAGGTGATTCAGTTTTTTCACCAAATCCTTCAATCCTTTGTGAACAGGATACATCAGCAAATGCCAGTCCAGGCTTTTTTTAAAGTTCCATTCGCTCGTTTGCCCGAATTCATCACCCATGAATAAAAGCTTGGCGCCGGGATGCGTAAACATGTATACATACAAAGCCCTTAGATTGGCAAACTTCTGCCATTCGTCACCAAACATTTTGTAAATAAGACTTGCTTTTCCATGAACCACTTCATCATGGGAGAGTGGCATCATATAATTTTCGTTATACATATACATTGAAGCGAAAGTCAGCTTGTGATGATTAAACTTCCGTTCAATGGGATCTACTTTAAAGTAATCCAGGGTATCATGCATCCACCCCATCATCCATTTCATTCCGAAACCGACTCCTCCGTCATGCACAGGTTTTGTAAGCATCGGAAAATCCGAGCTTTCCTCAGCGATTGTTATGATATTATCACCAAACTCCTTGTAAACAGCCGAATTGAATTCCTGCAAAAATGTCTTTGCTTCAAGATTTACATTTCCCCCATAAATATTGGGCTCCCATTCGCCTTCATTCCTGGAATAATCGAGATGAAGCATGGAAGTCACCGCATCTACCCGCAAACCGTCGGCGTGGTAGCGCTCCAGCCAGAACATAGCGTTGGAGATCAAAAAAGATTTTACTTCATTTCGCCCGTAATTAAAAATATAGGATTTCCAGTCGGGGTGGAATCCCTTCCTCGGATCTTCATGTTCATAAAGATACGATCCGTCAAACCGATGCAGCCCATTAGCATCACCCGGAAAATGGGAAGGTACCCAGTCGAGGATCACGCCGATATCATTTTTATGGAGTTCATCAATGAGAAACATCAGGTCCTGGGGCGAGCCGAAACGTGATGTTGCCGCGAAAAACCCCGTAATCTGGTAACCCCAGCTTGGATCGTACGGGTATTCCATAACCGGCATGAATTCCACATGGGTGAATTCCATTTCTTTGATGTAAGGAACAAGCTTTTCAGCTACATCACGGTAACTTAAAAATTTTTCGGGATCCTTATCACTTCGTATCCATGAGCCAAGATGAAGTTCGTAAACGGAAACCGGAGCCTTGAGACTGTTTTTTTTCCAGCGGTTCTGAAGCCAGTCTTTGTCATTCCATTCATACCAGGTGGTAGAAACCAGTGATGCTGCCTGAATGTTTTGTTCCCAGCTCAGTGCATACGGGTCGCTCTTTTCCAGAACTTCCCCTCTCGCTGTTTCTATCGCATATTTGTATAATGTTCCCCAGGTAAGCCCTGCAACGAAGCCTTCCCAGATTCCCGATCCGTCCCATCTTGGGAACAGGATATGGTCTTTGTGATTCCAGCTGTTGAAATTACCGATTACCGAAACTTTTTTGGCGTTGGGTGCCCATACCGAAAAGTAAACGCCCTGCACGCCATCTTTTTCTACGGAATGTGCCCCGAACTTGTCGTACAGCTTATAATGTTTACCTTCTTTAAAAAGATAAATATCATGATCCGTAAAAAGAGTGTATGTTTTAACCGAATTCATCACGGTTTTGATTTAAATTTTAATACTTCTCTGAAACTACTGAAAAAATCAGAAAGAACTGTTAATAAATAGTGAAGTAATTATTATGTTAAATACACAACCATTACTTGCTTCTTATCAAATATAGCTTTTTTTCAGGAGTGTTTCCTTTGATTTTAAAAATAATTTGCCATAAAAAGATTTTATTCTAAATTTATCCTTCAGAATTATAAAAAACGCTTGGATGAGATTTAAACTCCATACTGAGGAAAATGATGAAAGGAATATCTATATCACAGGAAATTTCAACAGCTGGAACCCGCGGGATCTACGCTATCAGCTTGCCAAAGCCGGAGACCGGAATTATTATATAGAAATCGACAATGCGCTTTTACCCGAAACCATAGAATACAAATTCACAAAAGGAGGCTGGGAAAATGTAGAGCTCGATACCTACGGAAACATTACACCAAACAGAAAAGTGAAGAAATCAGAAGGAAAAGCTTCCGACCTGGTAGAGAAATGGCGACTAAACTGGGGACCGTTTAAAAAAGAATTTTTTCCCATTGTGGAAGTTATTTCAGAAGAATTTTACATTCCTCAGCTGGAACGCCACCGGAAGGTCTGGGCATTGCTCCCATACGATTACTATGTTTCAGAAAAGAACTACCCTGTGCTTTATCTTCAGGACGCACAAAATCTTTTCAACGAAGGCAGTGATTACGGCAACTGGGAAATCGACAAGAAACTTTCCGTACTCTCCGAATATGGACGTGGAGAAGTCATCATTATCGCCATAGAACACGGAAGCGAAGACAGAGTTAAGGAGTATATTTTCGATAATGACCATGTCGCCAATGGCTCGGAAGGGAAAAAATACATCCGTTTTATCACCGATACCCTGAAACCTTTTGTAGACGAACATTACCGGATTAAAAAAGACCGCGAGAACACAGGAATCGGCGGCAGCTCTCTGGGGGCATTGATCAGTATTTACAGCGGCTTTCTGTATCCTGAAGTCTATTCTAAACTGCTTATCTTTTCACCTTCACTCTGGGTAGAGCCCGGCAATAATTTTCCGATGATGAATTTCAGGGTTCCTTATAAAATGAAAATCTATCTGTATGGCGGCGGCCGGGAAGGTTCTAAAATGGTTAAAAGAATTCATATTTTCGAACAATATTTAAAACGCTGGGAAAAGAAAAATCTTTTTGATTTCGAATTCAGAACGAGCATCAATCCGGAGGGAACCCATAACGAATTCTACTGGTCACAGGAATTCCCAAGGGCAATCGAATGGCTTTTTTACAACAATACACAAAACCCGGTTGAGGTACAACCTCAGCAAAACAGCATTAAAAAGTAAACAATGAAATTAGTCAATAAAAAAATTAAAAACTATACTCAGATTTTCCATCTTTTCACGGAAGAAGAATGGATCAAAACATCCGGAAATTTCAACAAAAACATCCCGGCATTTTTCAGCGGTAAAAAGTACGAGGTTTTCGTCAACGTTCAGGAAGAAGGCATTGCTTATTTCATAGGTTTGGGCAAATCAGATGTGGCTTTATTTGAAATCCAGCAGGTCGCACTGAAGTTTTCGCAGATTTACAAAGAAAAGATCGCGGCATTGCCGACACTGGTCGTAGGAGATTTTATCAATGAAAAGCAATTCGAGGAGTTTGTGAAAGGTCTTTTAATCGGCTCTTACCACTATCCTTTTGAAAAAACTCATGCATTCTGGAACGTAAAATTCGAGCTTCATTTTGAGAATGTAAGCCAAAAGAAACTGGATCATATTAACCAAAAAGCAGTAGCCATAAGCAACGGACAAATCGCATGTCAGGAATGGCTGAACAAACCGGCAAATCTTAAAAAACCGGATATGTTTAGTTTATATTTAAAAAATTTAGCCAAGAAACATGACCTGAAATATACAGTTTTCAACAGAAAAAAATGTGAGGAACTGGGATTGGGCGCTTATCTTTCGGTAAATCAGGGAAGCGCTTACGACGCCGCTTTTACCATCCTTGAATATAAAACCAACGCTAAAAATGCAAAAACCTTCGGCCTTGTAGGAAAATGTGTGCTATTTGATACCGGCGGAATTTCGTTAAAAAATCCGGACAACATGCATTATATGAAGTCGGATATGGGCGGCGCCACCGCCGTTGTAGGAACTTTGATTTATGCCGCAGAAATGCAGCTTCCGGTTAATATCATTGCCATTTTACCCATCACAGACAATGCCATTTCCGAAAATGCATTTCTTCCGAGCGATGTCATCACGGCGTACAACGGAAAAACGATCGAGGTCCTTAACACCGATGCCGAAGGAAGAATGATCCTGGCAGACGGACTTTCTTATCTCTCCAAAAACTATAAAACAGATGTCCTTATCGACATTGCCACCCTTACGGGCAGTTCTGTAAGAATGTTTGGCGACACCTGCGGAGCTCTTTTTACAAACAATAACGAACTCAAAGATACACTGATAAAAACAGGCGATAAGGTAAACCAGAGACTATGGAACTTACCGCTTTGGGAGGTATGGAAAGATGACATAAAGTCTGATGTAGCAGATATAAAAAATATCTCGATGAAACCCATCGGAGATTGTATAGTAGCGGCGAAATTTCTGGAATATTTTATCGAAGACCATCCAAAATGGGCGCACCTCGATATAGCCGGAGTAGCTTTCGGAAATGTAGGCTATGCTAAAGAGAAAGCAGCCACCGGATTTGGCGTGCAGCTGCTGGCAGATTTAATCGAAAATTATCACTAAAAATTAGTTTATTACAAAAAATCTCTGTATAATTGAACCAGAATTTTCAAAAGCACATTATTTTTATTAATTTAATATTAAATAAATAATAAAAAACCGCTTTTATTTTTGAAATTTCACTAAAAACTAAAAAACATTATATGGAGAAGAAAACAATAGTATGTATTTCGTGCTATTACAAGGGATATGATTTCATGGACGAAATGAAACATCTCGGTAATAAGGTCATTTTAATTACTTCAGAAAACCTGAAAGAAAAAAACTGGCCATGGCATGCTATCGACGAAACCTTCTACATGCACGAGCTGAAACCCTCAGTCTGGAATCTCGACCATCTTATCCAGGGATTTTCTTACCTCATGCAAACCCGAAAAGTCGATGCTGTGGTAGCCCTTGATGACTACGATGTGGAAAAAGCAGCACTGGTGCGGGAAACCTTTCGCATTCCCGGTATGGGACAAACTACGCACCGGTATTTCAGGGACAAGCTTGCCATGCGGCAAAAAGCAAAAGATTCGCATATCAGGGTTCCTGAATTCACTGCAGTCTTTAACAATGATGAGGTTAATGCATTTGCCGATCAGGTTCCGGCACCGTGGGTTTTGAAACCGCGTTCAGAAGCTTCCGCGTCAGGAATCAAAAAGCTGCATTCCAAAGAAGAACTTTGGGAAGCCCTCAATAATCTGGGAGAAGAACGTCACCTGTTCCTGCTGGAAAGCTTTAAACCCGGTGATGTATATCACATTGACAGTCTTACATTCAATAAAGAAATCGTTTTCACCGCCGTCTCAAAATACCTGGCACCTCCCATGCAGGTTTCTCATGAAGGAGGTGTTTTCAGAACTAAAACACTGGGACGGTATTCTGAAGAATTTACAGTCCTGGAAAATGCCAATGCAAAACTTTTATCCAGTTTCGGACTGATGAACGGTGCGACACATACCGAGTTTATAAAAGGTAAAGAAGACGGAAAATACTACTTCCTGGAAACCTCTTCAAGAGTGGGAGGCGCTCATATTCCTGATCTTGTGAAAGCTTCCAGCAATATCAACATCTGGAGAGAATGGGCAAAAATTGAAGATGCTCTACTGCGGGGAAAAGACTACCGGATTTCCAAACCTACAGGATATTACGCCGGATTGATCATTGCACTGATTAAAGATGAAAAAGCAGATCATACTCAATTTGAAAGCCCGGAAACAGTGAAATTTTTACCGATCGATCATCACGTCGGAATTGTGTATAAATCCAATGATCCGGCAATGATTCAGGAAAGGCTCGACCATGCCGCAGAAATCATTCACGCTGAAATGCTGAATATTCTCCCTCCGAAGAGCAAACCGACGAGCTAGCAGCCAGCAAATTAATTATCATTGATCAATCATCATCATTTATTACAAAAAAATGCCGCATATAGAACATACCGATTATTACTCACATATTTTAGGAGCAAGTATAAAAGTAGAAGTCACAGGACATTACGGATATCCGATCATTATGTTTCCGACCTCTCAGGGTCTTTATACCCAAAACCATGATTTTCATCTCAATGAAAGCATTAACTGGTTTATCGAAAAGGGAAAAATAAAGTTGTATAACATCCAGACGATCGACAGTTGGAGCTTTTACGACGAAAGCATTCCGCCGCAGCAACGGATCAGAAATTATGAAAAATATGTACAGTTTCTTATTAAGGAATTTGTACCCTACATTCAGAAAATCCATAAAACACATCGTGTTGCAGTAGCCGGAGCAAGTTTCGGCGGATACCACGCGGCTAATTTTGCCTTCAGGTTTCCGGATGTTGTCTCTCACGTATTTTGTCTTTCGGGAGCTTTCAGCATCAGGAATTTTATGGACGGATATTCTGATGATCTGGTATATTTCAATTGTCCAAGAGAGTTTGTAAAAAATGATGAAGCCTGGAAATACAGACACATGCACATTGTTTTAAGCACTTCCGATCAGGATATCTGCAGGGATAAAAATATTGAAATGGCAGAAATTCTGCGTTTAAAAGGAATAGATTTCTGGTATGACGAAAGAAAATGGATTAATCACGACTGGCCGCTTTGGAGGATGGTTTTCCCGACTTTTATCGGGGCGTTTTTCTCTTAGGAACTTTTTTGATTTAGATTGTGATTGATTTTAACGCAAAGTCCACAAAGATTTTTAACTACCAATTGCTTTTAAGTATCAGAAATAAACAACTTATGGTTACATTCAAATCAATATCAAAATCCATTTTAATTAAATTTATAATAAATAATACAAAACATTAAAAAAATACATTATGGTTAAAAAAGTCGGAATACTATTCGGAATGGAAGACACTTTTCCCTGGGCATTTATTGATAAAGTAAATGAAATCGGAAAAGGTGAAATCGTGGCAGAACCTGTAACGATAGATAAGCTCGAACAGGGAACCGATTATGGCTACGCCGTGATCATCGACAGAATTTCACAGGATGTGCCTTTTTACAGGGCTTATCTTAAAAATGCAGCGCTGAACGGAACTTATGTCATCAACAATCCTTTTTGGTGGAGTGCCGATGAAAAGTTTTTCAATAATGCTTTAATGACAAAACTCGGAATTCCTCTTCCCAAAACCGTTCTCCTTCCCTCTTTTGAAAGACCGGAAAACACTTCGGAAACTTCTTTCAGAAACCTCAAATTCCCTCATGACTGGGATTATATTTTTAACTACGTAGGATTTCCGGCTTATATGAAACCTCATGACGGTGGCGGCTGGAGAAATGTATACCGCGTAGAAAACCCGCAGGATCTCTGGGAAAAACATTCGGAAACTGAGCAGCTTGTCATGATGGTGCAGGAAGAAATTATTTTTGATGATTACTACCGGGTATATTGTTTGGGCAGAAAATATGTACATATCATGCCTTACGAGCCGAGAAACGCTCCCCATATGAGGTATGAAACCACCCATAAAACACAGGGTAAAGAATTGGAAAAACTATTGAAAACCATCCATGATTACACCATCAAAATGAATGAAGCTTTAGGCTATGATTTCAATACGGTGGAATTTGCTGTTCGCGACGGAATCCCTTATGCTATTGACTTCTGCAATCCGGCTCCGGATGCCGACAGAAATTCTGTAGGGGAAGAAAATTTTGCATGGATTGTGGAGCATGCGGCAAAGTTAGCCGTAGAAAAAGCTAAAGAATATGTTTCCGGAAAACCTAATATCGCATGGGGAAATTTTGTAAAAGATTCTATTAAATAAAAAACATAAAAACACGAAAAAAAATGCATCAGTTTACTATTGGCATCGAAGAAGAATATCAGATTATTGATGTTGAGAGCAGAGACCTGATCTCTCATGTTTCGAAAATTATCGAAGGCGGAAAAGCGGTTTTAAGCGAAAATTTAAAGCACGAAATGCACGAATCCATGATCGAAATGGAAACCGGGATCTGCCAGAACATTCAGGAAGCCAGAGCAGAATTAACCAATCTCAGAAGACATCTCATTAAGACCGCCCACGAACAGGGATTGCGCGTCTCCGGTGGTGGAACACATCCCTTTTCCAACTGGGAGCACAATACCATTACCGACGGCGAACGCTATCATAAAATCGTAGACGACATGGGTGATGTCGCACGCGGAAATTTGATTTTTGGACTTCACGTTCATATCGGAATTCCAAACCGTGAAGAAGGTGTAAGAATCCAGAATGTGATGAGGTATTTTCTTCCCCACGTGTATGCCCTGTCTACCAACTCTCCTTTCTGGATCGGCAGAAATACAGGATTTAAATCTTACCGGCAGGAAATTTTCGTAAAATTCCCAAGAACCGGAATTCCCAGTTTCTTCAATTCCCTTGCCGAATTCGACAGCTATGTCGACCTTTTGGTAAAAACGGGAACCATAGACAATGCCAAAAAAATATGGTGGGATCTTCGGGTGCACCCGTTCTATCCTACCATCGAGTTCAGGATTTGTGATATGCCTTTAAGAATCGATGAGACGGTTTGCCTTGCTGCCATCATGCAGTCACTGGTTGCAAAAATCTATAAGCTGCACCAGCAGAATTTAAGTTTCAGAAGCTACCGAAGATTACTGCTCAACGAAAATAAATGGCGAGCCTCAAAAAGCGGAATTGAAGCTCATCTTATCGATTTTGGGAAAGAAGAATCTGTTCCGTATCCTGATCTTTTGAAAGAACTTCTGGAATTCATTGATGATGTGGTGGATGATTTAGGTTGCCGTAGTGAAGTAGAATATGCCTGGAAAATACTGGAACACGGAACAGGTGCCGACCGACAGCTTAAAATTTTCAATGAAACAGGTGATCTGACGAAAGTCGTTGACTATATGATCTCCGAAACGGAATATGGCATCACCCACGGTGAACCGCTTCACAATTTGTAATACATTTGTACAAAATATGAAGTAGCATGAAAGAGATCCGAATTGCTTTGCTGGATATGAACAACAACCAGATCAACCAGGGATTTAAAAATATAAAAGAAATCGCCGAAGCTTTCAAACAAAGCTGCCACGAGGAAAATGTAACCATCACCACGTTTGATGTGAGGTTTAAAAATGAAATTCCGGATGTTGAAGACTTCGACATTTTTATTTCTTCCGGAGGACCGGGGAATCCTCACAGAGAAGGATTTGAGTGGGAAGAGCAATTCAGCGGATTCCTGGATTCGGTGTTTGAACATAATAAATCCAGTTCCAATAAAAAATACCTTTTCCTGATCTGCCATTCTTTCCAGCTGGCCAGCATTCACTGGAAACTGGGCAATATATGTAAAAGAAAATCATACTCTTTCGGAGTAATGCCGGTGCATAAAACAGAAGAAGGCGAGCAGGAGTTTTTATTTAAAAATCTTCCGAACCCCTTCTACGCCGTTGATTCGCGGGCTTATCAATTCATAGAGCCGGATCATCATCGTTTCGAGGAATTGGGAATGCAAATCACGGCAATTGAAAAATTCAGGCCTCACGTTGATCTTGAAAGAGCAGTCATGGCTGTTCGCTTTTCTGAGGAAATATTTGGTACGCAGTTTCACCCCGAAGCCAATCCCGAAGGAATCATTGAAAATCTTAAGGACGAAAAAAACAAATTGGCCATGATCGAGAATTTCGGAATGGAAAAATACCTGGAAACCATCGACAGAATTGATGATGATGATAAAATCATTCTTACGCAATCGCAGATTCTTCCCCGGTTTTTCGACTTTGCAAAACAAAATATCGTGTATCAAACTGATACTGTAATTTAAATTTGATAATTACATTTTACCATATATTATTTTAATCGGGTCAGATTACCCGATTTTTTAAATCACAAAGAAAAATATTTATGATTCCTAAATACCGAAAACAGTTTAACCACGATTTTTCACAGGAAAAGTATGGTCTCCTGAAAGAATATTTAAAGCAAAAAAGCGGTCTGGAACCTGTGTTCAGGATTTCCGAAAGTCCGATTTTCCTGACCAAAGAATTTGAATCCAAATTGTTAGATGCAAGTGAAAGCATTATTGATCAGATTAAAGCTCTCCCTCCGGATATTTTACAAAAGGCTATTCCTGATAATTGCAGAGTCCCTAATGACACGGAAAAACCTCATTTTTTTACGATAGATTTCGGGATCTGCAGAAATGCAAACGGTGAAATAGAACCGCAGCTGATTGAACTTCAGGCCTTCCCTTCGCTCTATGCTTTTCAGAAGGTTTTTGAAGATACGTTCTGTGAAGTATATCCTTTTCTTTCGGAGATCAGGAATACGATGAAGCATGAAACCTTTAAAAATCATTTGAAAGAATTGATTGTCGGCAACGAAAACCCTGAAAATGTTATTCTTCTTGAAATTTATCCCGAAAAACAGAAAACTGCCATTGACTTCGTTTTCACCGAACAATTGCTGGGCATTAAAACCGTTTGCCTGACTAAAGTAAAAAAAGAAGGTAAAAAATTATTCTATGATAACAACGGAACTTTGACAGAGATCAAAAGGATTTACAACCGTGTCATTTTCGATGAACTGGACAGAATCCCGGACCTGAAAACGGAATTTGATTTCCGTGAAGACATTGATATCACCTGGGTAACGCATCCGAACTGGTTCTTTAAAATTTCTAAGTTCCTCTTGCCACTTTTACAGCATCAGTTTGTTCCGAAAAGTTATTTTCTGAACGAATTCCCCGAAGATGAAAACCTCGGCAATTTTGTACTGAAGCCTTTATTTTCCTTCGCCGGAAGCGGAGTGAATTTAAATCCCACCAAAGAAGTTACAGAAGCTATTGAAGACAAGGAAAACTATATTTTGCAGCGGAAAGTGCAGTACGAACCGGTTTTTGAAGATATTCACGGATATTTTTCCAAAGCGGAGATCAGATTATTGTATATTTGGAGCGAAAATGACGAACGTCCCATCCTGCTGGAAAACCTTTGTCGGATGACCAAAGCGGCCATGGTAAATGTCGATTTCAATAAGAAAGATGCCATCTGGATCGGAAGCTCGAATGCTTTTTTTGCAGAGGAATAATTTTAAAACTAATATACAATGAATGAAACTTCAGCTTTTGAAGATTTTGAAAAGAAAGCAAATTTTACACGAAGAAGAAATCTTTTACCGGTATGGATCAAAATCTTTGTTTGGTTTTTTATGATCGGAGGAACAATATCCGCTTTGCTTCTTGGAATCGGACCTTTTGTAAGAGAATTTAAAACTTCGATTTACGGAATTGAAGCAACACATACTTATACTTTTTACGGACTATTAACAAGTTGCTTACTCATCTATAAAGGAATTGTAGCCTACGGGCTTTGGTTTGAACAAAAATGGGCTCCGCAAGCTGCTATTGTTGATGCCATCGTCGGTATTGCAGTATGTACTATCATGATGATTACACCATTTATATCACCTGATACGAATTCTTTCACCCTGCGGTTAGAGCTGATTCCCTTGTATTTTTATCTGGTTAAAATGCGTGAGATAAAACAGCTTTGGGAAAATTTATAAAATAACTTTAATATTAAAAAAATTTTCGGCGGCATCTTTGATGCCGCCGAAAGTTTTTTAATCCTATAAATTAAATCTTATCATCTTCCAGAAGCTCTCTTGTCTGGTAATCCTGAACCAGATCAATAGCATTGGAAATAACGTCGCTTAAAGCGGTGATAAACGTCCCTTCTTCAGCCATTCCCATCGCATGTTTCAGGGCTTCGATTTCTTTGGGGATGATCTCATAACTTACATCTTTTCCTGATGATTGCATGCCTTCGATAATGAGTCCGTTGATCTCATCTTCCGTTCTCCCGCGGAGATGTTTCTCATTTCTTATAATGATATGGTCGAACATTCTTCCCGCAATTTTTCCACATTCCCTGATATCGCTGTCTCTGCGGTCACCTACCCCAGAAATGATCCCGATCTTTTTCGTCGCTTCCACATTTTTAAGGTAATCCTCAATCGCTTCGTACCCTGATGGATTATGGGCGAAGTCAATTAAGACCTTGAAATTTTTGAATTTAAAAACATTCAGCCTTCCGGGCGTAAGCTGTGCACTTGGAATAAAAGTCCTTAAAGAATTAGAAATATCTTCAATTCCGAATCCGTAGAGATAACAGGCAAGACTTGCAGCAAGTACATTTTCAATCATAAATTTAGCCTTTCCTTCCATAGTAATCGGGAAATCTTTGGCTTTACCAATCCTTATCTTCCAGTCGCCTTTTTTGATGGTGACAAATCCTTCTTCGTAAACACAGGTAATCCTTCCCTCCTTGGCAAATTTTTGAATATGCCTGTTGTTTTCATTCATACTGAAGATGGCAACATGGCTATCCAGATCATTGATGATCTTCATGGAATATTCATTGTCGGCATTCAAAATGCTCCATCCGCTTTTCTTCACACTGTCGAGGACAACTCTTTTCACACGGGTAAGATCTCTGAGGTTATGGATATCGTTCATTCCGAGATGATCTTCTTCAATATTGGTTAAAACCCCGATATCGCACTGCGAAAAGCCCAGTCCGGAACGTAGAATTCCCCCTCTGGCAGTTTCCAGCACGGCAAATTCTACCGTCGGATCTTTTAAAATAAATTCAGCCGAAAGAGGTCCTGTTGTATCCCCTTTCGTCAGCATCGTATTCTGAATATAAATCCCGTCAGAAGTCGTAAAGCCAACCCTATAGCCATTGCTTTTTACAATATGGGAAATCAGTCTGGTAGTGGTGGTTTTGCCATTGGTGCCTGTCACCGCAATGATCGGAATGGTAAACGGTTTGCCTGGTGGATACAACATATCAACAACCGGAGCGGCCACATTTCTCGGTAAGCCTTCGCTTGGAGCCAAATGCATCCTGAAACCCGGCGCGGCATTTACTTCAATGATGGCACCTCCGCTTTCCTTCAACGGCTGCGTAAGGTTTTCAGCCATAATATCGATCCCGCAGACATCAAGACCAATAATTTTTGATATTCTTTCTGCCATTGTGATATTTTCCGGATGAACCATATCTGTAACATCAATCGAAGTTCCTCCCGTTGAGAGATTGGCCGTCGACTTCAGATAAACGACCTCTCCTCGCTGAGGAATTGTCTGCAATGTATAATTCAGTTTTTCAAGAAGCTCGGTCGTATCTTTATCAACTTCAATTTCGGTTAAAACATTTTCATGACCGTAGCCTCTTCTCGGATCTCTATTTTCCTTTTCAATGAGTTGCTCGAGATTCAGCTCTCCATCACCCACAACGTGCGCAGGAACTCTCCTTGCAGCAGCCACCATTTTATTATTAATGACAAGAACCCTGAAATCATACCCTGTAATATATTTTTCAACAATTACTTTTTTTGAATATTTCTGTGCATGCTCAAGTCCTGTTTTTGCAGATTCCCAGTCAGTAACATTGATGGAAGAGCCTTTTCCGTGATTTCCGTCCAAAGGTTTAATCACCACCGGATATCCTATTTTCCTGACCACACTGTCAAGACCTTCTTCATCCATGATCAGATCTCCGATGGGTACCGGTATCGCAGCGTCATGCAGCATTCTTTTCGTTAACTCTTTATTACAGGCAATATCTACGGCAATAGAGCTTGTTTTCCCTGTAATGGTCGCCTGGAATCTCTGCTGATTTACTCCATAGCCGAGCTGCACCAGAGAATTCGTCCCCAAACGGATCCATGGGATTTTCCTTGAAACCGCTTCCTCAACGATACTTCCCGTAGAAGGACCTAGACGTACTCTTTCACGAATCTCTTTAAGCTTCTGAATACAGGCATTGATATCATAGTTATCCCCATCGATCAGGGCCTGTGCAATTCTTACAGATTCTTCGGCTGCATAAATTCCTGCATTTTCTTCAATATAATTAAATACTACATTGTAAACACCCGGAGTTTTGGTCTCCCTGGTTCTTCCGAAACCCACATCCATCCCTGCCAGAGTCTGAATCTCCAGGGCAATATGCTCAATAACGTGTCCCATCCAGGTTCCTGTTTCTATACGATGAAAAAATCCTCCTTCCACACCTTCGGAACATCTGTGGGTAAACAAAGAAGGCAGCAATTTTTCGATCCTTTCTCTAAACCCGTTGATCTTATTGGTAGGAAAATTTTCCATCTCTTCCAGATCCAACCTCATCTGTATCAGCTTCTTTCTTCTGATACTCCAAATATTCGGGCCGCGCAATGCCTGTATCTTTTCAATTTTCATAGTCTATTTGCATTTTTAATAGTTAACAATAACTGCATTTAAAATCAAAGATAATGCAAAACCCCAAACAAAACTATACCACGTTTGAATATTTACTAAAAATAAACGAGATTTTTTTGCCATTCTAAAATCCTCAAAATCAATTTTATGGACCTTGAATTTTCCCACCTGTTAATTAT
Source organism: Chryseobacterium endophyticum (assembly GCF_056333165.1). NCBI lineage: Bacteria > Pseudomonadati > Bacteroidota > Flavobacteriia > Flavobacteriales > Weeksellaceae > Chryseobacterium > Chryseobacterium endophyticum. The sequence goes on from NZ_JBWGXE010000002.1 coordinate 762,722, forward strand.
TTTTTAAATTTGCACCCTATGACGAAACCTGTTGGAAAATTAATTGTAATCGGTGGTGCTGTAAACAAAGGAAGTTTTGCCGAAACCGATTTTGATCAGAATATCGAAAAAAACCTGAATTTTTTTGAGCGAGGAATCCTTAGAAAAATCATCAATGAGTCTAAGCATAAGGAAGATTCTGTCATTGAAATTATTACGACAGCCTCACAGATTCCACAGATCGTAGGCTCAGAATATAAAAAAGCTTTTGAATTTTTAGGTGCCAAAAATGTAAACATCCTGGATATTCACAATCGCGAAGAGGCCAACTCTGATCCGATTGTAGCCAGGGCAAATGCCGCAGATGTTGTCATGTTCACCGGAGGAGACCAGCTGAGGCTGACTTCTATTCTGGGGGGAACCAGATTCCATGATACGATTCTGCTGAAATATCAGGAACAGGACTTTATTTATTCAGGCACTTCTGCCGGAGCAGCCGCAGCTTCCGAAAATATGATTTACCAGGGAAGCAGTTCTGAAGCCTTGCTGAAAGGGGAAATTAAAACTACACAGGGCTTGGGCCTTATTGATAATGTAATCATCGATACCCATTTTGTACAACGCGGAAGAATCGGGAGACTATTCCAGGCGGTAGTCAACAATCCCAGAACACTCGGAATCGGGCTTGGTGAAGACACCGGGCTTTTTATTCACGATGATGTCATGACAGCAGTCGGTTCCGGGCTTGTTATCCTTGTGGACGGAAGATTCATTAAAGATACCAACCTTACCAATATCAATCTTGGGGAGCCTATTTCTATCGACAATCTTACAGTACACGTAATGTCTATGAACGACCATTATGATCTTACCACAAAAACCCTGACGATCGAGAATTCACAATTTAATCCGATTCCTCAGGACAAATAATCACCAAACATGTTCAGACACAAAGGCAGGACAAGAACATATTATCACAATCTACGCATTGCCTGCTTACTGTCTTTTGTTGCCGGGATCGTAAATGTAGCGGGTTATTTATCCGTTCAGACCCTTACCACAAATGTTACAGGTCATTTCGCTTTTTTTATTGATGAAGTCTTTAATCTGAGATTCTGGAAAGGGATGATATTCTTTCTCTACATCCTCTTTTTCTTTTTCGGATCTTTTGTTTCCAATTTTATCACGGAAATCGCTTCAAGGAAAAACAGCAAATACCTTTACATTATCCCGACGCTGATTGAGTGCACCCTTTTGTTAGGCGCAGGCATCTGGGGGAATTATTTTATTAAATACAATCCTGTCTTACTGTCATTCATTCTTCTGTTTGCCATGGGTCTTCAGAATTCCCTGGTGACTACTATTTCCAATGCAACAGTGAGAACAACGCATCTTACCGGATTGTTTACAGACCTTGGAATTGAGCTTTCACAGCTTTTCTTTTACCGGGAAGGAGATCAGAGGAAAAAACTTGTTTCATCCATAAAGCTCAGGATTTCCATCATCAGTTTTTTCTTTCTGGGAGGCATCACGGGAGGCATCCTTTATGGTCTGATCAGTTTAAAAATACTGATCCTGGCTGCGTTCACATTACTGGCGGGAATCATATATGATTTTATAAAAATTGGCTATCTTGTCTACAAAAAACAACATTAAAATGAAGGTAATAATTCACGGCGGATTTTTCTCTGAAAGTGATCAGAGTCATGAAGTAAAAACGGCAAAACAAGAATCTCTGAAAAATATTGTAAAAAAAGCTTTTGATTATTTACAGGACCATTCAGCGTTTGATACGGCTGCATTTGCTGTTTCACTCCTTGAAGATGACGAACTGTACAATGCCGGAACAGGTTCTCAGATCCAGAGTGACGGTGTGATCAGGATGAGTGCAGCCATCATGGACGGAGAAACTGAAAAAATGAGTGGTGTCATCAATATCCAGGACGTGAAAAATCCGATTTTTGTGGCCAAAGCACTGATGAAAGAAGATGACCGCGTCTTAGGAGGAGGCGGAGCGAAAAAATACGCCGATGAACATGGATTTGAAAACTTTTCCACAGAAATTCCGAAAAGAAGGGAAGAATACGAAGCAAAATTGAAGAATGGCGGTAAAGGTACAGTCGGTTGTGTCGTTATTGATAAAGAAGGTAAATTAGCCGTTGCCACTTCCACCGGCGGAAAAGGATTTGAAATTCCCGGCAGGATATCAGATTCGGCTACTGTTGCCGGTAATTATGCCAATGCTTCTTGTGCAGTAAGCTGTACCGGTGTCGGTGAAGATATCGTAAGCAATGCTACAGCAGCAAAAATCGTTACAAGAGTGACCGATGGAATGCCTATTGAGAAGGCTTTTGACAAAACATTTGAGGAACTGAAAGTGATCGACGGATTTGCAGGTGCAATCGCTATTGATAACCATGGAAATATATTCCACCGTGACTCCCATCCTACCATGGTTTTTGCAAGTTTCGACGGAGAAAATTTAGAAACTTTCAATTAATTTTAACATTATTTTATACTTCTGATATTTTTTTTGGCACGTATTTTACATGATTGTTAATAACAAAATTTTAATATTAACACTTAAAAAATAGAAATCATGGGAAATAAGACAAAAGGTTTATTAGCATTAGTTGGTCTTGGCGCTTTAGCATATTGGAAATACAAAAACTCAAGTCCTGAGCAAAAACAAATCGTAAAAGATAAAATAAACAATGCAAAGGATAACCTAAACAAATGGGGAAATGATCTTAAAGACAAAGCTAATAACGTTGCTTCCCAGGTTCAAGACAAAGCAGATGAATTCAAAAACAAAGCACAGGATACTGTAAATAAAGCACAGGAAACTGTAAGCTAAGACTAGTTATTTTAACATTCATATATTCAGAAAAGTCATCGTAATTTTGTTACGATGACTTTTTTATTGCTTCTATAGCAAACACCAAAGGGATTTTATTTCCAAACTGTGGAATTCTCCATTTTCCTTTTTCAAATTCCTCTACATGCCTGAAACAAGGATATGGAGACCAGTCGAATTCATTGAAACGCTCCAGAGAAATCCCGTTATTCAGTAATCCCTGGAGTACTTCTGCCAGAGAATGATTCCACATTACATATTGCTGGACTATATCGGCAGACTGGTCTGCATAAGTCCCTTCATAGGTCTCAACAATAGGTTTTTCATTAAAGTAATTATACTTCACTCCTTCAAAATCATCATCAAACATCCATATTACCGGATGAAATTCTGCCATGACAAATTTTCCCTCTGATTTTAAGAAATGAGAAACTACCTTCGCCCACCGATCAAGATCAGGAAGCCATCCGATTGTACCATAACTGGTAAAGACAACATCAAATTTCCGGTCGAGAACATCCGGAAGCTCGTACAGATCCGTACAGATAAACTGAGTATCCGTTCCACATTTTGCAGCCAGTTCCTCAGCAGCAGCAATTGCTTTATCCGAGAGATCAACTCCCGTCACCTTTGCCCCCAGCCTTGATAAGGAAATAGAATCCTGCCCGAAATGACATTGCAGATGAAGAACGCTTTTGTCCTTAAGGTCTCCCAAAAGCTCAAGTTCAATAGAATTCAGAGAGGTCCTGCCTTCCAGGAATTCATTCACAAAATAAAAATCCGATTTCAGATGAGTCTCTACTTTGGCATTCCAGGAGTTTTTGTTTATTTCCAGATAGTTTTCCATGGCTGATATTTTTCCAAAAATATAAAAATAAATTTACACCAATAATACACTATTACAGTCGGGAAATTACAAACCGATAATTATTTTTTCGAACTAAATATTACAGCCTGACATCATTTAAAGTTATATTTAATCAACGCAAAAGTATATTCTTCCGATGTAAAAGTATATTCTTGCTATACAGATTAATATTTTAGCGATCCAAAAGTATATTGGCACACCGCAAACTTATATTTTAGCAATGTAAAAGTATATTTTGGCGATGCAGATTAATATTTTAGCGATGTAAAAGTATATTGGCGTATCCCAAAGTTGTATTTGAGCAATGTAAAAGTATATTCTTGGAGTGTAAAATAATATTTTTGTTTATATGAACTCTCAAATGCTTTACACAGGTTAAATCAAAAGCTCACTCTTTCAATATAAAATTTAGTTTATTCTCTTTCGATTACAATAGAAGTATAAAAACTGTACAGCTTCCAGCCTAATAATTCGTATAATTTTTTGCCTTGCTCGGTGGCCACCAAAAAATTATTGGAAAAACCTTTTGACAGTGCTACTTTTTCAAGCTCTTTCATTAAAAAACCTGCCAGTCCTTTTCTTCGATGATCTTTTTCCGTAAAAATTCTGTCATAAACAGCAAGATCATCTACAAATACAATACGGCCCGATGAGGCTATATTATTATTTTCCATAATGTTGACCAAAAGAGTGGATTCATAATATTTGTATTCGAATCTGTATTCATCCGGAAGATTTTTATCTGAGAATTTCATAGGAGAAGAGCAGTACATCATATATCCCTGTGGCTGCAATACCCATCTTTCCGGGATTCTGTCTTTAAATTCATCAAAAAGCGCACATACTTTTAGAAAAACCCAAGGCTGATTAATTGTTTCTGCCAATTCAAAAAAATCATCATTACAGCTGGGAAATACATAGCGTTTCCTTTGTTTTTCCTCCCCTACATCAACCATCAATCCTGATTTATAGCGTACAGGCAATGGCAACTGTCGTGACAACGACCAAGCTTTAAGCCATTTTTCAATAACGTCTGATGAAACGTGTCCGTCCATAAAATTAATTTATATAAAGCTCAGCAGATATCCCATTCCTGAGCCCAGCACAACGATAAGGGCACTATTGATTTTCCTGAATCCAAAGCTTAGAAAAAGACAGACAACTTCAATTCTTTATAAAGCCAGGCAAAAATACCTGTCATAAAAACTGCAGGAAGAATAAAACAAACTCCTGCAGTCATTAATCCTTTCCACCCTGCTTTTTCTCTGCCAATATGGATGGCCATTTCCGTGCTGTTGGGACCGGGAATTAAATTGGTTGCCCCTACCAGATCCAAAAAATGCTGCTGACTAAGCCATTTTCTTTTGGTGACAACTTCGTCCTGCATCATTGAAATATGTGCAGCCGGCCCTCCGAAACCTATGACTCCAAGCTTGAGAAAAAGTTTGGCTATTTCTTTTAAGTCTTCTGTATTTTTCATGGCATTACAGAATTCTAAAATGGTATTATTTATTTAAAAACTCTTCCAAACTCACCGTCTTCTGCTCTCCGGCTTCAAGATCTTTATAAGTTACATTTCCGTTTTTGATTTCTTCTTCGCCAAGGAAAACAAGATTTCTGATCCCTTTTTTCTCAGCATACGTAAACTGCTTACCGATCTTCGCCGATTCAGGATAAAGTTCGGCAGAAATTCCTTTTTCTCTTAATTGCTTTATCAATTTTAAAGCTTCCAACGTTTCGTCACCACCAAAATTGGCAAACAGGTACTCCACTTTCGAGGTCGCTTCTTCGGGGAACAGTTCCAGTTCTTCCATTACCAGGTAAATCCTGTCAAGGCCAAAAGAAATCCCGATACCCGGAATATTTTTCACTCCGAAAACTTCGGTAAGATTATCATACCGTCCACCGCCGCCAATGGATCCCATCTGAACTTCATCCGCTTTTACTTCGAAAATAGCACCTGTATAATAATCCAAACCTCTGGCAAGCGTGATATCAAATACCAGATTCTGAATATTGACTCCCAAATTCAATGATTGGGTAATAACAAACTCCAGCTCTTCAACCCCTTTCAGCCCGGTTTCATTCCCTGCAAATTTTTCTTTCAGCTGAAGCAGGTTTTCTAAAGCATCTTCCGACTGGGCAAATAGGAAATCCAGTTTATCAATGGATTCCTGGGCAATTTCTCTTTCCAGCAATTCCTTTACCACTCCTTCTTTACCGATTTTATCCAACTTATCGAGTGCAACCGTAAAATCAATCAGCTTATCGGTAATTCCTGCATATTCGGCTAATCCGGAAAGTATTTTGCGGTTGTTGATATGAATCGTCACAGAAACACCGAGCTCTGCAAATGATTTTAAATACAATTGAACCAAATCTACCTCCTGTAAAAGACTCTCACTGCCCACGACATCCGCATCACACTGATAAAACTCTCTGAATCTTCCTTTCTGCGGACGGTCGGCCCTCCAAACCGGCTGGATTTGATATCTTTTAAAAGGAAAAGTCAGCTGATTGTGGTTCATCGCTACAAATCTGGCAAAAGGTACGGTAAGATCGTAGCGCAGGGCTTTATCTGAGATCTGTGAGGTCAGTTTCTGATGACTTTTATTCTCCCAATCTTCAGAATTGACTTTCGAAGTATAATCTCCAGAATTTAAAATCTTAAAGATCAGACGGTCACCTTCCTCTCCGTATTTCCCCGTTAATGTCGAAAGATTTTCAAAGCTTGGGGTCTCCAATGGCTGGAACCCGAATAACTCGAAGTTTTTCTGTAAGATATTAATGATAAATCTTCTTCTTGCAACTTCCGATGCTGTAAAATCTCTCGTCCCTTTTGCTAAACCTGGTTTCATTTTATAATTGATAAATGATGATTAATGTATATGTGCTGCAAAAATAAGCAATTGAACTGACTTAAGCTAAATCGAAAGCCGAAGAAGACGATCTTCTTCAGCTTAGGATTTATCCATCATTTGTGTTTTTGCCTCAGGTCATATACTCTCAAGGATTTCCAGGATTTCCTCACCATAATTTTCGATCTTATGCTTCCCGAAACCTTTGATATCCAGCAGCTCTTCTTTTCTTGCAGGTTTGTATTTTGCTACAGATAAAAGTTCTTTGTTGGTTGCAATAAAATATGTCGGAAGATTCTGGGCTCGTGCCTTCTCGGATCGCCATTCCTTGAGAGCACTGAGAATTTTCTCTTCATCATGATTCAGCAACTCATTTTCAGCGGAATATTTCATCTGTTTTGGTTCTTTAACGGTGTTTGCAGTAATTTTCTGTTCATCAAAATACAATATCACCGACCAGTAGTTATCATCATTTACAAAAGCTGTTTCCACTTTTACGATCTGATGAGATTCAAGGAAATCATCAAGGCTGTGCTGATCATGCTGCAGAAATTCCTGCTGCAGCCTGATCTTAAAAACTTTTACTTTCATCACCTGTGATTTATTATTTTCCGCCAAGAAGCAGAATTTCCTCTACTTTGATCTCGGTAATATATCTTTTAACCCCGTCTTTATCATCATACGATCTGTAGGTAAGCTTTCCTTCCACGGCAATTTCTTTTCCTTTCGGAACATATTTCTGAAAGATCTCGGCGGCTTTCCCGAAAGCGATCAGGTTGTGCCACTGTGTTTCTTCCACCTTTTCACCTTTTGCATTCGTGTAATAATCGTTGGTGGCAAGCGATACTACTGCTTTTGCATTTCCGTTTTCGAAGTTTACCATTTCAACTTCTTTTCCTGTGTAACCGATTAATGTTACTCTGTTTCTTAGTGACATAATTTTTATTTTTTTAAGATTAAATACTAAATCTGAGACGTTCACTGTTTTCTCAAATCTCTGTTGCAAAGATTGCGGAAGCCTAAAAATCAAGCCGGTATGAAACTATTTAAATTCATTTGTAGTCGTTTGAAAACGAATAGAGACATTCAGTCAAAAAAATATATCCGTTTGAAAACGGATAATTGCTTACCTTTGATCTATATGAAGAAAACGATTAAAAGAACATTGAGGGTTTCAAAATATGTGATCTACAAGGAAACACTGGTAGATTACAAAGAACATTTCTGGTCTTTTCTGGGCGCATTTTTCGGAATCGGAATTATTGCCTTCATCCAGTCGCATTCTTTATCACATACCGAAAATATTTTTCTCATCGGATCCTTCGGAGCATCCAGTGTATTAATCTACGGCGCGATCCAGAGTCCGCTCGCACAGCCCCGGAATCTTGTGGGAGGCCATGTGCTCTCAGCCCTGGTAGGCGTGACCGTCTATAAAATCGTTCCCGATATCATCTGGCTTTCGGCACCTCTTGCAGTGGCTTTCTCTATCGTACTGATGCAGTATACCAAAACCCTGCATCCTCCGGGTGGTGCTACAGCGCTGATTGCAGTAAGTTCCACCGGAAAAATTCCCGAGCTGGGATTCTGGTATGTATTATCACCGGTTCTCTCCGGATGCCTTATCCTATTATTAACAGCACTTTTCTTCAATAATATCACTCCCAACAGAAGCTATCCCACACACACCAGATTCAAGAGGCTGCTGAAGAAAAAACATGCTCATCCACACAAACTGAAAAAATAAATTTATGAATTGTCTCGAATGCGGCGAAAAGATCATCGGAAGATCAGACAAAAAGTTCTGCAACGATGCCTGCCGAAACGCTTACAACAACAAACAGAACAAAGATTCCAACAATTTCATGCGTAATGTCAACAACAAGCTGCGCAGGAATTACAGGATCCTCACGGAAGTAAATACCGAAGGCAAAACGAAAGTGCTCCGGTCAAAGCTTGATGGCTTAGGTTTTGATTTTGACTATTTTACAAATATCAAAGTGTATAAAAACGGTTCGGAATATAAATTTATCTACGACTACGGATACAAAATCTTAGACGATGATTTTGTCCTGATCGTTAAAAACCAGTTGTAAATCAAAGCAATATTTAATGAAAGACATTATACTGATCACCGGAGCAAGCGGGCTTATTGCTAAAGAACTTTCAAAAAGGCTTGAGAAAAACTATACGGTTCGTTTCTTAACCCGAAATAAAAAGTATGATAACGAATTCGAATGGAATATCAAAGAGCAGACTATCGATGAGGCAGCATTGGAAGGCGTTACCCATATCATTCATCTTGCGGGTGCCAATATTTCCGAGAAACGATGGACAGAAGATCGCAAAAAAGAACTTATCGCCAGCAGAGTCGATTCCGCAGCACTGCTTTCGGCAACATTAAAAAAGAAAAACATTAGATTAAAGTCTTTCATATCTGCTTCCGGAATAAATTACTACGGAACCAAAAGCACAGAGAAGATTTTTAATGAAAACGATGATCCCGGAAGTGATTTCTTAAGCAAAGTTGTTATTTTATGGGAAAAAGCTGCCGACCAGTTCAGGGAAAACAATCTTGCCGAAAGGGTGGTTAAAATCCGTACTGCGGTGGTCCTTTCTGAGAAGGATGGTGCTTTGAAGAAAATGCTGCCGACCATTCGTATGGGCATCGGGTCGCCTTTGGGAACAGGGAAGCAATACATGCCTTGGATTCATATTGAAGATATCTGCGGAATTTACGAATACGCTTTACAAAACAACGATATGAACGGTGCTTTCAATGCTGTTTCACCCCAACATACGACGAATAAGAACCTGACAGAAAAAATTGCGGAGGTACTCAAAAAACCGCTTTTTATGCCTAACGTTCCGGGGTTTGTTTTAAAACTGATCTTCGGCGAACTGGCAGACGCTCTTTTGGAAGGCTCCAGAGCATCCTCAGACAAAATTCAGAAAGCTGGTTTTCATTTTCAATATCCGGATTTAAAGAAGGCTTTGGAAAATTTATTACATCGATAACAAGACAATTCATGCAAAATACAAACATTCAGATAGATAAAACGGAAATATTATCCGACAACTGGTACACTTTAAAGAAAGTGACCTTTACGATTCAGAAAAAAGACGGAAGTTTCGAGCAGCAGAGCCGTGAAGCCTACGACCGCGGAAACGGGGCCGTTATCCTGTTGTATAATACAGAATCGGGGATGGTAATCCTCACAAGACAGTTCAGGCTGCCAACTTTTATCAATGGAAATCCTTCCGGGATGATGATAGAAGCATGTGCCGGACTTTTGGATAATGACCATCCCGAAGAATGCATCAAACGGGAAACCGAAGAAGAAACAGGATACAAGATCACCCATGTCGAAAAGATCTTCGAAGCTTATATGTCGCCTGGTTCCGTCACCGAAATCCTTCATTTTTTCATTGCTGAATATTCAAAAGAAATGAAGATCACGGACGGCGGAGGCCTTGAGGACGAAGGTGAAGACATCGAGGTGTTGGAGCTTGGCATTGATGAAGCTTTAAAAATGATCGAATCCGGAGACATTAAAGACGCAAAAACGATCATGCTGCTTCAGTACATAAAACTGAAAAATATTCTTTAAATTCATACAAAATTAAATCAGATATCATGAAATTATTATATACCGCCGGCCTTTCACTCATTCTATCCGTGCCGGTTTTTGCCCAGAAGACAGAAAAGCCAGGTCCGAGAGACAAGGCTGTGATTGAACATTTCAGGAATGATTATAAAAAGAAAAACTACAGGAAATTCGCCGGAAATATTGTGGTGAAAGACAACCAGGTCCTGTTTGATAACAAAGTTGTGTTTTACGACAAGGCCGATAAAATCACCAAAGCCGTCCTTCAGGAAGGACTGATCTATCCGCAGCTGTTAACCGATTTCCAGGTCGATAAATTTGAAAATGAAGACAGTGACAGAACCCAGAAGCGTTTTGCCAAACTTCAGAAAAACTGGAAGGATGCTTTTGATGTGAACAACATCAGGCTGTATAATGCTTCCGAACTTAATTTCTTAAGCGCTGATGAAAAAGTGAAAAGATTCAGGATATTCTGTAAAGACCCGAAGTTTCCTAATACTATGGTCTATTACGTTGAACTTACCGATAAAAATGCGGTTAAAGACACTCCGCTGCAGGATTTTATCAAGAATGCCAAGGTTACCCATATTTACCAAAGGACGGAGTAATCCTCATTTTGATGATTCATTCTACGATATCGGATTATTTAAACGCCATCTGTGAATTCCGGCAGGTTTACCCGGTTGTAAAAGGTCAGCCACTGCGGACCAATGATCCAGGCATGATGACAATCAGAGATGCTTTGAACGGACTGAAACAAATCCTTGAAAACAAGTATAAAGTATTCGAAGGGCTTGAATTATATGTAAATATTTCCCGTGGTATCACCAATCTGCCTCATGTTTTGTACGCCTGCATCCTTACGCCAGGCCAGCTGGTTCCGAACGGAATTTATACGGCCCTATGCTGTGATGTATTGGGAAGAGGCTTCCTGATCGGCTGTGTAGAATCTAAAATCACGGCAAAAGGCCTGGCGACCGTGCAGCGAAAAAAGAAACCCGGGCTCTTGCCAATTGACGTTGACGGAACCAGTGAAAGGACGAAATACAACGATGTGTTCGTTAATCCGAAGGAGTTTTACTATCCGGTGAAAGATGAAGATGCCGTGGATGAGCATATCAGAAAGTCGATTGAGGTGGCGTGCATACTTTCAAGAAAACACATAATATGAGAATTTTAGCCCTTTTACTTTTTGTTTCAACATCATTATCAGCACAGTTTAATAATGTGCAAAACCAAATAAAATTTGGAAGTTATGGTTATTTGAATCGTATTGATGTATACTCTAAAGAATATCCCACAAAGCTTATTGAAGGTTCGGGTTCTATCTTAAACAAAGACCATAAAAATATCGGATCGATTGGTTTTTCGACTGAAATAAATACGGATAAAAATGATCAGGTGATCCGTATTCGAAAATCCGAATCCTATCATTATGAAAAGTTTCGGCGTAAACCTCAGAAAAGTGTTATTAATGAAATCACGATCTACTTTAATGATTCTCAAAAGCCTGACTTAGCAAAATATATTTCTGAAACTTATATTTCTAATGCTTTGGTTACCCGTAAGAGTATATTGTTTGATGTACTCGAAAACAAAGATGGTAACACGGATTTAAGCCTGTAAAAACAGTATTGGATGAAACGGTAAAGTATGTTAACTAAAATTGTTTTTGCATTAATAATGAACAACTTACTATTTCTCAATTTAAAACCCTAATTTTGCCTCCCGAAAAAAGGATCCCACCATATGAAAAAATTAGGCGAATACAGAAAGCTTCTGGAAGTAGATAAAAACGTAACTCTGAAGGAACTGAAAACCATTTACAGAAATGTAATGAAAGATACCCATCCTGATAAATTCATCAATGATGAAGAGGGAAAGCAGGAGGCAGAAGAAAAAAGCAAATCGATAATTGAAGCCTACCATTTCCTGGTGAGCATCAACCCTGAAACTCAGGAAAAATATAAAGAAGAATATACGGAAACCACGACCACCTCAAATATTCAGGATTTTTACCTGGAAAAATCCATCCTTACCGTTCAGCATCTTAATGGAAATATTTATGAATACCTGGGGGTTCCGAGGAATACCTATATCAAAATGGTGAATGCCGATTCGCCGAGCCGTTTTGCCAGAAGACATATCTACGGCAGCTTTGTGTACAGAAAAGCGGGTGAAGTGATGGCAGATTAATCTGTTTTAAATAAAATAAAGATAAAAAGGTGACTTCGAGAATTTGAAGCCACCTTTCGTCTTTTTAGCGGGCCTTCGGTAGCCTCACGCGCCGCCGGTTTTCGAGACCTGCTTTCGTCGGTCGACGAAGACCTCTTGTGACGCCCGACGCAAGACCCTTGTGTCGGGCGACGAAAGCGTCTCTCGGAAAACTGGAACTTATTGCTTACATGATTATCGATATTTAATTTTCATTCTTTCAGTAAAAGCGCTGCATAAACGCATTATCACAACAAATTTAAAGGAATCAACTAATATCATTGAAAAAGCCTCACAGGTCTTGAAAACCTGTGAAGTTTGGTGTAGCATTGAATGCATCTTACTGTTTAAATAAAAAGGTTTACTGATGACAGATCAATAAAAAACCGACCTGTAATACAACAGGACGGTTTTTAGGTTAATTAAAGGTTGATTATTTATTAATCTAAATGTTTCGGGGTAAATCCGTCATCACTCAGTTCTCTATGATCATATTCAGCTTTCATTTCAGCTTCATAGTCTACTTTTTCGTGCTTGCCCATTCTTCTTAAGATAGAGTCGAACAAAGAGTATACAACCGGTACGATAATCAAGGTAAGGAATAGAGATGATGTCAAACCACCAATGACTACCCATGCCAGACCTTTGTTCATTTCCGCTCCTGCTCCAGTTGCCAATGCGATCGGCAACATCCCGAAGATCATCGCGATCGTGGTCATGAGGATCGGACGGAGACGGGCATGGTTCGCCTGTACCAAAGCATCATGGGTATTCGCACCTGCTGCTTTTCTCGCGTTGGTAAAGTCGACGATCAAAATCGCGTTTTTCGCTACCAGACCAATCAGCATGATCATCCCCAGCATGGTGAAAATGTTCAGTGAGTTGGCGGTAAGGGCAAGAATCACCATTACCCCGATCATTGCCAATGGGATGGAGAATAATACAACGAAAGGATATACAAAACTGTCATACAGCGAAACCATTACCAGGTATACCAATACAATAGCTGCTAACAAAGCAATTCCCAGGGTACCGAAACCTTCCTGCTGGTTTTCCATATCTCCGCTCCAGATGTAGTCTACGCCCACAGGCTTGGTTGGCTTATCCATGAACTGTGCGGCCCATTCGTTGGCTACGTCACCCACAGGTCTACCTACGGCTTTTGCTCTTACTTTTACGGAAGGCGATTTATCCCTACGTTCCAGCAAGCTCGGTCCTGAACCCATTTTTACATCGGCAAACTGGCTCAGACGGATCTGCTGCCCCTGCGGATTGGTAAACATCAGGTTCTTCACATCATCGATCGACTGCCTGTTGGCATCACCGAAACGGATGTTGATGTCATACTCATACTCCCCTGCTCTGAACTTCCCGTCGGTATTCCCGTTAAAAGCCGTCTGCATCGTCTGTCCTACGCTGGAAAGGTTTAAGCCTAAAGAAGCCATTTTATCACGGTCGATGTTCACCTGAACTTCAGGGTTGCCGGTGTCGGTGGACAGTTCCGCATCTACAGCTCCCGGAACTTTTTTAAGCAATGCCAAAATTCGGGTAGCCTCTTTTACTGCGGTTGCATTATCTGGCGCTGTTACCACCATTTCAATCGGTGCATTTTCAGCACCCATAATTCCGATAGGAGCGGTTTTAAATTCAACTCCTGTAAATTTCTCTTCTAATGCTCTTTTTACTTTCGCCGCTTTGATGTTGGTGCTTTCAGAACGTTCGGATTTGTCGGTAAGGTTTACCTGAACTTCCGACTGATAGGTTGTTGCCTGGGCACCACCGAAACCGGTAGACTGCTGACCAACCGTGGTAATAAGATCCACAACGTCTTTGTCGTTTCTTAAAAACTTCTCAACATCTAACGTCAGCTGGTTTGTTTTTTCCACCGTTGCATCTTTGGAAAGCTCCATCTGAACCAGGAACTGTCCGCGGTCAATCGGCGGGAAGAATTCCCCTCCGATAAATCCGAATGCCACCAGCATGAAAGAAGAAATCAGGACAAGGAAAGTGATGACCACGGTCATTACTCTTCGCAAAGTAGTTTTTAAACACCATTCCAGAATTCCGGTGATCCAGTGGGTGAATTTATCGATCATGCTTTCAAACCACAGGATGAATTTCTGGAACCAGTTTTTCCCTGTTAAATGTTCGAGTTTACCAAATCTTGACGACAGCCAGGGGATAATGGTAAAGGAAGCCAGCAATGAAAGCATCGTTGCAATAACCACGGTGACACAGAACTGTGCCAGAATGTTGGCTACCAGACCTGAACTCATGGCAATTGGAAGGAACACCACCACGATTACCAAAGTAATGGCCGCTACGGTAAACCCGATCTCCGAAGCCCCGTCGTATGCGGCACGGATCTTACTTTTACCCATCTCCATGTGACGGTAAATGTTTTCCAGCACTACGATTGCGTCATCCACCAGGATCCCTACTACGAGCGAGAGTCCCAGTAAGCTCATCAGGTTCAGAGTATACCCCATCAGGTTCATCCCGATAAAGGTTGCCACCAATGAAGCCGGGATCGAAACCATTACAATGAATGCATTTCTGATGCTGTGAAGGAATAATAACATCACAATCGCCACCAAGATGATCGCTAAGAATAAGTCGAAGATTACGTGGTTGGCAGATTCGAGGGTAAAATCGGTGGTATCGTTTACCACTTTCACTTTTACGCCCTGTACTTTATAGGCTTCTTCCACCGTAGCGATGGTTTTCTGAACACTTTCCGATACCGCCACGGCATTGGCATCAGATTGTTTCTTCACCTGCATTAAGATCGTCGGAAACTGATTGAACCGCGCTACTTTTTCTACATCTTTCTGAGAATCGAAAACCGTTGCGATATCAGATAAACGGACCTGAGCTCCATTCTTATTGGAAACCACCAGGTTGTTCATCTCCTCGATTGACTTATATTTCCCTGATAACCTGATCGTAGATTTTGAGGTTCTTGTTTTCAGACTCCCAGTAGGGAAATCAAGGTTTGAGGAAAGGATTGCCTGCTGTACGTCTGCTATCGAAAGGCCGTATCCCTGCAATTTTTTCTCATCCAGATTCACCTGGATTTCCCTTTCCTGTCCGCCCACAAGATCTACCTGGGCTACTCCGTTTACACGGGAGAAGATTGGCTCGATCTTTTTATCTAAAAGGTCATACAGATCTTTACTGTTCAATTTATCTGAAGAAATACTCATGGTGATGATCGGTAAATCATCGAGGGAGAATTTATTCAGGGACGGTGCGTCCACGTCATCGGGAAGGTCTGCCAGAATAGCGTTTACCTTTCGCTGTGCATCATTCAGTGCATAGTCGACATCGGCTCCGTCATTCAACTGTACCATGATCACGGATAAGCTTTCATAGGAAGACGATTCTACTTTTTTCACGTTTTCGAGGGACCCTACGGCATCTTCAATCTTCCGGGTCACGGAAGTTTCCACCTCTGCGGGTGAAGCTCCCGGGTATACCGTAGAAATGGTCACCATATTGGTTTCAAACTTCGGAATCAACTCATACCCCATCATGGAGTAGCTTAAGATACCACCCAATGTAAGAATCGTAAAGAGTACGATGACAAGGGACGGCCTTTTAATGGATATTTCTGCTAACTTCATCGTCCTTCTACTTTATAATATTCACTTTAGATCCGTTGTCTAAGTTGATCTGCCCGCTGGTTACTACCTGCTCGCCTCCGTTCAGCCCGCTCAGTACCTGAACTTTGTCGCCATATACTTTTCCTACGGTTACTTTGATCATTTTAGCCACTCCATTCTGAACGATGAACAACTGTCCTGAGCTTACTCCATTTACGAAAGCTTCTGCAGGAACGGTCAGCATGTTCTGGGTTTCCGCACCGTTATTGGTTTTAAAGGTAGCTGTGGCATACATCCCCGCTTTCAGGTTTCCTCTGTTCTGAACTTCAATTTCAACAGGGAAATTCAGGGAAGCATCACTTTTCGGAGCAATGAAGGTAATTCTTCCGGAGAAAGATTCTTCCGGCAATACGTTTACTTTAATCGGAACTTCCTGTCCGATCTGGATTTTCCCGATCTGGCTTTCATCCACCAAAACGGAAAGCTTTAATGAATTGATGTTTACGATTTCAAATAAAGCGGTTCCTGGCGCTACGACCATTCCCGGCTCCACCATTTTCTTGTTGATGGTTCCGCTGATTCCGGCACGTACGCTGGTATCGTTTATTTTTACGCCCTGGGCACGAACGGCCGCCTGGGCATTTTTCAGCTGAAGTCTTGAGTTGTCAAGCTGCTGCTTGGTTACCCCGCCTGTTTTGAAGGCATTTTCATACCGTTGGTTATCGATAATAGCATTCTGCAAATTGTTCTGCGCCTGGGTAACATCTACTTCGATGGCATCTTTTTTAATGGTCGCCAATACCTGTCCGGCCCCTACTCTCGATCCTTCTTTTACCAAAACACTTACAATTCTTCCGGAGATTTCGGAAGACTGGTTAGATTCCTGCTTCGGAATGAATGTTCCGTTGGCCGAGTAGTCTGTGTCTATGTTTTGTCTGGAAACGGTTACGACGTTTACATTAATTTTATCTACCTGCTTGGCTACTTCTTTTACTTCCTTCGTTTGCTTTTCTTTATTGCCAGCAATTTTATAGGCTGCCAAACCGACCAGTACAGCCGCCACGATAATATATATTAGAGTTTTTTTCATTGTAGTTTATTATGGGTTTTGTAATGTGTTTAATTCTCCTTTTGCTTTGATTAGTTTAATTTCGGCCTGCTTGTAATCCAATAGGGCGTTTGCGTAATTCTGCTTGGCCTGCGTGAGTGCGTTTTCTGCATCCAGAACTTCCGTAAGCGTTGCAAGACCATACTGGTAGTTGGATTGTGTATTTTGCTGAACCCTTTCCGCCAGTCCTACATTGTCCTTGTTGCTTTCGATATTGATCAGAGCGTTTTCCATATTGGTGATGGCATTTTTATAATCCAGGCTTAAATTCAACTGGGTATTCTGAATATCCTGGTCAATATCCTGAATATCGATTTCCGCCTGATTGATTTTCGCTTTGGTTGCCCCTCCCGTAAAGATCGGAATGTTGATATTTAATCCGATCGCAGAGAAATCGCTCCAGAGTACGCCGTTGTTGAGACCGTTCGTTAAAGGAAACTTGGCTCCGGTTGCTCCCCAGCCATAGTTGGCGACAAGGTTCACCGTTGGGTATTTATAAGCTTCCGTTGCTTTTTTATTATACACCAGAAGCTCCCTGTTTTTGTTCAGCACCTTCACTTCGGTACGATCGTCGAGATTGACATTGCTGGCGATAAGCTCCGGTTTTGGTTCGATGCTTTTTTCTTCCAGTTCGATATCCGTGCTGATCGGAACACCCATGTAGAATTTCAGGGCGTTCTTTGACAATTCCACAGAGTTTCTAAGCGTCTGTCTGTTGGATCCGATATTCGTGAGCTGAACATTGGTTCGGTCCAGGTCGATGGATTTTGCCAACCCGTTATCTACCAGACTTTTGATGACATTTCTTACCTTTTCGGTATTGTCATAGCTGGCTTCTACGGTTTTGAGGTTTTCCTCCTGAACAAACACCTGATAATAGGCTGTCGCTACATTTTCGATGATCTGCTCATTGGTAAGCTGGGCATTCAAAATATAGAATTCCCTGGTAGATTTTGCTGCTTTAAGGCCGGTAAATACCCTTTGGTCAAAAATAGCCTGCTGCAGCTGTACGGACGCGGTGGAACTCCATGGCTGTCCCAGCTGTGCCCGGATTCTCTGCCCTCCAAATTCAAGAAGCGATTCCTGAATTATGGGATTGTAGGTAAGCCCTGCCGTAGCATTGATCTGCGGCAACGCTCCTGCTCTGGCTTCATCAATTTTATATTCGGCTTTTGTGATCTGCAAGGCAGCCTTTTTTGCTTCCGCTTTGTTTTGGAGAGCCTGTTTGATGGCCTCCTGGAGGGAAACCTGCTGTTGCGCAGAGATTGATGAAAAGCCGAAAATCATAAATGCAGCCGCTATTCCTATCTTTAGCTTTTGTGCAGTTATACGTTTTCTTTTCATAATTTTATACTTCGTTTATTTTTTAATGTAATTGCTTGTTCAGAGTTTTTATTTCTAAAAGACGAATTGTTTTTATAAATACTTTAACATTTCAGTTAATTTTTAAACAACATCTCCAGGATGATCTCTTTTCTTTCGGAAATAATTTTGTCGAATTCCACTTCGTCGATCATCAGGTTTTCCATCAGAAGAGGCCTTACCGCACTGGGGAAAACCAGCAGAGAAATCATATTGAGTACAAACTGGATGGGCTTCATTTTAGCGATATTGCCCTTCTCCATCTCCGTTTCAATATCCTTATAAAGCTTATTCAGTTCGTCTTCTTCAATATCTTTCTGCTGGCAGTTTCCTTTATTGATCTGTGATACGATATAAGTTTCCAAGTACGGATACTGAAGACTTGTAGAAAGACTTCCTTCGATGAACTGACCAATCTTTTCCTTGAATGGCAGATCTGAATTCATAATAATTTCAGATTTTTCGTGTTCTACCTTCTGAGCTTCATCAAAAATGATCTGGATCAGATTATCCCGTGACCGAAAATAATAGTTGATCAGCGTTCTGTTGACTCCGGCTTCATCAGCGATTTCCTGTGTAGTGGCATCAAACTTCCCTTTCACAAAGAATAAATTCTTCGCGGTTTCTTTAATTAATTCCTGTGTTTGGTCTTTTTTTGCTTGATTTGACATTTTTGTTAAACAAATTTGTGCAAATATAAATCAATCAAATGTTTTGACAAAATTGTTAAACAAAATTATTAATAGAAAAAATTATGACATGCATCATGTTTTAACATAATGGTTTTGTATTAATCATTTTTAATCTTTTAAAATAAGGGGTTTCATTATATTTGCCGGAAAATTAGTAACCGATGCAAAAAATTTTATTTCTGCTGTCTATTTTCTGTTGTATTTCTATTTTTTCACAACAAAAAAGATCCGAAAATACTGAGTTTTCCTTTTATGAAAACAAAGGCCAGATTGTAGATAAGGACGGAAAAGAAAACCCTGATGTAAAATATCTATTCCTTTCTAATGGTTTAAACGTTCAGCTGAAGAAAAATGGGTTTTCGTATGATGTTTATGAAACTAAAAAAAGTATAAATCCCAATTCTTCAAAGTTTAAAAAAGACAAATCAATACAAGGTAAAACCTATTTTGAGGACGAATTTCTGTATGAAAATTTATATCACAGAGTTGATATTGAATTATTGAATTCAAATAAAAATGTTTTGATTACTGCCGAAGGGAAATCCTCAGATTATGACAATTATTACAACCTTTCTGACAGACCGGAAGGAATAACGAATGTTCATCGTTTTCAAAAAGTTTTATATAAAAACATTTATCCAAATATTGATTTGGTTTTCTTTAAGCCAAGAGACACTTTAAAGCCTGTCGAATATAATTTCATCATTAATCCGGGAGGAAAAATTTCTGATATCAAGATGAAATTTAATGGTGCTTCTACATCAATTAAAGATAATAAACTTTTAATGAAGGTCCGTTTTGGAGAAATGTATGAAAACATTCCAAACAGCTGGATTACAGGAAATAAAAAAGAAAATATTAATATCGCTTTTAAAGATCTCGGTGATCAGACTTTCGGGTTTAATGCTCCTATCAATAGCTCGGATAAAACCATTGTCATTGATCCTGTACCTACGAGGGTTTGGGGAAGTCACGTCGGAGGAACAGGAGACGAGTACGGAAGAGTCAGAAATGATATTCAGAACACAGGTTATCTGATAGGATCTACAACTAGTTATAATAATTTTGCGACCTCAGGGACCTATCAACAAAATATTGCAGGCGGTATTGATGCTTTCCTCATAAAGATTACTAAAAACGGCCAAAAACTCTGGGGTACATATTATGGTTTCGGGATGACGGACTATTTTATGGATGCCGATTTTGACGAGGATTTTAATATTTATGCAGGAGGAATCGTCCAGAGAGGACCATATAACGACAATATTGTCATGGTAAAGTTTAACACTAACGGAAATCTTGTTTTTCAAAAAGAATTTACTTCAAGCAGTAATGATAAGCTATACTCTGTGTCATATAATCAAAATTACGTATATATCGCCGGTGATAGCTTTAGCACAGATTTTCCAACTGTAAATGCTATACAGCCTACAAAATCTACACCACCAGGCTACACAGATGGTATTCTGGCATCTATAAATGCCTCCACAGCAACAACAGAGTGGGCTACTTATTTTGGAAACAGTGACGGATCAACTTCTTTTTTTCATATCATGTCTTCTGTAGACAACCTTGAATTAATCGGGGCTACACAGTCGTCAAATATTCCGATGGTTAACGCTTTTCAACCTGTAAAAGCCGGCGGCTCTGATGGTATCTATATCAGGCTTTCAAAATCCGGTAACACAATTTTAAGGTCAAGTTACTATGGCAATGTCGGAGATGAATTTATTATGAAGGGCAGAATCGTAAATAATGTTCTGATTCTTCCCGGAAAATATTCTACCACTAGTTTCCCTTTAGGACAACCCGGTATATGGAGGATAAACCTAACAAACAATTCAATTTCCAAAAACTATTTTAACTTCGACGGTGGTTATCAGCTCCTTGCCTATCCTGATAGCTTTGGTAATGTTTTCTTTACTGGATTACACTCAAGTGGACAAGCTGATATTTCGACACCTGGCGCATATATGGGATTTCAAGCCTCACTTTTCGCTACCTTCATGATTAAATACAATCAGAATGACGTTAAAGAATGGGGAACTTATTATACAGGAAGCGGAGCAACCCAACAGGGAGAGGTTATAAAAGATAATGAGGGAGCAATTTACTTAACCGGGCTTTCTGGTGGAAATACTTCTGGGATAGCCACACCGGGAACCTTTCAACAATCTCCCGGCGGAGGTAATGATATGTTTATTGCCAAATTCCAGGATTGCACTTCTTCCGCAGTCCTTTCTTCCAACTCCCCGGTCTGCATAAACTCAACGCTTCAATTAAATGCCTCAGGAGGAACTTCGTACAACTGGACCGGGCCAAACGGATTTACATCAACACTCCAGAACCCTACAATTCCGAACGCAACGGCATCCCATTCCGGAGTATACAGCTGCCAGGTATCCGGATCCGGAAGCTGCGATGGAATCTTCACCGTAAACGTGATCGTAGGAGACCAGATCGCACCAGTTGCAGACGTCATCACTCTTCCAGACATAACCGGCGACTGCCACACCATCGTTACAACGATTCCTACCGCTACAGATAATTGTGCAGGAATCATTACGGCAACCACAACCGATCCGCTTTCTTACTCGTTACCTGGAACGTATGTGATCCATTGGACCTATAATGACGGCAACGGGAACAGCTCGACACAAAACCAGAACATCACTGTAACAGCTCCTGCTCTTCCGACCACTGGCAACCTCCAACAAACTTTCTGTGCAAGCAGTCATCCTACGATTGCCAATCTTCAGATTACAGGGCAGAATATCAAATGGTATGACACAACTGGGAATATTTTACCCTCTACAACAAATTTAGTGAACGGACAAACGTATTACGCTTCTCAAGCCATCAACGGTTGTGAAAGTAATAAAATTGCTGTTCAGATCACGGTGAATGAAACCCCTGAGCCAACAGGCAATCCCGCACAGGATTTTTGTGCCTCATCAAATCCTACCCTTGCAAACCTGATTGTTAGTGGAACCGCGATAAAGTTTTATGATGCCTCGGGAAATGTTTTGCCTCCTACCACACCTCTTGTTCATGGGGTAACTTATTTTGTAACTCAAACTTTAAATAATTGTGAATCGGAGAAGCTGTCGATTTCAGTAACCCTTTCTACCAATAATGTCCCGGCAAATGATTTTTCCGATACGATATGCAACAGCAATACAGGGAATTCAATGACGATCGATCTTACGTCTTATCAGGCAAATCTCATCACAAATCCAGGAAACTATATCTTTACCTATACGGATAATCTTGGAAACCCTATCAGCAACCCATCCAGCTATACGGTGAATATTGGTCCAACAGTTATTCATATAAAGGTGGCTACGGCTGACGGATGTTTTACCGTCGTACGATTAAGTCTGATGATAAATCCGAAACCACTGGTTAATCTTCCTGAAAAAATCGATTTCTGTAAAGGTAAAAGTGTGACCCTTGATGCGGGAAGCGGTTATTCTTCGTATTTATGGAGTACCGGCGCTACCTCACAAGCCATTACGGTTTCGGCAGCAGGAAATTATTCTGTAACAGTAACCAACAGTTTCGGATGTCAAAATACAGCGCAAACACTGGTAAACTATATGGTCTTGCCTGAAATTACAGCGATTAACATACAAAACAGTTCGGCAACAATTATCCTTTCATCCACAGGGAGTTTTGAATATTCTCTGGACAATTTCACCTGGCAGGATTCTAATGTTTTTACCAATTTAAGTATCGGTGAATATATTGTTTATGTAAGAACAAAAGGAGGCTGCATCATCGGTCAGAGGCCTTTTTCCATTTTTAATATTCCTAATGCATTTACGCCGAATGGTGACGGATACAATGACCATTGGAAAATAGCCGGTCTGGAAAATTATTCGGGAACGCAGGTAAATGTGTATGACAGAAGAGGATTGCCGGTCTTTAAAGAGGTGATCACCAAAAAGCCCCTTGACTGGGACGGAAAGCTCAACGGAGGCCCGATTCCTACAGGAAATTACTGGTACACTATTAAAGTATCCGACCGCAGAGTATACACCGGATGGTTAATGGTTAAAAACAGAGAGTAAACAAAAATGAGCAGAAAATTCTGCTCATTTTTGTTTTATAATAATTTAATTTTGTCGTCTAAAATATCAATGATTTTATCCTTATAAAGCCCTCCGATGGCTTTTTTGAAATTCTTCTTACTCATCTGCAATTCATCTTTGATTTCTTCCGGAGTAGATTTATCTGAAACATGGAGCAAACCGTAATTTTCTTCCAGCTTGTCAAGGATTTTCTGCTTGAATTCATCGATATTCTCGAAACCTTCAGGCTGCAATGAAACGTCAATTTTCCCATCTTCACGAATGGCTTTGATAAAACCGGTTTCTTCAGACAGCGGATACAACTTTTTAAAAACATCCGAACCGTAAATCAGCCCGATATATTTTTTGTTGATAACCACATTCCAGCCCAGTTCGCTTTCATTCATCATGATGAGGTCAACTTTATCCCCTTTTTTAAAAGGCAGATCCTGATATTGAGGGTTTCTTTTGAATTTTGTGGTTCCAGTGATCAAACCGAGATCTTCATCCACATAAATATGAACGAGATATCTTTTCCCTTCAACTATTTTCGTTTTCTGCTGTTTGTAAGGAATAAACAGGTCTTTGATAATTCCCCAGTCCATAAAGGCACCGCTCGGAAGACTTTGCACACAGCTCATCACCGCAAATTCGTCGACTTCAGCCAGAGGAATTTCTGTAGTCGCTTTCAGTTTGTTGTCATCCTGGTAAACAAAAACCTCAATTTCATCATCATTTTCTTTGTCTTCCTGAACGAAAATCTTTGGTAAAAAAGCTTTTTCACCCGATTCATCCGTTAAGATCCATCCTGAATTATTTTTATCTGAAATTTTTAAAGTCTGGGTTTTTCCGAGTTGCATTGATAATAAAATTAGTCGGTAAAGGTACGGAAAATAATGTTTGAGCGTAAACGGGTTTGAGAATTTAGGCGGTAACATCAAAAAAGGCTGCCTTCAATGATGATGCAGCCTTAATTTACAATATTTAAATGATTAAAATTTAATCATCTATTACATATGAATCGGTCTTTTTGCCGTAGCATCTAATGCCGCTTCTTTGATCGCTTCCGCATACGTCGGGTGTGCGTGAGAGCTTCTGGCGATATCTTCTGCACTGGCACGGAATTCCATAGCAATGACGCCTTCTGCGATAAGGTCGGCTGCTCTTGCGCCCACGATGTGCATTCCCAAAACCTCATCGGTCTTTTCGTCTGCGATGATTTTTACCAAACCGTCGACATCACCACTTGCACGGCTTCTTCCTAAAGCTCTCATAGGAAATGATCCTACTTTATAAGCCACGCCTTCCTCTTTCAGCTGCTCTTCCGTTTTACCAACTCCGGCAACTTCCGGCCATGTATACACTACGCCCGGGATTAAATTATAATTGATATGAGGTTTTTGACCGGCTAAAGTTTCAGCAACAAAAACACCCTCCTCTTCTGCCTTGTGTGCAAGCATTGCTCCTTTGATCACGTCTCCGATCGCGTAAATGTTGGCCATATTGGTCTGAAGATGGTCGTTTACTTTCACTCTTCCTCTTTCGTCAAGCTCAACACCCGCTTTTTCAAGTCCGAGACCGTCGGTATAAGGTCTTCTTCCTACGGAAACTAAACAATAATCTCCTTCAACGGTAACTTCTTCACCTTTTTTATCTTTAGCGGTAACTTTTACAGTATCCCCGTTTCTTTCAACCGCTGAAACTGCCGTCGAAAGCATGAATTTCATTCCCTGTTTTTTAAGAACTTTAGTTAATTCCTTACTTAAAGCGCCGTCCATTCCCGGGATAATTTTATCCATAAATTCAACCACAGTCACCTGCGCGCCCAGTCTCAGATATACTGATCCCAGCTCAAGTCCGATAACGCCACCACCGATCACCACAAGGTGTTTAGGGATTTCTTTAAGATTTAAAGCTTCTGTAGAAGTAATTACTCTTTCTTTATCAATGTTGATAAAAGGCAATGAAGAAGGTTTTGAACCGGTAGCAATAATCGTATATTTAGATTCGATGGTTTCGGTAGAACCGTCATTCTTGGTTACTTTAATCTGAGTTGCAGATTCGAAGCTGCCGACACCTTCAAAAACAGTGATTTTATTTTTGTTCATCAGGTAATTGATCCCATCTGTATTTTGCTTTACCACCTCATTCTTACGCTCGATCATTCTTGCGATATCGGCCTGAGGTTCGTTAATAATGATTCCGTGACCTGCAAAATTGTGCTTGGCGTTCTCAAAATGCTCTGAACTGTCCAGAAGTGCTTTTGAAGGAATACAACCCACGTTAAGACAAGTTCCTCCTAAAGTCGGATATTTTTCAATAATTGCTGTTGTGAAACCTAATTGCGCGGCACGGATTGCAGCAACATAACCACCAGGACCGGAACCGATTACGGTAACATCGAATTGACTCATGTTATTTATGAATTTGTTTATTAATTATCTCTTTAATTCTTACAAATTTAACGATTAATTACGAAGTGGGAAAGTGAGATTTGTCAAATTTCGGGATGGAGGATGGAAGATGGGGTGATCGGAGCTTAATGTATTGTGATGATCTTGATATTTACACGATGCTGCATTTACCTTCTGGCATCCGGCTTCAAGCTTCCCGCCTATTGCCTGCTAATTTCTATAAGTCAGTCCAGGATCAGTTTTCCCTGCCCGAATGTTCCTGTGCTGTCAAAAAAAGAACCTCCGTACACATACCACTCCAGGTTTTCCAGGTATTCTACGGCATTTTCAGGAGTGATATTCGGTCGGTTTTTTTTCGAAACAATTCCTTTATACCATCTTCCCGATTCGGAATAATGCTCATATTCTATCAGGTAATGGATCCAGATTCTCTGGCAAAGCTTACACTGTTGTATGCTTACTTCCGCATATCTTCCGTTGGTATGATCGATCCCCAATTCGGAACTTCTGAATTCCGTATAATGAGAAGTCGGTTTTTCACAGCTGCATCCGATTTTCTGGATCTTTATCATGAATGAAAATGATTTTTTCTGATTAATTCGCCAAAAATAGGGAAATAAGATGGGTTGAGAACTATTTCACCAGATCCAGCAGCACTTTCTCATATTTATCCATAATGATGTTCTTGGAGAATCTTGATTTGATGGAATTTCTGATCGCTTCTTTGTCATGCTCTTCATGAAGAATTCTGAGGATCTGTTGAGAAAAATCCTCATGATCTTCTATATTTGAAATTTCACCGTTGATGTTGTTCTGTATAATTTCATTGATTCCGCCGGGACAGTGGTTAGCCAGAGAATAAGTTCCGCAGGCACCCGCTTCCAGCAAGACATTTGGGAATCCTTCATATCTTGAGGAAAGAATAAACAGGTCGGCATGGGCAAGAAATTCGTACGGATTTTCCTGTCTGCCGTGAAAAATGACATTTTTAAGATCTAAAAAATCTTTCATCTGGTGCAGCATTTCCCGGTCTTTTCCATCGCCTAAAATATGCAGTAAAACATTCTCATTTTTAAGTCTTGAAAAGACCATAAGCAGATTATCAAATCCCTTTCTAGGAGACAAATTCCCAATGGCTACGACATTTTTATAATTGTATTTAAAGCAAGCCGGCTTGTTGGAAGCGGCTATTTTGTCTTCAATAAAATCAAAATCAACAGGATTATTGATCTTGGCAATTTTGTCCGATTTTATCCTGAAATTCTTGATAAGGTCTTTCATCATATCATCGCTCTGCGCAATGATACGGTGGTAATTGTTGTAAAAATTATAAAAAAATCTGATCTCTTTTCTGGTCACGTGCTTAGTCACCACGTTGGTTTCCCTGGCAATAAACTTCGTTTTCGGGAAAAGCTTAATAAATAACGACAAATACGCATTTACTTCACCATATCCCGAAAACACGATATCCGGTTTTCTGCGATAAATTTCTGCTAAAATGGGCTTTAATGAATGCCTGATTCTCTCGGTATTGATGTCAATGATCTCAACATCCTGATTGAGGAAATTCAGGTAGCCGCCCTGTTTACGTAAAAGCAAAATCTTAGGTTCAAACCGATTCCGGGAAAGATGGTTTGCAATGGTAGTAACAATCCTTTCAGCACCACCCGTTTCCAGGTCCGGCAGGATAAATATGATAGAAATCTTTTTCATCTATGTAAATTTAGTAAAAAGTTTTTTTACCCTTAAATTTAAACTGACAATTAATGATTTTTAACGCATGATTAAATTTAAATATTTTCTCCTTTACATAAAAAAAGAAACTCTCCGCGGAAGAATTTCTTTTAAATATTTAGTTTAAAAAATCTTTAGTTGGCCACATCACTGATGAACTTTATCCTCAGCATCCTTACTTCCTCATCAGAAAGCTCATCCCCGAATTCATCCAGGAGTACTTTCATACTGTCGCTTTCCGATTCGTTCATGAATTCCATAAAGCCGTCGACGATGTCTTCATCAAAGTTATCTTCAATATAGTAGTCAATATTGAGTTTGGTTCCCTGGTAAACGATGCGTTCCATTTCTTTCAGCAGTTCATCCATAGAGAGGTTTTTGGCTCTCGCAATATCTTCAAGATCGATTTTTTTGTCCGTACTCTGGATGATGAACACTTTATGGCTGGATTTATTGGCCACCTGTTTCAGCACCATATCCTGGGTACGCTCGATATTGTTTTCTTCTACATATTTATGGATGAAATCGGCAAACTCTTTACCATATTTCTTGGCTTTTCCTTCCCCGACACCGTAAATTTTGTTAATTTCCTCAACCGTCACCGGATATTGAACCGTCATATCCTCAAGACTCGGGTCCATGAAAACCGTGTAAGGCGGAATGCCATGTTTTTTGGCTACTTTTTTACGTAATTCCTTCAGCTGGCTAAAGAGGTTCTGATCTAAACCTCCCGCAGACTGCATTTGAATCTGGTCGCTCTCTGCCTTCGTCTGGGTAAGGTCAAATTCCCTGTCTTCGGCGATGACGAATGAGTGTTCCAGTTTTCCTTCTAATACAAATCTGCCCTTTTCAGCTATTTTTAAAACGCCATAGGTTTCAATATCTTTCTGTAAAAAGTTCTGAACCGTTGCCTGTCTCAAAATGGTTTTCCAGTGATTATCCTTTTCCTCTTTTCCGAATCCGAAATAAGAAGCCTGCTCGAGCTTGTAAGATTTTGTAACGGCCGTTTCTTTACCGGCAATGATTGAAATCAGATCTTTTGCCTTGAACTTTTCTCCTGTATCCCTTATCAGTTCAAGAACTTTTTTGAGATCATCCGTGGCATCCTTTAATTTGGGAGGATTTGAAGAATTGTCGCACATACTGGCACCGTCTCCGTTTACCGGATCAAAATTTTCCCCGAAATAATACAGGATATATTGTCTCCTGCTCATGGAAGTCTCGGCATAACCGACCACTTCGTTCAGGAGCTGCAAACCGATTTCTCTCTCGGACACCGGCTTTTGAGCAAGGAATTTCTCAAGCTTTTCAATATCCTTAGGATCGTAGAAAGCCAGGCAATACCCTTCGCCTCCGTCACGGCCTGCCCTTCCGGTTTCCTGATAGTAGCTTTCGAGCGATTTTGGAAAATCATAATGGATCACAAAACGAACATCCGGCTTGTCGATTCCCATTCCGAAGGCAATCGTGGCAACAATAACGTCCACTTCTTCCATAAGGAATTTATCCTGGTTGGCAACCCTTACCTTCTGATCAAGTCCGGCATGATAAGGCAGCGCATTAATTCCGTTTACCTGAAGAAGCTGCGCAAACTCTTCCACTTTACGCCGGCTGAGGCAATATACGATCCCCGATTTGCCTTTATGCTGATTGATAAATTTTACAATTTCCTTGTCTACATTTACTTTCGGCCGCACTTCATAATAAAGATTCGGCCTGTTGAAGCTCTCTTTAAAAACCAGGGCATTTGTCATTCCCAGAGTTTTCTGGATATCATCCTGCACCTTGGGTGTTGCCGTTGCCGTAAGAGCAATCACCGGAACATCGGCAATTTTATCGATAATGGATTTCAGGTTCCTGTATTCGGGTCTGAAATCATGTCCCCATTCTGAAATACAGTGGGCTTCGTCTATAGCGAAAAAAGATATTTTTACGTCCTTCAGAAAATCAAGATAATCTTCTTTGATCAGCGATTCCGGTGCGACATACAAAAGTTTTGTTTTTCCGCTTTTTATATCGTCGAAAACCTGCTTGGTCTGAGTTTTATTTAATGATGAATTTAAAACATGGGCTACCCCGTTATCAGATGAAAGTCCGTTCACCGCATCCACCTGGTTTTTCATTAATGCTATCAGAGGGGAAACCACAATGGCCGTACCCTCGGAAATAAGTGCCGGAAGCTGGTAGCATAAGGATTTACCACCTCCTGTCGGCATTAAAACAAATATATCCTTTCCGTTCAGAAGATTGTCTATAATTTGTTCCTGCTGCCCTTTAAAAGTAGAAAATCCGAAATATCTTTTCAATTCGCCTGATAAATTGGCTTTTTTTGCGCTCATCTAATTTTATTGCTAAATTTGCATCTCATTCAAAGTTATGAATTTTTCACTTAAAATAAAAGCGAACGAATTTATAAAAAATAAAATTTATATTAAAAGTTCTTTCAAAAATATAACGTTTTTTTTAGAGATTTTATATGCCTCATACCTGTAAAAATGAATAAATCCGATATCATTTCAATAGCTAAAAGTACATTAGAAATAGAAATTTCCGAGCTGGAAAAACTCCACGACAGACTCAGTGACGACTTTGCCAAAGCAGCAGAAATCATCCATTCTGCCCAAGGAAAGCTCATCGTGGTGGGCATCGGAAAATCGGCCCATGTCGGCAATAAAATCGTGGCCACATTAAATTCTACGGGTACTCCTTCACAGTTTCTGCATGCCTCCGAGGCTATACACGGAGATCTGGGTGTTATTCAGAAACAGGATGTCGTCCTGTGTATTTCCAATTCGGGGAACTCGCCGGAAATCGTAAACCTGGTCCCGTACCTGAAGGACTACTCTGCTGCACTCATCGGGATGACCGGCAACAAAAACAGCAGACTTGCAGAGTTTTCAGAGATCATTCTCGATACTCATGTAGATATGGAAGCCTGCCCGAATAAGCTTGCGCCGACAAGCTCCACAACTTTGCAGATGGCCCTGGGAGATGCGCTGGCAATTGCTTTAATGGAAATGAATGATTTTAAAGCGAATGATTTTGCCAAGTTTCATCCGGGTGGAAGCCTCGGGAAAAATTTAATTTCAAAGGTGGATGATTTCCTTTCTTCACAGAAACCTCAGGTTACCGAAAATGACACCGTAAAAGATGTCATTATTTCGATCAGCGGTTCGAGACACGGCATTACGGTGGTTACGAATGACAATGAAATTATCGGCGTCATCACCGATGGAGACCTGCGTAGAATGTTGCTGAAAGGCGATGATATCTCAAAAGTCCTGGCTAAAGATATCATGTCTGCCCATCCCAAAACCATCGAAAGAACAGCTTTGGCAAAAGAGGCCATGAAAATTTTAAAAGACAATAATATCGGGCAGCTTGTGGTCACCGAAAACGGAAAATACTTCGGGATCATCGACCTTCACAAGCTGCTGGACGAGGGCATTGTTTAGTTTGGAAGCTGACAGGCATAAGCCCGGAAGGTTATTTTTAAAGAAAGAATGTTTTAATAAACAGAAACAAAATAATCATATTGTTTTATCCCCTACGCTGCCTCTCAACTAATCTTCTGCTTTAGTGAAACTTTTTTCATAAATTTGGAACCTTAAAAAAATTATCCTGTGAGTGATGTTAAAGACATGTCTTTCCTTGGACATATTGGGGAATTAAGAGGTCATCTCATCCGTTGTATCCTGGCAATCATCATTGCAGCGGTGGTCATTGGCTTCAATATCAACTGGATTATGGATCATATCTTTTTCGGTCCTACCAGAAATGATTTTGCCACCTTTGAAATCGTTAATCACTTTTCAAAAATGATTCTGGGTGAAGACAGCATCCACCTGCCGAAAGATTTTCCGGTGCGTGCCAGCAAGCTGTACCAGCAGTTTAATGTGATGATGGCGGTTTCCCTTTTCGGCGGTATCGTCCTGGCATTTCCTTACATCGTCTGGGAACTTTGGCGTTTCATAAGCCCTGCCCTGCATCCTAAAGAAAGAAAAAACTCCATATTTATCATCAACTCGGTCTGGATGCTTTTTATGACGGGAGTCTTATGCGGATATTTCCTTATTCTTCCTTTTGCCGTTAATTTCGGTGTTATTTTTAAGATTTCAGACATTATCATTCCGCTGTATGACCTGAGTGATTATACCACCCTGTTTTTACAGGTCGTTCTCGGGATGGGAATTATTTTCCTTTTTCCTATTCTTATTTATTTCCTGACTACCATCGGAATCCTCACTCCAAAATTCATGAAGACCTACCGTCGCCATGCGATCGTTCTTATTATGGTGGTGGCTGCGATCATCACCCCGGCAGACGTTCTGAGCATGATGATGGCTGCATTTCCATTGCTTCTGCTGTATGAGTTCAGTATTGTCATGTGTTCTTATACCTATAAAAAGGTACAGAAAGCGGCAGGCAATTTACCCGCTGTGAAGGAATAATGTAATAAGACCACTTTTTATAGCCTTCACTCAGCAAGTGACAGCAACATTGAAGTGATTCGTACCCTTCTGTGAACACAAAGTAAACAGAAGATCCTTTTTGGTGGGATGCATACAAGTTTCACAAAGCCGTTCCACTTATAAAAGCCCTCAGAGGATACTTAAAGTCTTCAGCCGCAATGGTGGCTTCGGCTCCGCTCAGCCACCAATCCGAAATCTTTAAACCACCCCACCAAAAATTCTCTGAATTTTTGTCGCCCCTTCGGAGGATGGGAATTTTTTCGACGGTCTTCTTACGGTGGACTTTGGGGTTACTTTTACGAGGGAAATGGTGGTCTCTGTTGAGTGGTGGCTGAGGTGACTCGAAGCCACCAGTCCTGCAAGGGTATGTACCCCTTCATCATCTCATACCGACTGCTTCCAATTCCACTCCATTGGAGGGGTGGCGGAATTTACGACGGGGTGGTTTATTACATCGCCACACTCGAAGCTACCAATACGAAATCTTTAAACCACCCCACCAAAAATTCTTTGAATTTTTGTCGCCCCTCCAGAGGAGGGGAATTTTTTCGACGGTCTTCTTACGGTGGAATTTTGGGTTACTGTTACAGGGAAATGGTGGTCTCTGTTGAGTGGTGGCTGAGGTAACTCGAAGCCACCAGTCCTGCCAGTG
>NZ_JBWGXE010000003.1:0-83534 GCF_056333165.1 Chryseobacterium endophyticum
CGGAAAGGCTTTGAAAACGGATAGTATCCGTATTTATCAATGGTCTGGGGGTTACAAAGAGAGCTATAAGTAATAAAATAAATCTTTCTGCTTTTAAACGGCAATCCCTGATCTCGAATGAAGTGGCGGGAGAAGTTTCCATGTTTAGCGAAAAAGAGAATATGACGATTCAGAGTGGTAAAATGGTAGAGTTCAACAGCGCAGAAAAATCTAAACTTTTTTAAACTTAAACGATATAGCGATAAAAAAGAATGCTAAGAATATTTCGATAAGAGTGCAAAACGAATATCATCTTATTGTTGGAGGGAAATTGGAGAAGATTGCGGATGAGATATTTATTCATGCTACTAAGAAAAATCTAACGCTCGGCAGTAACAAGAAAATTGTATCAGATGGGAACAAGCATTAATTTCGGAGAGGTCAGAGAAAGAAAATTAGACTTCCTGCCATTGGATGTAGGTATTAATGGGCACATTATTTTTTGTAATGGATATTTAAGCAGTCCTACAAAAAATCCTCAGTCCTATCTAAATGTTATTATGGATAAAGTTCCTGATGATTTATCTCAAAATCCATTCAGAGGAGCAGATATGAGTGAAAAAATGTTGACGAAAGGAGATGATATTGTCAGCAATAAAGAGTTGAACTTAATCGACAGGAAGGGAGGAGAATGGTTGTTTAGTGACGAAATGTATGCTAAATCAGAATATGGACGCTGGTTTTTTGCAACCAAAGAGCAGTTTGAAGGATACTGGAATGGATATGATAATGTTTCTAGAAAAAGATTATCAAAAGTTTTTGAAGAATATTTTCATGCAAAGAATAACTCCCACTTTATAAATGGTTCGCATGGATTACAATCTTCTGGTGCCCATAGGGTTGATCATGGTATTGCACAAGGTTATGCTTGGGCTAAAAGTAATTGGAAAATAAAGAAATATTCTGAAGTAGAACAAAAAAAAGAAGAAGATGCAAGCATTTTAGCCTATTCTCCTTCCTATCAGCCAATAACGGTGGTTGGACATAGCCAAGGGGCAGCTGTAGCAGCAGGCGTTGCGATAGGTGTTATATATTATATGAAATGGGTTGGCAGGAAATTCTGATGAACCTCTTGTTTTTGGGAACACATCAACCACAGGGGCTATATGAAAATGATTACGAAGTTTTTGAAAAATATTATTTTGAAGATTTTATCAATGAATGGCTGTTGGAGTGGGTTTCGGATATCTTTAGTAAAGAAAAGCTAAAACAAAAAGAGGGCATATACGAAAGGATGAATGACTTTTTGGGTTCAGGCTGGGGAGGACTCATTAAAAGAGCTGTACAATTTACTTTCCCAAATGACAGAGCTCTTTTTGTGACCAGGATGGGGGATATTCCCTATGTAAAAAATGCCTGTAGTGAAACTGATGCTTTGCAAATTGCAAGCTGGTATTTTGCCGCTGAAAACAATATTCCAAATTTCGTTAGAGAAAAAGATGGCTATATCTTTCCTAGGAGGCTTTTAGATAAACATTTTAATGAAGATGGAAGTATTAATCCTAAAGCATTAACCTTTAAAAATACCATTAAAAAATATTGGCAAACCTATCATAGTTATAAAAATTACAGGGATTTGGTGAAAAATAATCCACAACTAAAATATGAAAAAGCAAAATATCAGATTCCGGATATTAAGTTTCTGCCGTATTGGTTTGAGATCATGATTAATAAGTCCATAAAGAAAGCGGAAGGAGAAAAAGCAAACCTGTATTTGCAAAGTGAATTATATAGAAAAAAGCTTGATGCTTTAATGGCTTTTGCTGCTGTGCACGAATTGGAATTGCAGGCACATTTCGCTCCGGTTGGATTAATGTTCAACCAAGGAACCCTTTCTGACTGGGACAAATATCAGGATCAGACTATTTGGGATAGGATAAGAGAAGCAGGCCATGATATTTTTTACAGAGTAGAATATTCTTCACAGAATATTGGAATTCCTGAAAGGATGAAGCAAGATAAAGCATATACGGAAAGTAAAGGAAAAGAGCTTATGGTAAGTACGTCTATTGCCAATAATGCTAAAGTCAAGGAATGGATTGATAAAGCCAAAGGCGAGATGGCAGAAGAAAGTGGTTGGCTGGCTGATATAAAGGCGTGGTGGTAAGGAGATAAAGAATATGACGGCTCAGGCTGGGGACATGGCGCTCGTACTGAACTGGCAAAAGTTATAGGATTTGAAGATGGTAAAATAGACAATATTTTCGAGGCGGGTGTTTACTCTATGTTACAAAGAGGAGAAGTAATTATTGATGATAAAAGTAAACTGAAGAAAAGTTTGAATGAAGATCCCGCACTGAAGGATAGGGAAAAAATAGTTTCTAAAACTATTTTTAATGATTCTAGATATTTGAAAGAAAGTTTTAAAATTGAGTTACCAGTGAAATCTATTCAATTTGGTGGCAAAAGAGCAAAGGGAGCTATGTGGAAACAATTTGTAAATCCTTTGAATTCAAAATATAGAGATACATGGAAAGTTGCAGCCAATGATTTGTCTTGGCTAGTTCGCAGTGTAGGCTTATATACTACGGCTAATATAAAAAAAGATGGAAATGTAAAGTTTGAGCATACATTTAACGATAAGTTTGATTTGCGTCCTTCCGTTGGAAGAGACTGGGAATATAATGTAGTCAACATTATTTTAGGATTTCTATATCATGATGCGGCAGGAGGAAATGATTTGATGCGGATAAAAGCGGACTGGCATAATGAATATACCAAAGAAAAAGTTGATTGGATGGCAAACGGAGATAAATACTTCAGAAGTACAATGGATAATATAAAGCAGCAGCAAAACTCATTAAATAATGAGTTGGAAAAAGCTGATCAGTGGAATAGAAATACGTCCTTTTTCGAAAATTTAGAATAGGAATATATGAAATATTTTAAAGTAATAATTATAGGGTTATTAACTACCTTATTTAGCTGTAATAAAATTAAAAAAATTAAAAATAATTTGGATACGGTAGATTTATATAAAAAATCAAATATTGATAGGTTTTACTGGGAAGATAGCGGATATGATTATGAGGTGTTACCTGTGCTTAAACCTTTTAAGCTTATAAATCTCCAGGGAAATAGTGAGTGGATTCTAAATTCATCTGAAATGCCAGATGAAATAAATGATATAAGCCCTGTTGCGTCCATCAATCTCTACAATAATAAAATATATGGATTTCAAGATAATCAATATCAATTAAATTCTAATGAAGTAAGAATTCCAGCAAGGTGGTTTATCATAGATACCCAAGCAAAAAAAATATCATATTTCGAAAAAGAAACTGAATTTAAGGCAGCATTAAAAAGACACAACCTTCCAGAAAAGTTTTTAAATCCCGACGAAGTGTATGAAGAATTCAAGCAAGACCCTGTTTTAGAGTGGTTCCCGCGAAATATTAAAAAACAATTGAACGAAGTAAAGTCCAGTCTTAAAAATAAATAATTTTTGCACCAAAGAGTATGATAAGTAGAACAAAGTACATGAATGAGACCAGATGTTTTGATATAGAGACTGACATACCAGCGAAATGAAATTTTTAAAAATTTTGCATATCCCATACGTCCTTACAATAGCTTTAGCGACTTGGTGTTTGGCTTCGCCCCCAAAGGTATGGTGGTGGTGTGGCTGCGTTTCGGAGCAGGAGTGCAGATCGAATTAGGGCGTTATCAAGCAGAAGTAATAACTAATAAGCAAGAAATTACAGGAATAAAAGAAAAATATCTTAAAACCTATCGCATTAGCCAAGAGAGATTTGAAGAAGCCAAAAAAGAATTGGCTATCCCCGATGCTTCTCCAAAAGAATGGGACAATTACAGGGAAAGGTATAATTACGCTGCTGTTTTTACATCGGAAAACAGAGGGTTGAGGTTATTTAGAATGTGGATAGATTACTTCAACGGAGAGGAAGAATTATTTTATCGCCCATGGATTGGTGAAGTCTCTTATGAAAAAAGAGCCATCCCCAAAGAACTGAATTTTACTTGGGAAACAGGCAAAGATCAACAGTATACGGGATATGCATACTTTAATTGGGAAAAGGTCAATGACGTTTTTAAAAAAACAGGTAACCAAGTCAGGCTGGAATTTAAAATAGCTTCTGACAACGGTTCTTTTGAGGTGTTATTAGATAATCATCCTGTACCAACGGATAGTATAAGGGTTTTTAAAACCAATGACAAGTTCAATGATTCTTACAAGTAATTATAATTTAGGAATTTGTTAGACTAATGAGACTACTTAGAAAAAATGTTCTGAAGATATAAGCCCTATTACATTCATCAATCTATACAATAATACAATATATGGATTTCAAGATAATCAATACCAATTAAATTCTCATGAAGTAAGAATTCCTGCAAGGTGGTTTATTATGATAATTCAATCAAAAAAAATAATATTCTTTGAAAAAGAATCTGAATTTACAGCAGAATTAAAAAGACTCAACCTTCCGGAAAAGCTTTTAAATCCGGATGAAGCGTATGAACAATTTAAACAAGATCCTGTTTTAGATTGGTTTCCTGAA
Source organism: Chryseobacterium endophyticum (assembly GCF_056333165.1). Taxonomy (NCBI): domain Bacteria; kingdom Pseudomonadati; phylum Bacteroidota; class Flavobacteriia; order Flavobacteriales; family Weeksellaceae; genus Chryseobacterium; species Chryseobacterium endophyticum. The sequence goes on from NZ_JBWGXE010000003.1 coordinate 4,563, forward strand.
GATGTTAAAAATAAGTTAGAGAAAGTAAAAGCAGAATTAAAGAGATGATTTTGAATAGATAAAATAACGCCTTTTTGGCGACAAGATTTAGTAAGGTTAAAAAAAAAGAGAAACAATCAAAATGATCATTTCTCCTCAAATGTAGACCCACAGGGATTCGAACCCCAGATGACTGAACCAAAATCAGTAGTGTTACCGCTACACCATGGGTCTGTATTTCTATGTCGCGAAATTATATAAATTATTTTAAAAATAAAAATGAAATATTAAGATTTATACATCCCCGAAACAATATGAGCCTTTATTTACTGATAGTCAAAGAATTATTTTTTCCTGAAATGAGAGTAGGTAAAAGGCTTATTCCCGGGATTCCGGCGCTGGGATTCACCTTGATATTGGCCTGTCGTAAACTACAATTAAATAAAAACAGTATCTTTGCAAAAAAATTGGGCTCCAAAAGTTGGAGAAACCCATTAATAACTTGTCCCGAGCTTCGGCAAAGGATTATTAAACATTTTTTATGTCGAATATTGTCGCAATCGTTGGGCGCCCCAACGTAGGAAAATCCACGTTATTTAATCGTTTATTGGAAAGGAGAGAAGCCATCGTAGACTCTACGGCTGGGGTAACCCGTGACCGTCACTACGGGAAATCCGACTGGAATGGAGTAGACTTCACCGTTATCGATACCGGAGGGTATGATGTGAATAATGATGATGTGTTTCAGGGAGAAATTTCCAAGCAGGTTCAGCTGGCCGTAGATGAAGCCACGTCGATCATTTTCATGATGAATGTGGAAGAAGGACTTACCGATACGGATTATGAAATCCATGAAATGCTCAGAAGATCCAATAAGCCAGTGTACATTGTCATCAACAAGGTAGATTCGTCTAAAGAGGAACTGGCCGCTACCGAATTTTACCAGTTGGGAATCGAAAAATATTATACTTTATCGTCTGCAACGGGTTCAGGGACGGGTGATCTGCTGGATGACATCGTAAAAGATTTTCCGACCACGGAATACAAAGACCCTTTTGAAGGATTGCCGAAAATCACCATCGCCGGCCGTCCGAACGTAGGGAAATCTACGCTGACCAATGCTTTGCTGGATACGGACAGGAATATTGTAACCGATGTGGCAGGAACCACGCGGGACAGTATTCAGACCCTGTACAATAAATTCGGACATGAATTCGTACTGGTAGATACTGCCGGAATGAGAAGGAAATCAAAAGTTTCCGAAGACCTTGAATTCTATTCGGTAATGCGTTCTATCCGTTCCATCGAATATTCTGATGTGGTAATCATCATGGTGGATGCGACCTTAGGCTGGGAATCCCAGGACATGAATATTTTCGGACTGGCACAGAAAAACAGAAAAGGAATCGTTATCGTGGTAAACAAATGGGACCTGGTCGAAAACAAGCAGACCAATACTACCCGTGATTTTGAAAAATCCATCAGGGATAAAATCGGACAGTTCAGCGATATTCCAATCCTTTTTGTGTCTGCACTCACGAAGCAGAGAATCTTAAAAGTGGTGGAAACCGCCATGATAGTGTACGAAGACCGTAAGAAGAAAATCAAGACTTCAAAACTGAACGAGGTAATGCTTCCGATTTTCGAAGGTACGCCGCCGCCGGCCAACAAAGGAAAATACATCAAAATCAAATACTGTGTACAGCTTCCGACGCCATCGCCACAGTTTGTGTTCTTCTGCAACCTGCCACAGTATGTAAAAGAGCCATACAAAAGATTTACTGAAAACCAGCTGAGAAAAGAATTCGGGTTTACCGGAGTTCCTATCGAAGTTTATTTCAGACAAAAATAATATACAGTCCCTTTTAGATCTTTCTAAAAGGGATTTTATTCTTAGATTAATTTTATATTTTAGATAAAAGTTTCACAACAATGAATACAGTTGTATTATCAGAACAGTTTTCTCTGGTGAATTCATGGATCAATGAACTCAGAAATGTCGACATTCAGCATGACAGGTTGAGGTTCCGCAGGAATATGGAAAGGATCGGTGAAATTGCAGCCTTTGAGATCAGTAAAAGTTTAGAGCAGAAAGAAATCGAAATTCAGACCCCTCTCGATAAGATTAAAGTAAAGGAAATTGCTGTTCAGCCTGTCATTACAACCATCCTGAGAGCTGGAGTTCCTCTTTTTCAGGGTATTTTAAATTACTTCGACAAAGCAGACTGCGGTTTTGTGGCAGCGTACAGAAAGCATGATGCCAACGATTATTTCTCTATCAAACAAGACTATCTTACATGCCCGGACATTGAAGGAAGGCCTCTGATCGTCGGAGACCCGATGCTGGCCACCGGAGCCTCTCTGATTGAAGCGATTAAAGACCTGTTGACCAACGGCAAACCAAGCCAGCTGCATATTGTTGCCGCCATTGCCTCAAAGCAGGGCGTGGAAACCATTGAAAAAGAGTATCCGGAGGCGAAGATCTGGGTGGGAGCCATCGACGAGCAGCTTACCTCAAAAGGTTACATCACTCCGGGATTAGGCGATGCCGGAGATTTAAGCTATGGCGAAAAACTTCAGCGGTAATTTTAAATCTGAATTAATTTAACCATAATCTTTCGTAGCGATTGGTTTTGATGCTAAATATCAATCGCCATGACGAGAATACTTACTTTATTGTCGCCGGCGCCCAGGATTTCCCAGGCCATGGCGGCTAAAGTATTTCCCGTTGTAAAAACATCGTCAATGATCAAAATATGTTTTCCGGAGACTTTCCTGGTGATTGAAAATATATGTTCCGTTTCAAGGCGGTGTTGTTTGCTTTTCAGGGCCTGGGCTTTCGAATAATGATTTCTTTTAATGAGATCGTGATCAAACGGAATTCCATAGAATTCGGAAAGTTTCTCTGTGAAGGCGTGCAGCTGGTTGTAGCCTCTTTCCCTTTGTTTTTTCGGGTGAAGAGGTACCGACACCAGTAAATCAGGGGTCTTATCCTTAAAATCCAGGCGTTCATTTGTCCATTCGGCTAAGGTTTTTCCCACCCGTTCCCTGTTTCTGTATTTCAGTTGGTGGATGATTTTCCTGCTTAGGTTTTCTTTTTTGAACTGCATCAGAGCAAAAGTGTGCTCGACCGGAAAAAGCAGTTTGCACTTTTCGGTAATAAAATGATCGTCAAAAAAGGTGAAGTGTGTAAAATCGATCTGCTCGAAACAAAGCTCACAGACCAGAAGATCGTCGTCAATAATACGATTGCAGCCCAGGCAGCGGTTCGGAAATAAAATATCTAAAATCATTTGTGCGGAATTTTTTTGCTAATATACTAAGTTCCGGCAAGCAAATGTTGAATCCGATCCGTTATTTGATGTTAATATTGCAGACCGGAATGGTTTACAGAGGGTTTAAATTTAATTTTTAAGCCTTATTTTTGATTAAATATTGAAGAAGATGAGTTTGATTTATGAAAAACAAATACAGGTCACGGAAGAACATATCGACAGGAATAATCACGTCAATAATGTGCAGTATGTGAAATGGGTAGAGGAAATTGCCGCAGAGCACTGGGATTTTGTGAAACATGAAACAGACCATCCTGAAGATATATGGATGCTTCTCGATCATCATATTCAATACAAAAAACAGGTCTATCTTGGCGATATTCTTACGGTAAAAACATATCCTAAAGCACCCGAAGGAATCCGGCAGCCCAGGAAAGTGGAATTTTACTGCAATGACCGGCTGGTAGTCGATTCGTTGACACTCTGGGTTTTCATCCATAAAGAAACGGAAAGAATCATCAGGCTGGAAAGCAACTGGCTGGATGTTTTGTAATTATTGCTCAAGGAGAGTGGCAAGCAGGTCCATTTTCGATTCGTCGATAATCCCGGTAATTTCCTGCACATTTCCTTTTTTATCAACAATAAAAGTAGTGGGATTTCTGATTGTCGAAAAATAAGACTGCAGTTCTTTCAGAGAATCTGTGATATGGATAAAATTGAATTCATGAGCCGTTAAGAAACGGTCGACTTTCTCTTTCGGGTCGTGGGTGATGGCAATGAAATTTGCTTTCGTACCCAGGGTTTTCCTCAGCTTGTTCAGATAAGGAAGCTCTTCGATGCAGGGCGCGCAGGTGACCGACCAAAAGTTAATCAGCGAGACTTTGCCCTCAAGCTCGTCAGCACTGAAGTTTTCCCCTTGATCGTTTTTATAGTTTTCAATCGGAAAATGTTGCCCGATCTTCTTTTCCAAAAGCGGGTGGGCCTGGAAATACCTCTGGGCATTTAGCGATAAACTTAAAAACAGCAGGATCGATAAGAAGAATTTCGGGACTCCGAACATTTGATTATTGATTTCTTTTACCAACGTGATCCGGGGCTTGTTTCGTATGTGATGGAATTGGAAGTTAGTCAACGGGCATTTATAATATGGCCAAACCAAAACTCAAATCAAATTCCTTATCTTTGTCCTATGATACGTATTACAAAAATTTTTACATTCGAGACGGCGCATGTTCTGTATAATTATGATGGGAAATGTAAAAATATGCACGGGCATTCCTACAAGCTGTTTGTAACGGTAAAAGGGAAACCTGTAAATGATCTGGAGCACCCTAAAAACGGGATGGTGGTTGATTTTGGAGATATAAAAAGTATCGTAAAGTCAGAGATTGTAGACGTCTGGGATCACGCAGTGCTGATCAACGGGTTGTCTCCTCATAAAGAGCTGGGAGAAGATCTGGAAGAGAAAGGGCATAAGGTGATTTACTGTACCTTCCAGCCGACCTGCGAAAATATGCTCTATGCGATTGCTGCCAAAATAAAGTCTAAACTTCCCGACGGGATTTCTTTAGCTTATCTTAAGCTTCATGAGACGGAAAACTCTTACGGAGAATGGTTTGCAGAAGATAATCAGTAATTTATTTCAATAAACATTTCAGAAGTGTTAAAAACAACCATCAATTTAGAGCCGGGGAAAAAAGTATATTTTGCTTCCGATCAGCATTTTGGCGCGCCGAATCCAAGAGAAAGTAAGGTACGCGAAGAGCGGTTTATCCGCTGGATGGATGAGATCAAGCATGATGCACAGGTTCTGTTTTTAATGGGTGACCTGTTTGACTTCTGGCACGAATGGAAGCATGTGATCCCAAAAGGATATGTTCGTGTTTTAGGGAAAATTGCTGAGTTGAAAGACCGCGGGATTCACATCTATTTTTTCGTGGGAAACCATGATCTCTGGATGAAAGATTACCTGGAAGAAGAGATCGGATGTACGGTTTTCTACACTAAGCAGTATTTTGAAATGGGCGGAAAACAGTTTCTGCTGGCTCATGGAGATGGCCTGGGGCCAGGTGACAAAGGATATAAAAGAATGAAGAAAGTTTTTACCAATCCTGTCGCACAGTGGTTTTTTAAATGGCTGCACCCGGATATCGCCATGAAGATCGCGTTGTATATGTCCCAGAAGAATAAAATGATTTCCGGTGATGAGGACAAAGAGTTCCTCGGTGAGGATAAAGAATTTCTGATCATCTATTCCAAAGAAAAGCTTAAAACACAGAAAATCGATTATTTTATCTATGGCCACCGGCATCTTCCCATGGTCATGGAACTGGAGGGAAAAGCAAAATACATCAATCTCGGAGACTGGATTTCTTATTTTACCTACGGGGTTTTTGAACATGAATTTCAACTGAAAACGTTCGGCGACAGCACAAAAAAAATTACCCCATAAGAGGTAATTCTCCGAATGAACCGAAGTTCACTCTTGTTTTTAATCCATATTCCGGTTTTGTAGTTGCAATAACCTGACCAAAATTTAATTTTTTAATTAAAAAAATATTAAAAACCTTATTTGTTTTGTTAATAGATTTATAATGAGGCAGTAAGAAAATCATTTTTTACAAGTGAAAACAATATTCGACATACAAACCGACCGGGATTTCCTGGATGCAGCGCTGAAAACTTTCCGTTATCAATACGATCATGTTGACGTATACCGGCGTTTCGTGGATTATCTTACTATTGATCCGAATGATGTGGATAGTCTGGATAAAATTCCTTTTCTTCCCATCGAAATGTTTAAAAATCATGAGATTCTCGATAAAAATGTCTCAGCCGGTCTTTTTTTTCAAAGCTCAGGCACCACGCAGATGAATTTGTCTAAACATTATATTGCAGATGAAGAAATCTACAAAGAAAGTATTTATAAAAGCTTTGAACAGTTTATCGGGAAACCGGAAGATTTTATTTTCCTCGGCTTACTGCCAAGTTATCTTGAGCGGCAGCATTCTTCCCTGATCTATATGGTTGATTTTTTAATGAAGAAATCGGCAAAGCCCGAAAACGGGTATTTTCTTTACAATCATGAAGATCTGTTTACCCTTTTAAACCAATTGGAACATAAGAAAGTCATTCTTTTCGGAGTTTCATTCGCCTTACTCGATTTCCTGGATTATTGCAGCTCGAATTCCAGAACGCTCACATTCTCCGACTCTTTAACGGTGATTGAAACCGGTGGCATGAAAGGACGAAAGGAAGAAATGACCAAAGATGAACTCCTGCAGCTCCTGCAGAATGGCTTTAAAACAGAAAAGATCTACTCAGAATATTCCATGACCGAGCTTCTTTCCCAGGCGTATTCCCTTGGAAACAATGAATATAAATGCCCCAACTGGATGAAGATCATGATCAGAAATGCGGAAGATCCTTTTAATTATGAGAAAGAAGGCAGAACAGGGGCGATCAACATTATCGATCTGGCAAACATCCATTCCTGCTCATTCATCGCGACCCAGGATTTGGGGAAAACTCTGGACCGTAAATTTCAGGTATTGGGAAGGATTGATCATTCAGATATTCGCGGATGTAGTCTTCTGGTGAGTTGATCGTGTCTAAGGATGGGAAAGTCTGGAAGTGAATTTAAAACAAAAAAAATCGAAATCCCGAAGGGAGTACTTAAATAAGAATAGGCGCAGTCCTGTGAAATGAAAAACGTTTTAAAAATAGAAGAATTGGTGCATGCCTTCATATATTCTCAATGTGATTTTGAGAAGGAAATTGTACTCACCAACCATTTTCAGGCAGATTGGGAAGCGGATATACTGGTTGTGGACTCTGAAGGCTTCAGCCACGAGATTGAAATAAAGCTTTCCAAAAGTGACTTTAAAAATGATTTTAAAAAATCCTATACCAATGCCAGTACCGGCGAAAAATTCCTGAAGCACGACAAAATATCCTGTGGCGACTATATGTGCAACGCGTTCAGTTTTCTGCTTCCGATGGGAATGGTCGATCACGACCTCATTCCCGAACATTGCGGGATCATTGAGTTTTACCATAATGTTGATTCCTGGGATACCGAATTTTATGTGATCAGAAAACCCCGGAAAGTTCATGAAGATCCTTACTGGAAACTGAACGACAAAGATCTTTTTATCCGGAAAATGGCGCTCAGTTTATTGCAGCGTAAAATGGAAATCAAAGGAAAACATGAAGAGCTCATCTTTAAGAATCCTTTCGAAATTAAAAAACAGAAATGATATTCTGTTAATTAATCTGATGGTTTTGAACCATATTTTTATTTAAAAATCTAAGATAAATTGTTCTTGCAGTTCATTCGTGTAAAATATTTTCATTATTTTTAGTTGAATAATTAAAACATCTTTAATGAAAAAGTTTTTATGCGTGGCGTTTGTTTCCGTTATTCAGGGGACATATTCTGCTCAGGTAGCCAAAAAAACTTTACCATGTTACGATCTTACCGAAGTATTGAGAGTAGAGCCGACGCTGTTGTACAAGCCTCATCTGGATGCTTCCAAAAGTTTTGGGGTTAAACTTCTGAAAGATTCTAAAACGGTTCTGAAATATATCAACAACGGAAAATTTCATAAAGTCAATAAATCCGGGAAAGGATATCGGGTGCAGAAACTCGACTACAGCAGGGCCTGGATGGTTTCCAAAGGCAAGTTCATGCTGGAAAGAATAGGTGCACGCTTCAGCAAAGAAACGAAAGGCAAAACCTTTACGGTGTCGTCTATCACAAGAACACTGGAAGACCAGTGCAGATTAAGAAAAGTTAACAGTAACGCTTCTCTTGGGATCAGCTCCCACAATTACGGCAATTCTTTCGATATTTCTTATGTACGCTTCGATGGGGTTTTAAGATATAATTCGGGGTTAGAGAAGGCTTTAGAGAAGGTTTTGAAATATTATTACGACGCGGGACGGATTTATTACATTAAAGAAAAGCAACAGAGCTGTTTTCATATTACGGTTAGGAATTATTAAATGATTTTCATTTACATGTGATATACTTGCACAGATAATTTAGTTTCTTTAATTTTATGGCACTTTAAAAAAACCATGAAATTATGAATGCACTCAGCAAAGAACAGTTTAATGATGCCACAACAGAATGGGCTGCGCGTTGTTCGGATTATACTGCAATTACAAAACTGATTCCTTCCAACTACGTGTTCACTTTTGAAGCGGAGCAGATCATGTGGATGAAAAAGTACAACAGGTATAAAGATTTTTGTACTGAAATAGGTGTTTTCCAGGGACAGCTTGTCGCTGTACTTTGTCCGCTTGACGATAAAGGGCAGAGACTGGTAGTCGATCAATTTCCTTACAGTCCGCTTAAACCGTTGGACGGAGACCTGAGACTTGTAGAAACTGAGCAGTATACGGTGACCAAAAACGCTATTCTTTCTAAAGATCTGCAGAGGATAGATGATAATTCAGACACCTATTTGCCGGTAACCAATAAGCCGATTCTTGCGCAGGATATCGCTGTTGCTGCCATTGAAGAATGGAGAGACGAGGCCATGATGTGGTTCTACAGAGAGTGCTCGGAATTCAAAGGAAGCCGCGTTTTCAAAAAATTCTATGTGCCTTCTGAAGATATTTATCCTACGAAAGACAATCTTAAGCGTATTATCTGTTCTTTCGGGCTTAAAAATTCAGCGGTGTACCAGAGACTTTTGCCGACGCTTATCTTTATCTCTTTCTACGAAGAGTTGCAGGGGAACGGCAGTGCTTCTACCATTTCAAATACTTACGACTGGTCTCAGCCTTGCCCGCCGATGTGCCCGTTTAATTAATATTTAAATCTATTGTGGATACGTACAAAGTAATACTTTATCTTAATAATAGTTTACTTTTCATTTGTGCCGTCATAGGACTTATCCGGTACAAATTTTTAAAAAATACAGAAAAATGGTATGTCTATTATATCATTTTTCTTTTTTTGATTGAAGCTGTTGTTAAACTCTGTTTTTATATTTTCGGAATAAAGGATGTCAATTTTGTTTTTCCTTTTTATGTAGCCGGAGAATTCCTGTTGCTGGGGATTTTATTTATCAGGAAGCTGAAGATGCCCAATTACTGGTATATTCCGGTGGGGTTGCTTGCCGTTTTGTTCCTTGCAGACTTCCATCTGCTGGAAAATGATGTGAAAAAAGCAATATCAAATATTGTTGTGATCTGTTTTGCAGGATATGCATTGCTCACGGAGATCAAAAGCAGTAAGGTGAATGACCGCTTTATGCTCGCGGACAGCATGATTTTCCTGTATTACGGGCTTTCAGTATTTCTGTTTTTTCTTCTAAGGCAGTTTTCAGAACTGGCGAAGGATGAAGCCGTGACGCTGTGGAGCATTAATAATATCTTAAGCAGTGTTTTGTATGTAACGTTTATTTATACCTTTTTAAAATTAAAGAAATAACCCTCAATATCAGCTTTTTTATCACGCTAATTGTCGTTCTGATAATTATCATGACCTTTATCCTTCTTGCGTACAGAAGCTTTATCAAAAGAATAATTGAAGAGAAAAACGTACAGCACGAGGCTGAAGTACTCCATCAGAAAAATCTGGTGCTCGAAAACATAAAAGCCCAGGAGTCTGAAAGAAAAAGAATTGCCGTTATGATTCACGATGATATCGGAAACAGGCTGAATATTTTGTCATTATGGCTGAATAATCTTGATACGAAAGGGGATGAGCTGATCAGAAAAAATATCACGACACAGATGTCTTCCCTGATTGATTCGGCCAGAAGCATTTCACACTCATTGTATCCGGTGAACCTAGAGTCTGTGGGTTTGGTCTTATATATTGAAGAACTGATCGCCAACCTGTCCGGAAGAATAAATATCTCTTTGAGTGTAAGCCCGAAATTTCAGAAAAAGGATATTTTTATCGAAGTGCAGCTGTACAGGATTATTCAGGAGTTTACCACCAATGTCCTCAAGCATTCGGAAGCATCAAGAGTCTGGATTTATATTAAAGATAACCAACCGAGCCTGGCAGTGGTTATTTCGGATAACGGAGAAAGCTTCGACTATGAAGAAGTGAAGAAAGGAATGGGGATTAAGAATATAGAATCCAGAATAAAATCCATGAACGCCATACACAAATGGAAAAACGTTTTAGATAAAGGCAGTCGGTTAATCATTAAAATTCCGTATCATAATGAATTCACAGATCAAAATAGCGTTAATTGATGATGAGCAGCTCATCCTTGAAGGGGTGAAAATGCTGTTGTCTTCCGAGCAGAATATTTCCGTAAAGTTCACTTCCGGCAACGGACCCGATTTTTTGGAAATTCTGGAAAGCACTTCACCGGAAAACTTCCCGGATATTGCCCTGGTTGATGTCCAGATGCAGCCGATGAATGGTTTTGAACTGGTGGAAATCCTCAAAGAAAAATATCCTGATCTTAAAATCATCATACTTTCTTCTCACTACAAAACGACCATCCTTGGCTATATGGTGAAATTGGGAGTTGCAGCGTTCCTGCCTAAAAACTCAAACCGGAATGCTTTCATAGAAGCCATCACCATGGTATATAAAAACGGGATATTCTTTACTCCCGAAGATCATCAGATGATCTTTTCCTACATGAACAGCCCCACCAAGAAAAGAACACTTTTTGAAATGGACGACGAGCTGTCCGACCGGGAAAAAGACGTCGTAAAACTGATTTGCCAGGAATGTACCAATAATGAGATCGCCGAAAAACTCTTCATCAGCCCCAGGACGGTAGAAAGCCACCGCCAGCGGATCGTGGAAAAAATTGGCGCTAAAAATACCGTTGGAATCGTCATTTATGCGATCATTAATAATATCCATCCTTTAGAAAGAATATGATTCCGTAGAAATACGGAATTTTTTATTTGGTACTTTTTACGCTACTGTTCCTGTTTTTTTTAGCGTTACTTTGAAAAATTCATAAAAATAAATCCTTCATTATCAGAATATATGCAGGATAAAATCACAAGGTGACATGAAAAGCAACATAATATCCGTCGGGATTTTTTTTGACGGAACCGGGAACAACGGGATGAATGCCACTTCTCCCGGAAAACCTCCGAAAAACAATGAAAGCTATTACGGAAATATGACCAATATTTATAAATTGTTTACGCTGTTTAATGGTGAGGAAAAACTTTATATTGAAGGAATCGGAACGCTTACTGCCAGGGAAGACAGTGACTTTGCGATGGCTACCTGCAAGAATCCTTCCGGTTTTCAGGGATATTCTTCTGATGACAAACTTCAGAAAGCATTTTCTTTTGTTCAGGATGTAATGGCTGATCATGAAAAATATTATGAATTTTATATTTACGGATTCAGCAGAGGAGCCATGCTGGCCAGAAGCTTTTGCCACGAACTGTTGAAGCCGGATTCGTCGTTACCGGGGAATTTTAAAGTGAAATTTCTCGGCGTATTTGATACAGTGGAATCTGCACCTTTCAATGACTATCATGTAATGGTGCCGCCGGCTGTAGAAAAAGCCCTTCATATCTGTGCGGTGAATGAATGTCGGTTTTTCTTTCCTTTAACCGGTTTTTTTGAAGATTCAGGTTTGATGGAAGATTCGGAATTTCAAACAGGACACACGACCTGGAAAGAAATATTTGTTCCCGGTGCTCATGCGGATATTGGCGGCGGATACCTCGAAGGCTCACAGTCGGTGTACGTGTCCCCGAATTTTCTGCTTGCTGATGAGTTGGATGGCTATATCAATACAATCAGAACAACGGCGACCGATATTACTGGTCAGGAAATATGGAGCGCCCTTCTTGATGGATATAAGATAGACCAGGGAGAGGTTTTCGCTCAGGCATACATTTCCAGAACACTTGTTTATAATGAACTTTCGAAAGTCTACGGAAAACTTATGCTGGAAGAATCAAATGCCGAAAAGCCTGTTTTTAATACAGATCCGGAGCATTCACATTTCGCAATTGATCCTGAAAAACATCCTTATTTGACCCTGCTTTCGGAAGACTTGGAAAAATACATTAAAAATATTTCTCAGGAAATGAAACCTGCCTACGACTATAATAAGCTGAAGGATTATATTCATATTTCAGGAAACTTCGGTTTGTATCATCTTGCTATCAGTAAAAATTCCAACAGCGCCGGCAGTACGGAATTGATCAACAACGGATTGAATGTTCCCGGAAATTCAGACGATCAGTTTATGGCCAACCAGTCGAAGCTGCAGCAGGAAATTCATCATATAGAAGATTCTATAGTAGATTATGCATACGGAACAAATATTCCAAATAATGACCTTTGGAATCGCACGATATTGATTAAGGAAAATTTATACTATAAATGCTAGTACTTTTTCAGTTTTAAATTTAGGTGTGGAGCTGCCTTGGTAAGGCAGCTCTTTTTTTGTTTAAATGATATGTTTAGGCTAAAAAACGACAATATTAAAAACAGGTGCAATCTATTCGAAAATAGCCATTCTTTTTATTTTCGGCTATTCATTTCTTTTTCCGTATTTTTGCACGCGAAAATTCATTATTCACATTAATCATTATTCAACATGCTTTCGGTTCAAGGTTTAGGATTACATCATTCGGGAAACTATCTGTTTCAAAACGTAAATTTCACCATCAAAAAAGATGATAAAATCGGTTTGGTTGGTAAAAACGGAGCGGGAAAATCCACATTGCTGAAGATGCTTTCCGGAGAAATTACGTTTTATGAAGGAAATGTGGTTCCCGAGGGAAATATCACCATCGGATTCCTGAAGCAGGATCTCGATTTTGTAAAAGGAAGAACCGTATGGGCAGAAGCGATGCAGGCCTTTGAGCAGATTAATGCATGGAAAGACGAACTGGAGGAAGTTAACCATCAGATGACGGTAAGAACCGATTATGAAAGCGATTCCTACACGGATCTTATCAATAAAATGACGGAGCTTAATGATCTCCTGATGCATCACGATGCCTATAATCTGGAAGGTGATGTCGAGAAAGTTCTTTTCGGATTAGGTTTCAAAGCTGATGATTTCCAGAAGATCACCGACGAGTTTTCAGGCGGCTGGAGAATGAGGATCGAGCTGGCCAAGCTGCTGCTTCAGAAAAACGACCTGATGCTTCTCGATGAGCCTACCAACCACCTGGATATGGAATCCATCATCTGGCTGGAAAACTTCCTGAAAGATTATCCCGGAGCAATTGTGCTGGTAAGTCACGATAAGCAGTTCATGACTGCAGTCTGCAACCGTACTTTTGATGTGAATAACCGAAAAGTAGATGATTATAAAGCCAATTATTCCAAATACCTTATCATGCGCGAAGACCGCCGCGAAAAACTGATTCAGGCTAAAAAGAACCAGGACGCGGAGATCAAGCAGATGGAAGACAACATCAACAAATTCCGGGCAAGTGCCACCAAAGCATCTTTCGCCCAGTCGTTGATTAAAAAGCTGGATAAAATCGAGCGTATCGAAGTGGACAACGAAGACGTGTCTAAATTCAACATCCGTTTCGTGCAGTCTGTCGTTCCGGGGAAAGTAATCTTTGAAGCGGAAAAATTAGGAAAAGCATACGGTGAAAAACAGATCTTTGATGATGTGGATTTCATCGTTCAGCGAGGCGATCGGATTGCTTTGCTGGGCCAGAACGGACAGGGAAAAACAACCCTGGCAAAAATCTTAGCGGGTGATATCAAAGATTATTCAGGAAACTGGAATCTTGGCCACAATGTAAACATCGGCTACTTTGCCCAGAATCAGGAGGAAGTTTTAACCCCGAATAAAACCGTTCAGGAGGAAGCGGAAGATGCCGCGACGGAAGAAACGAGACCGAGAGTCCGTGACCTTTTAGGATCTTTCCTGTTCCAGGGAGAAGCGGTGAATAAAAAGACAAAAGTACTTTCCGGAGGGGAAAGAAACCGTCTGGCACTCTGTAAATTACTATTGCGTCCTTTCAACACCCTGATTATGGACGAACCTACAAACCACCTTGATATCCAGTCCAAAGAAATCATCAAGCTGGCCTTGCAGAAGTTTGAAGGTACTTTGATCGTCATTTCGCACGACCGGGAATTCCTACAGGGGCTTTGCGATAAAATTTATGAATTCCGTGACGGAAAAATGAAGGAATTCTTAGGAGACATCAACGAATATCTTGAATTCAGACAGAAAGAATCAATCCGCGAGATCTCTGCTGAAAAGGCAAAGCTTCACAATGAAGTGCCGAAAGCGGAAGTGAAAAAGACGGAAGAAAAACCTGCGGCCAACAGCGGTCAGCCGGCAACGATCGTCAGCAAAGAGCAGAAAAATATCCAGAATAAGATAAAGAAGGTCGAAGAAAAAATTTCTGAGCTTGAAACAAAAGTAGAGGAGTTTGAAGCTTCTTTCGCCAAAGAAAACCCTTCCGAAGAAACTTTGGAAAAATACAGCAAGACGAAAGAAGAGCTGGAAGTCGCTCTTCAGGAGTGGGAGTATCTGGGTACTCAGCTGGACTAATTCCTAGATTCCCTTCGGAAAATCCCGGATTCGACGTAGTCAACAACAAATGGGGTTGCAGAAACTTTGCTATAGAAAATAAACAATTGCATTAATACGTCAAATTTGTCATTCTGTAAGAATCTAAACGCGAATCTTTCCAGCTTGTCTCTAATACTATGCTTAGATTCCCTGCGGGAATGACAAATAGGATACGGAAGCTATCTAATAAAAAGTAACGCGTATGTTAACCTTCAAATTTGTAACCCCGGTGGAAGTTGGAATTTGTAGAAATTATTTATACTGCATAGTCTAAATCAACGGCAATATCTTAATCGAAGACACGCTAAGATTCGTGAAAATCCGTGTCATCCGTGGGAGATTCTTTCACTTTTATTTATCAATTAAAATATTTTAAGAAAACTTTAATCCCGATCTTTTAAAATATTTTTATAATTTTGAAGCATGATTTTTAAAGAAAGCAGAAATCTGAAAAATTTCATTTCCAAATTGCTGTTTGGGATCTATTTTCTTGCGCTGTTTTCCCAAAACTTCCACAGCCACAGCTCAGAGGAAGTTTTTAAAAATTTCAGCTTTAAAAAATCGGAAAATACCGTAACCAAAAACGTAGCGAAAGAAAAGGCGGCCGACTGTCTGGCCTGTCATTTTATGGCTACGGGACATACCTTAATTCCTGAAGAATTCAGTTTTTCTTTTGAAAGCTATACCCATGAAGTACAGCAGATCATCAGCATTCAGGAAAAGATCTGGTCTCAGACCAAATTTACGTTTCAGCTCCGCGGTCCGCCGGCAATTTCATAACGTATAGATTCTTATTGGTTTAAAGTTTAATGTCTTAAGTTCAGGATGAATTTTCCTGGCGGTATATAGGTACATACATTTCACTTTATCCGATTCCAACCATTAATTTTTTACGAAAAAATGTATCTGAAAGGGTACGCAATCAATCTATTTAACAATGAAATTGATATACAGTGTTATGCTTATCCTATGTGGATTCGCATTGACCAACGCGCAGCAAACTTATACCGTAGAAGGAACTGTTCAGGATTTTCATGACAAAACCATGCTGGAAAATGCCGTGATAAAAATCGGAAACTTCTCGGCAAAAACTGATAAAAGCGGTAAATTTTCCATTGGCAAAATTCCTGCGGGAAACTATATACTCATTGCTAAACATCCGGATTGTAATGATTATACTGAAAATGTAGGAGTTACAAAGGATTTGCATTTGGCAATCACACTTGAGCATCATATCCAGGATATTGAAACGGTAACGGTACATGGGAGCCATAAAAACAACGGAAGCATGGTGGTTAAAACCATCGATAAATCCACGATTTCCAGGAATATAACCGAAAACCTGGGAAACCTGCTTACCAATATTTCAGGAGTAAATACCCTTAAAACCGGGAATAATATTGCAAAACCTATTATCCATGGTCTTTATGGAAGCCGTGTAGCCATTCTGAACGACGGTGTAAAGCTGGCAGAACAGGAATGGGGCGTAGAGCATGCTCCCAACGTAGACGTCAATAATTTCGAACATATTGATGTGGTAAAAGGAGCATCTGCGCTGAAATACGGAAGTGGTGCCGTAGGAGGCGTTGTGGTTTTGCAGCCTCAGGTATTACCTAAAAAAGATACGATCATGGGGGCGGTTTCTCTCTCAGGGATTTCCAACGGGCGTGGCGCAGATCTTAATGTAAGGCTTGCAAAAACCTGGGAAGATGGCTGGGCCATCAAAACCAATGGAAGCTTCAAAAAGCTCGGAGATCTTGAAGCGCCAGATTATGGGTTGATGAATACAGGACTTCAGAGCTCGGGATTTAATTTCGGAGTCCAGAAAATGACTTTTAACAAAGGTTTTTCTTTTGATTACTATCTTACGAAAAGCTCCATAGGAATTCTCAGAAGCTCCCACGTCGGAAATTCTGAAGATCTTCTGACGGCCCTTACTTCTCCGGAGCCTATTTATCAGAGAGATTTCAGCTATGATATCGATAATCCGAGACAGGATATTGAACATCATATTGCTAAAGTTTCCGCTTATCAGAGATTTAAAAATTTCGGTAAAATCACGGCTACATACAGTTTTCAGTACAACCACCGAAAAGAATATGACATCCGCCGCGGAGAGGAACTGAGTAAAAAACCTGCTCTCGATCTTGAACTGATCACCAATGACCTGAATATCGACCATCTTATCGAAAGAGGAAAGTGGAATCTGGAATCAGGAATTAATGCAGGATATCAGAACAATTACTCCAACACAGAGACCGAGGCGAGGAGACTTGTACCGAACTATGACCGGTATTACGCCGGAATTTATTCGGTTTTGAAATACAAACTTACACCTGATCTCGATCTTGAAGCGGGCGGAAGATATGATTTTGATCATTACGAAGTAACCAAATGGTATGATCTCAGTGACTGGAATAAATTATATGCCTCGGATTATCCGCAGTTTGTTGTACGCATCAATAAGAACAGGATTCTTACCAAACCTTCATTAAGCTACAATAATATTTCGGCAAATGCAGGAATTACATACCGGCCCGCACCGAATTTTGACCTTAAATTCAACTACGCGAGAGTCTCAAGATCACCGAATGTTGCTGAACTGTTTTCAGATGGCTTGCATCATTCGGCGGCCATTATTGAAAAGGGAGACATGAGAATTAAAAATGAAACGGGAAATCAGTTTAATTTCGTAGCCGATGTAAAGGCGAATGTCTTAAAGGGATTGAATGTTTCGGTAAACCCTTATTTCTTTTATACCAAAAATTTCATTAATGAGATTCCTTCAGGATATCAGAATACCCAATGGGGCGGTGCTTTTGTCGTGTACCAATATGAGCAGATCGATGCGAAAATGTATGGGGTAGATCTCGATGTTCAGCTTAAGATCACAGATAATCTGGCTTATAAGGGAAGTGCGGCTTATGTATATGGCCAGGATCTTACGCATGATGTACCTTTAATCATGATGATGCCGCCAAATTTAAATAATTCATTGGAATTCAGCAAGAAAGAATGGGGCAACTTTTATGTAAATGTAAGTAACAATACGTATCTGAAGCAGACAAGATTTCCAATTTATAATGTACCGATCAGACTATTCGATTCAAACGGTAATGCGTACAACCAGGAAGTGGATATTTCGACACCTCCAAACGGATATTCGCTTTGGAACCTTCAGGCAGGGGTAAAGCTGTCTAAAAATTTCGGCGTTGATTTTTCAGCCCGAAATGTATTCAATAAAGCCTACAGAGATTATCTCAACAGGCTTCGTTTCTTTGCCAATGACATGGGAAGAAACTTTATTTTAACTTTTAAATATCAGTTTTAATTACTTAAATCAAAAAAAATGAAAAATATTTTTAAAAATACAACACTTATCGCAGGACTATTATTTTTATCAGCTTCTTTAAGCTTAACGTCTTGTAACAGAAGCGACGACGAAGCAGATGACCTTCCTCAGGAAGAATTATCGGACGTTTTGTTGAAAGTAACCGATGCCTCAACAGGAACTTCTGTGGTGTACGATTATCAGGTAAACAGTACCAGCAACCCGAATGTTAAACTGGTGGATGGGCATACTTATAATGTGGAAGTAATCTTCAAAAACGGTGACGAGGATGCTACCCAGGAAATTAAAGAAGCAGTGAATGAACATTTCCTGGTTTATAATTTCCCGAATTCGGATATTACTTTGACGCGTACTGACGATCCGGGATTTGTAAGAGGAGATGGAAACCATGTCGGGATAAAAACAAAGTGGGTGGTCAACACAGCAATAAAAAATACTTCCGCTCCCGCACAGCTTGTTCTTACCCTTTATCACGAACCGGTGACGGTTTCTGAAGCCTCTTCTGTAAGCGGAAACGGCGTGATCTACGGAACTCATACCGGTGGTGAAACCGACGCTCAGGCAACTTATAATATTATTCATTAATATATTCTTCAATCTTGTTATGAAAACCACTGATTTTTTCGGTGGTTTTTTATTTAACAATTATTTGGCTTTTTAAGTTCATTTTAATTGAGGATTTTCATAAAATTTTCCTATTTTTGCAACCTAAAATTTTAATCAATAATGAAGGTTACCGCACAAAACCATGATGATGTAAGTGCATTGCTTACAGTGACATTGGAAAAATCTGACTATAAAGAAAGAGTTGAAAAGCAGTTAATTAATTATGCTAAAAATGCGCAAGTTCCTGGTTTCAGAAAAGGAAAAGTGCCTTTAAGTATGGTTAGAAGACAATATGAAGCAGGTATTGCTTTCGAAGAAATCAACAAACAGGTTTCTGATGCTTTAAACAGTTATGTCAACGAAAACAAATTAAGATTAGTTGGTCAGCCTGTACCTCAGCCTGTAAACGAATTCGATTACAATGCTGATCAGTTGGAAGTGGCTTTTGAAGTAGGATTTGAGCCTGAATTCAGCATCGATTTAGCTAAATATGAAGCCCCTCACTACAAAGTGGAAGCTTCTGAAAAAGAAATCAACAAGAGTATCGAAAACATGCAGAAGCGTTTCGCAGAGCAGGTTCCTCAAGATAAAATCACTAAAGATTCTTACATTGCCTTAGAAGTTTCTCAGGTTGTGGAAGAAGATGCGGAAGGAGAACACCACCACCATCCTAAAAACGTGACCATTACCGCTGAAAACAAAGAAGCTTTCAAATTGGTGAAAGGTCTGAAAATGGACGGGTCTGTAAAAGTTTCCAAAGAAACTCTTGCCGGAAGCGAAGAATTGGCTAAGGAATTAGGATTCTCCAAAGAAGAAGTTGAGCACTTACACCACAATGAAGTGGAAGTAAAAGTGAAAGATTTTTATTCTTTGAATCTTGCTGAACTGAACCAGGATCTTTTCGATAAAGTATACGGAGAAGGAAACATCAAGTCTGAAGAAGAATTAAAAGAAAAAGTGAAATCTGAACTTGACGAATATTTCCAGCAGAATGCAGACGTTCACTTTGTGAATAAAGTATTGGAGCAGGTTTCTGAAAAAGAAGAAGTAAAATTACCGGAAGAATTCCTTGTAAAATGGTTAATGTTCTCCAACCAGAACATCCAGTCTACGGAACAGGCAAAAGAAATCCTTGAGTCTGAGAAAAACCAGTTGAAATATCAGATCATTGAAGGTAAGCTGATGAGTGAAAACGAAATTCAGTTAGACTATGCTGATGTTCTGGCTCAGGCAGAGCAGTTGGTAAGAAACCAATTGGCGATCTATGGAATTCACCACCTGGGTGACGAAGAAATTCAGAAATACGCTGTTGAGATGTTGAAAGATCAGGAGCAGGTAAGACAGATTTCTTCAGAAGTTGCGATGACAAAACTTAAAGATGTTATCCTTGAGAAAGCAACG
Source organism: Chryseobacterium endophyticum (assembly GCF_056333165.1). Classification (NCBI taxonomy): domain Bacteria; kingdom Pseudomonadati; phylum Bacteroidota; class Flavobacteriia; order Flavobacteriales; family Weeksellaceae; genus Chryseobacterium; species Chryseobacterium endophyticum. The sequence continues at coordinate 24,692 of NZ_JBWGXE010000003.1, forward strand.
AAAAAAGAAACGGTAATCTCTCACGATGAGTTTTTAGAAGAGCTTAAAAAATAATGTATTTTCTATAAATATTTTGAAACCACCATTTTGGTGGTTTTTTTTATGATTAACTCAAAACTTTATCACTCAATATTCATATATTTACGGTCTAAATTTAGTATATGAAAAAGATCATCGTTCCGTTTTTATGCGCTGTGCTGTACGCTGCCCCGGTAGCTGCACAAACTACTACGGCTGCTCCCGCTAAGACGGAAGCCGTAAAATCGAAATTAACACCCAAAGAAGTTATTGATAATTATCTTAAAGCTTTGGGAGGTAAAGATAAACTGGAAAACATCAAAACAACACTTATCGATAATACCCTTACCGTTCAGGGAATGGAAGTGATGATGACCACAAAGAAAATGGGTAACAAATTCAAATCTGAACAATCGGTAATGGGCCAGAAAATGGTTCAGTTTTTCGATGGTGAAAAAGGATATTTTGAGCAGGGAGGCCAAAAAATGGATATTCCGGCTGACAAAATTACAGAATTGAAAAAAAGCAAAGTTATTGATGCTTTAGCTTATGACCCTGCTACTTTCTCAAGCGTTACCATTGAAAAAATCGACGGGAAAGACTACAATGTTTTGACTTCGGATAAAGGTACTTTCTACTTTGATGCTACTACGGGATTGTTGTATAAATCTAAAGCCGCAGAAGGAACTGCCACTGTAAAAAGCTATATGACGGTAGACGGAATCAAATTCCCACAGGAAATAGAAGCTGAAGGAGGAGGCCAGAAAGTCGTAATCAAAACGACAAAAGTCACGGTCAATTCAGGAGTTTCCGATGCTGATTTTAAATAAAAGTTAGTTATTTAACATATTATAGCCGGGTTTTCCCCGGCTTTTTTTATTGATTTTATATTTTTAACTAAAAGTTTAACCAAAATAATGAACGGCGTTTTCTTTAAATATATATTTTTATCTGAACTAAAATACAACTTGATAAAAAATATTCAAAGTGCATCATGAGTTCTCCGAAATAAATTATCATTAAGCAGTAAGATGACAACCAGTAAAAGTTTAACGATAATTACGAATATTTAACTTAATATAATAATTTAAATATTTCTTCGTTTTGGGAATAAAGATTACTTTTGAACCATAAAAATTAATAATCAGAATATATGAAGAAAATGCTATCTTCATTTGCAGTCGTTTTTTTATTCTCTGCAAATGCATTCGCACAGAATCTTCCTACAGATCCTTCTGTAAGAATCGGTACTCTTTCAAACGGAATGAAGTACTACATCAAAAAAAATACGTTACCCGAAAAAAAGGTAGATTTCAGATTGGCCATCAATGCCGGATCTATTCTTGAGGACGAAAACCAAAGAGGTCTTGCGCACTTTATGGAGCACATGAACTTCAACGGGACAAAAAATTTCCCGGACAATAAACTGGTGGATTTCCTGCAGTCGATCGGGGTAAAATTCGGCCAGCACCTAAATGCGTATACAAGCTTTGATGAAACCGTTTATATGCTTCCGGTACCGCTGGATAAGCCGGGAAACCTGGATGCAGGTTTAAAAGTGATGGAAGACTGGGCATTCAATGCCACCCTTTCCGACGAACAGATCAATAAAGAAAGAGGTGTTGTTCTTGAGGAATTACGATTGGGTCTTGGGGCCGATAAAAGAATGTCGGATAAATATCTTCCTAAGTTGTTGTACAATTCTCAGTATGCCAACAGGCTTCCGATAGGGAAGAAAGAAGTTTTGGAAAACTTTAAGCCTGAAGTCATCAGACAGTTTCATACAGACTGGTACAGACCCGATCTCATGGCAATCGTAGTTGTGGGAGATATTAATGTAGATGAGGTTGAAAAGAAGATTAAGGATAATTTCAGCAAATATAAAAATCCTCAGAAGCCGAGAGAGCGGAAAACATTTGACCTGCCTAACCATAAGGAAACTTTAGTCGCAGTAGAGACTGATCCTGATGCGACGAGTTCAATGGTGCAGTTCATCATGAAAGATTCTGAAGCTTATAAGCCGGATGTTACGGTTGAACAGTATAATCAGAGCATTGTTGAAAACCTGACCTCTACCATGCTGAATAACAGACTGAGAGAGCTTGTAAACTCCAATAATCCTCCGTTTACTTACGGATCGGTGTATCATGGCGGTACTTATGCAAGGAGCAAAGAGGCTTTCCAGGGGTTTGCTATGGTAAAAGATGGCGGCCAGATCAACGCATTGAAAGTCCTTCTTGAAGAAACGGAAAGAGCAAAAAGATTCGGATTTACACAGACGGAACTCGACAGGGCAAAAGCGCAGGTTTTGTCTAATTTAGAAAGATCATACAACAACCGTGATAAAACGGAAAGTGATATTCTAATGGATGAATACGTAAGAAACTTCCTAGAGCAGGAGCCGATTCCGGGGATCGCGTGGGAGTATGAAGATACGAAGAAATTTTTACCATCTGTAACACTTGCTCAAACGAATGATATTATCAAAAAATTCGTAAAAGACGACAGCAGGGTCATAGTGATCACGGGTCCTAAAAAAGACAATGTTCCGATGCCGACAGAGGCGATGGTTTTAAATACTTTCGAAAGCGTAAAAATGGCTGATCTTAAGCCTTACCAGGAAAAAGAAACCATTAAAAATTTAGTAAAACCTTTCAAATCCGAAGGTAAAATTGCCAAAACAGAAAGCGATGCCAAGCTGGGTACCACAACCTGGACGCTCAGCAACGGTGCAAAAGTGACTTTCAAGAAAACGGATTTTAAAGATGATGAAATTGTTTTCACGGCCAGAAGTATGGGAGGAAGCTCTCTGATCAACGATGCAGATTACAATAAAACACAGTTTGCTTTTTCTGCCCTTTCTGAAGCAGGGGTGAACGGTTATTCAAAATCTGATCTTACGAATTACCTTGCCGGAAAACAGGTAAGCGTAAATACTATGGTAAGCTCTATGTTTGAAGGTGTTTCAGGACGTACTACACAAAAAGACCTGGGTACGGCTATGGAGTTGATGTATGCTTATTTCACAGGTTTAAACTACAACCAGGACGCTTTCAATGCCTATAAAACGAAACAGTCTGCGATGTTGGATAATCTGTTGTCGAACCCGCAGTTTTACTTTTCAAGCGAGCATGCTAAATTCATGAACCAGAAAAACCCAAGGTTCATCGGGATCATTCCAACGGAAAAAGAATGGGCAAATACGGATTATAAAAAAGCTTACGACATTTATAAAGAGAAATTTGCCAATGCCGGAAACTTCCATTTTTATTTTGTAGGAAACATTGATGAGGCTAAATTTAAAAATGAAGTGCTGCAGTATATTGCCAGCCTGCCGTCTACAGGGAAATCCACAAACTTCAAGGATACGGGATACCGACAGATGACGGGAGATTTTACAAAAACCTACAAAAAAGGTAAAGACCCTAAAAGTATGGTTACCATTTCCTATTGGGGCGAAACGCCGTACAATGAGAAAGAAGCCCTGGCGTTGGAAGCCCTTGGAGAAGTAGCGACTATAAAAGTCATTGAAAAGCTTCGTGAGGATGAAAGCGGAATCTATGGAGGCGGAGCAAGAGGCGGAATGTATAAAGCACCTTTCAATAATTACAACTTCAGCATCAGTTTCCCTTGTGGCCCTGAAAATGTAGAGAAGCTTACAAAAAGTGCGATGACAGAACTTCAGAAGCTTATCGAGAAAGGTCCTGAACAGAAAGACCTCGACAAATACAAAGAAGGGGAATACAACGATTATAAAACCAGCCTCAGAGATAATTCGTACTGGATGAATGCGCTGACCAAAAACCAAATGGATGGAAGCGACAAGTACGAGATCCTGAATTACGAACAGAAAGTAAAAGCTTTAACAGTAAAAGACCTTCAGGATGTAGGCAAAAAATACCTTACCAAAGGGAGAATAGTAGCTACTTTAATGCCGGAAGACGGTTGGGAAAATGCCAAAAAAGACGAAACCAAAACCGAAACGGCAGTAATCAAAGCCGGTGCGGTGAATTAATATTCCATTTTAAACGATATAAAATTTCAAATAAAAAACCGTCTCATCAATATGGGACGGTTTTGTTTATTATTAAAATTCCCAGGCAGTCAGGCCCAAAAACTCAACGGTTTACGATTCGTATTCCTTTTTCCACTCTTCGGCTACGTCACTCAGGACATCATAAAAATCTTCACCGTATTTCCTGATCAATGGTGTTTTGAGGAATTTATAGACAGGAACCTGAAGCTCTTTCCCAAGTGTACAGGCATCATTGCACACACTCCATTCGTGATAATTTAAAGCTGTAAAAGATGAATATTCCGTCACACGGATCGGGTAGAGGTGGCATGAGATCGGTTTCTGCCAGTCTATGGCTCCGTCTTCATACGCCTTTTCGATTCCGCATTTTGTGATGCCCTTCTCATCAAAAGTTACGTATGCGCATTCACGGTCTTCCACCATCGGGGTCACATACATTCCGTCCATAGGATCGGTGGTCCATGTTCCCTGTTCTTCGAGGGCTTTAATGCCTTCCTGCGTAAGGTAAGGCTTAATTTTATCAAAAATATTATCTAAAATCACCAGCTCGTCTTTATCCAAAGGAGCACCTACGTCCCCTTCCACACAACATGCCCCCTTGCATTTGGTAAGGTTGCAAACAAACTCTTCAGAAAAAATTTCTTCGGAGATCAATTTATCGTCTATCTGAATCATAATCTTTTAAAATAAATCAAAATAATTTCCGGCTTTAAAGCCGATTAAACTAAAAATTATCAGCCATAAGCTCAGCTCCTGCATCCAGTATTTCGGTAAAAACCTCAGCATCCGGCTGATGATGATGGTAGACGGAAATGCAAGAAGCAGTAAATATTCATAGGCCTTATTCATGTACAGGATAATGGTAATCAGCTGTGCTACGGAGAAAACCAGTAAGAAAGTGTATTTGTACCGGCTGACCGGGCTTTTCTTATTGTAATTTCTGAAGTGGTCATACACGGCATAGATCAGCATCAGGACAATAGGGATCAGTGGCAGAAGGCCTGTATAATCTGTCACGAAGGTCATTTTCCCAAAAGGAAAGTAATTCATATTCCATGACGTGTAATCCATAAAAAACATTACGGAAAAATAGCTGAACACAATAAGCAGGATTCCCAGGAAAAATCTGAAAATATTCAGGCCTATTCTTTCGGAGGTGGCAATAACGTGAATGATCACAAAAACTGCCATGGGCCAGGTCGTAGGAAGAAAAATAAAATTCAGCGCCACGATCGATCCTACCAGTACGTAAGATTTTTTTCTGATGTCTTCATTGGTGCTCGTCAGAAGAAGCAGAAGAAAGGAATTGGTAAGTAAGGCAACGGCAATTCCGATATCAAGGGTTCCGGGATACAACCCGATAATAAAAAATGTATATAAAAATAACGGCAGATGAGTCTGATAATTCAGCGCGATGCTGTGAAAGCAGAAATATCCCAGAGCAATTCCCAAAAACGTAATCACCGCGATAATCGCTTCATAAGTGTTGAAATTCAAAAAGTTAAAAGTTATTACTACTAAAAGAAGAAACCCAATATAGACCGGGATGGAAAAAATATTGCTTTCTTTTGAAAGTAATCTAAACATTTTTTATAAATTTGTACAAAGTTAATTTAAAAAAGGAAAATAATGACGTCTTTCTTTCTATTCTTAAGCAAAGTTTTCAAATGGTCGTTTGGATTTTTTGATACATTTGGAAACGTGTTAAACTGGATTTTATTTATTGTTTGCTGCGTATTGTTTACCTACTGGTGCTATGTGTTGGTGGTTACGCTTGGTGGCGATAAAGATAAAGACTACTATTCTCCAACGGAAGGTAAGTTTCCTTACTACGATCCGAATATCTACAAAAACGAAGGTTAATTAATTGGTTATATAGTAAAAAGCCGGTCAAACAGAATTTGACCGGCTTTTTTATTTGTTTAAGCTAAGACTTTCCACTATTCATGAATGGGCAGTACCAGCACAGGAATATTTGAATCTTTCGTAATTCCTTTGGTCAGGCTTCCTACGAAGACATCATAAATACCGCTTCTACCATGAGACCCCATCACAATGAAGTCCGCTTTTTTGTCCTGGGCATGCTCCAGGATAATATCTTTAGCGAGACCCTGTTTCAGGATGTGTTCACAATCGACATCGTGGGCCAGTATTCTCTGCTGTATTTTATTAAGCTGAACCAGCTCCTCTCTGATCTCGTTCTCTTCAACTTCCGGGAAATATTGAAATCCCATATCCCCAATGGCAAAACCGATATCCGACGGTGCCACATGGATCAGAAAAATTCTGCCATTCACCTGCTTTGCAAATTTTACCGCACCTTCTATAAGCTGCTCTGTTTTGTCCCCAAAATCTACGGGCAATACAATATTTACCATAACCTTTAATTTTGTTTACTAAAGTTAAGAAAAATATGCCGGAAAACCGTGTTAAATTATCTATAATATTCTGATATCAATCACTTTTTTATCTTCCAGGTAGGCTTCAAGAATATCGTTTTCATCAATCTTTCCGACGCCTTTCGGAGTTCCCGTGAAAATCAGATCACCGACCCTCAACGTAAAATATTGGGAAACAAAGGCGATAATATCATCAATACTGAAGATCATATCTTTCGTATTTCCGTCCTGAACTTTTTCTTTATTCTTTAGTAATGAGAAACTCAAAGTTTCAAGGTTAAAATCCTCTTTTTTAAAGAAATTTCCAACTACTGCAGAGCCGTCAAACCCTTTGGCAAGCTCCCATGGCAGGCCTTTCGACTTCAGTTCGCTTTGCAGGTCTCGCGCTGTAAAATCAATTCCTAAACCGATTTCTTCATAATGTTTATGGGCGATTTCTTTCTGAATATATTTTCCGCCTTTGGAAATTTTCACCACCACTTCCAGCTCGTAATGAACATCATCCGAAAATTCCGGGATGTAAAAGTCATTGCCTTTCAGAACAGCGGTGTCCGGTTTCATGAAAATAACCGGTTTTTCAGGGATTTCATTTCCCAGTTCTTTGGCATGTTCGCTGTAATTTCTACCTATACAGATTATTTTCATAATTATTTAATACTAAATGTTGTGTCGATATTAAGTTCTTTATCAATCAGTTTACTTTTGATTTTTTTTCAGGAGCTTTTTCCCGCTTTCCACTGTATCTTTTTGGTCTGCAACCAAAAAGGATGTCGTTGCAATCGGGGCTATGAACACTGAATGGTCAATTTTATCATTAAAAATAGAAAGACTTTAGATCAGATGAATATCAGGATGTCTTACTAAGCTTGTTGATACATTAATGCATAAACTCATTTCCGCAGTAATAGCAGACAAATTTATGGCTCGTCAAAATTGAAATCCCAAAGAAACTTGTCGCACTGTCGTCCCTGTAGATGTGATTGGAGCCGCATTTCGGGCATACAAAATCAAATTCGGGATCTGCAATGGTATGTTCTACTTCCAAAGAAAACGCGTCGTTTTCTTTGTACTCCTCCAACACCCGATGGGCCTTTTCCAGGTCTTCCTCGAAAACCTGCAGCTGAATACCGCCGACAGCCTGCGACAGAAGCCAGTCCGACTGGATCAGCTGTTCGTTGGCAATAAAGCTGTTGATGCCTTTTTCGGCCAGGATCTGCTTGTCACGGTTAGCCTGGAGCGCCGTTTCATAAAATTTGAATTTTACCAGTTCGCTCATCGTTAAAATCTGCTGGATAATTGAATTTTAGTAAAAACTTTCTTTGTATACAGAGGGAATTCTGCATTCTGAAGCCATCCGAAGTAGCCGAGATCTTTTTTGAAAACGACTTTTACACACTGTCCTTTATATTTTCCGAAATTAAAAACCTCTTCCAGTTTTTCGTTGTACCCGATAAATCCGGCAAGATCTGCGTGTTTATTGTGGAAGGTAAATTCGCTCAACGGTCCTATTTCATTCGGAATATCGTCGTATTTTCCGACCTGGGCATCCAGTACCTCAAAAGTTGCCATGACGTCTGCTTCAGCAGAGTGCGCATTTTCCAGGGTCTTTCCGCAGTAAAACTGATAAGCCGCGCTGAGATTTCTAGGCTCCTTTTTATGAAAAATAGTCTGCGCGTCTACCAGCCTGAACTTGCTCAGATCAAAATCAATCTCTACCCTCAATAATTCTTCGGCCAGCAGAGGAACATCAAAACGGTTGGAATTAAATCCACCCAAATCGCTTCCTGAAAGCATTTCCATGATTTTCGGCGCAATTTCCCTGAAGGTAGGTGCGTCTTTCACATCTTCATCATAGATTCCGTGGATTTCGCTGCTCTCTTTCGGGATCGGCATTTCAGGGTTTACTTTCCATGTTTTACTTTCTCTGGAAGCATCAGGATTCACTTTTAAAATACAGATTTCAACGATACGGTCTTTTCCGATGTTGGTTCCTGTTGTTTCCAAATCGAAGATACAGAGCGGTTTATGTAATTTTAAGTTCATTTGTTGTAATTTGAAAATTTGAGAATGTGTTAATTTGAAAATGGAATTGCATTATCATCAATCCTATTTCAATTGTTTTTGAAAGACTAAAGAGACCAGAATATAGTAGATGATGACTAAAGGAATTCCGACCGTTTTAAAAATAATCAAGATAATAATTGAACCGATTAATAAAGCTATTTTTGGATAATTATCCTGTAATTTCATTGATTTGAATTTCATGGCGATCATCTTTATAGGCGAAATCAGAAGCCATGATAAAAATACGGTTAAAAAGATAAGTACTAAGCTGTTATTTAATAAAGAAGCAAAAACCTCCTCGTGTCTGAAAGCGTAATACAATCCGAAAATTAATATCGTATTGCTCGGCGTATTGAGACCTTTGAAATAATATTTCTGTTCTTCATCCAGGTTGAAGATCGCAAGACGTAAACATGAAAAAAGCGTAATAAGCAAGCCGAAATACTTGAGTTCAAAAGGTAATGCGATTCCTGCCAGATTGCTGCCGAACGGTTCAAGAATTTTAAACATCGTAAGTCCCGGAACCAATCCGAAACTCACCATATCCGCCAATGAATCGAGTTGAACCCCAAGATTGGAATTGGCTTTTAAAGCGCGGGCCACAAAACCATCAAAAAAATCTAAAATCAACGACAGAAGCAGGCAGATCGCAGTCGTCTGATAATCACCCAGAATCAGATGAATAGCCCCTACGCAGCCTGAAAAAAGATTTCCCAGCGTGATGATATTGGCTACGTTATTTTTAATAAAATTCATAATCACAAAATTAAAACAATAAATCTGTTAAACAAGGTAGCAATTTAACAGCAGAACAATTTAACAATAATTATTGAATTATTTCAGGGCCTGCCCCTCATCCGTACACTGCCGGATTGATAAACTATTACATTGATACACTGTTACATTGTTGCATTGATATACGGTTACATTATTTATTTTGGTAAATTTGCGCATGAAATTTTTTAAAGAATTTAGAAAACAAGAGGTTCTGGTATTGTTATACCGGATTTTTTTAGCCTATTTTTTCTATCAGATTGCCCGGTTTTTATTCTGGTATTTCAATCGCGGATTGATAAAAATAGATTCTGTGTCAGATTATTTTAGCCTTTCTTTCCATGGAATTGCGTTTGATACCACGGCAATTTTATATGTGAATGCACTTTTTATCCTGTTGAGTATCATTCCTGTTATCATCAATACCAAGGCAGCATATCAGAAGTTTCTGTTCTGGCTGTACTTCATCACCAACGGAATTGCCTATGCCATGAATTTCGGTGATATGGTATACTTCAGATTCTCCCAAATGAGGCTTACTTCCGCAGCACTTCAGGTGGCACAGCACGAGAATAATATTTTGAAGGTTTTTACCTCTTCGGTCACTCAAAACCCTTTTGTGATCATCTGGTTCGTGATATTAATGGGATTGTGGATTTTCCTTTACAGAAAGGTAAGAATAACAGAACGTAAGCCGGCAAAACTGGTTCCGTATTTTATCTGGTCTGTCGTTGTACTCTGCTTGACGGCCGTTCTTACCGTTGGCGGAATACGCGGCGACTTTAAACACAGCACAAGACCCATTAACCTTGTTGATGCAAACCGTTTTGTAAAACTGCCTGCGCAGGGAAATATAGTGCTGAACAGTACGTTTTCCTTTTTCCGGACTTTAAATACCAATAATTTTAAGGAAGTACATTTTGTCGATGAAAAATTTATTGATGACAACATCCACCCGTATAAACTGTACGAAAGAATGGTAACGGAAAAACCGAATATCGTGATTTTTATTGTGGAATCTTTCAGCAGGGAGTATTCCGGAGCATTTAATAAGGATAAAAACATCAAGGATTATGTTTCCTATACTCCTTTTATGGACAGCCTCGCGGGGCAGAGCCTTATTTTTCCCAATACTTTTGCCAACGGACGGCAGTCCATCCACGGGATGAGTTCCGTTCTGGCAGGAATTCCGAGTTTAACGGACGCTTTTACGAGCTCACCGTATTCCAATCAGAAAATTCAGTCCATTGTTTCTGTCTGTAACGAAATGGGCTACGATACGTCATTCTATCACGGTGCCCCGAATGGTTCCATGGGCTTTTTGGGCTTTGGGAATATTTTAGGCTTTAAGCATTATTTTGGTAAGACCGAATATAATAATGACAGCGATTTTGACGGAATGTGGGCCATCTGGGATGAACCTTTCCTGCAATATTTTGCGAAAAATGTAGGTAAAAAGCAACCTTTTCTGGCCACCGTATTTACAGCATCTTCACATCATCCGTTTAAAATTCCTGAAAAGTATAACGGTAAATTTAAAAAAGGAAAGAACCCGATGCATGAGCCGATTCAGTATACCGATTATGCGATTAAAAAATATTTTGAAACGGCAAAAAAACAGCCATGGTACAAAAACACGATCTTTGTTTTCACAGGAGATCATACCAATGAAGTGTATTATCCCGAATATGAAAAAATTATGAACCGTTTTGCTGTTCCTCTGATATTTTATTCACCAAATCCTGAATATCATTTAAAAGGCGTAAATAATGAACTGGCTCAGCAAATTGATATTTATCCTACACTGGCCGACCTGATCGGTTATAATAAAAAAATCCGAAGCTGGGGCCGAAGCCTGGTAAGCGAAAATCAGTATCCTCCGGTTATTGCCAATTCAGACGGTTCCGTAGAGCAGTTTATGATCGGAAATTACATTTATCGGTTCGATGGCAAAGAAGTCGTGGGAATTTTTGATATAACTGATCTGGGACTGGAAAAGAATCTTATGGATCAACTAAAGAATAATCCTGAAACAAAAAAGGGTATACTGATTGCCAAGGCATGGTATCAGGATTACATGAACAGGGTGATCAACAGGAAATTGTATTGATCTGAACATGAATTTTCAGCAATGCCCGTTTTAACTATTTGAGTTAAAGCGCATCTATCTTAATGTATGTTCCGGATAATAATATTTTTTGTTATTTGGAAATTAATTTCTATTTTTAAAGATAGATACGTAACAGAATTATTTTATTACAATTAAAACTATAAGAAAATGAGAAAATTATTATTAACATTTATTCTTTCCTTTTTCGGAGTCCTGTCATTTGCCCAGATCGAAGGAAAATGGAAAACAATAGATGATGAAACCGGAAAACCGAAATCGATCGTGGAAATTTTTAAGAAAAACGATGGTAAGTATTACGGGAAAATTGCTCAGCTCCTGATCAAACCGGAAAACAACAATTGTGTTAAATGCAAAGATGACCGAAAAAACAAACCCCTGATCGGTTTGGAGATCATCAGAGGTTTATCGAAAGACGGAGACGAGTTTAGCGGAGGAACGATTACCAATCCTAAAGACGGCAAAAGCTATAAAACCGAAATCGTAAGAGAAGGAAATACTTTGAAAGTGAAAGCTATTGTTCTGGGGATTGCCGTAAAAACACAAACGTGGCATAAGGTAGATTAAGAAACAGAACACCAGTATAAAAATATGAGACAATTCAGCAATGAGTTGTCTTTTTTTGTGATATAAATAATAAAAAACACTATTTTTGTACTCTAAATTTTTCAAAAAGATATGGCAGAATATACTTTTCGTGAGGTAATTGCACAGGCAATGAGTGAGGAAATGCGTAAAGACGAATCCATTTATTTGATGGGGGAGGAAGTCGCAGAATACAACGGTGCATATAAAGCTTCAAAAGGAATGCTGGATGAATTCGGTCCTAAAAGAATAATCGATACACCTATTGCTGAGCTTGGTTTCGCAGGAATCTCTGTGGGAGCTGCAATGAATGGGAACAGACCAATCGTAGAGTTCATGACGTTCAATTTCTCATTGGTGGGGATTGACCAGATTATCAATAATGCTGCAAAAATCCGTCAGATGAGCGGTGGTCAGTGGAACTGCCCTATCGTTTTCCGTGGTCCTACGGCTTCTGCAGGACAATTGGGAGCAACACACTCGCAGGCTTTTGAAAGCTGGTATGCCAACTGCCCGGGGTTGAAAGTGGTAGTGCCTTCCAATCCTTATGATGCAAAAGGATTGCTGAAAACAGCAATTCAGGATAATGATCCTGTAATTTTCATGGAATCTGAGCAGATGTATGGTGATAAAATGGAGATTCCTGAGGAAGAATACTATTTACCAATCGGGAAAGCAGATATCAAAAGAGAAGGAAGCGATGTAACGCTGGTTTCTTTCGGTAAAATCATGAAACTGGCGATGCAGGCCGCTGAAGATCTTGCGAAGGAAGGAATTTCTGTAGAAGTGATCGACCTTAGAACTGTTCGTCCTTTGGATTATAATACGGTTTTGGCATCTGTTAAAAAGACAAACAGGCTGGTTGTTCTTGAAGAAGCCTGGCCTTTTGGTTCTGTAGCTTCGGAAATTACCTATATGGTTCAGCAGAAAGCATTCGATTATCTGGATGCTCCTATTAAGAGAATTACAACCCCTGATGCACCTGCTCCTTACTCCGCTGCTTTATTTGCAGAATGGTTCCCGAAACTTGAAAAAGTGAAAGAGGAAATCAAAAAAGCGATGTACGTGAAATAATTAACATAATTATAGAGAAAAACTTCCGAAAGGAAGTTTTTTCATTTATTATATTCATGAAGAAAAATTCTCAGGGTTGTAAATTTGATTTAAATTTGCGCGTTTAAAATAAAATTTAGCTGATATGGCAGAAGTTACAGAAGGCGGTCAACACTTTGACATTAAGAAGCTTTCTTTCATTGGGGTTCTGGTTTCTCTGGGTATTGTTTTTGGAGATATCGGTACTTCACCGCTTTACGTAATGAAAGCAATAGTAAATGCTAGAGACGTTGGAAGCACAATGCCTTTTAACGAATATATCGAAGGGGCGCTTTCCTGTATCATCTGGACGCTGACTCTTCAGACCACCATAAAATATGTTATTATAGCCCTTAGAGCGGATAATAAGGGAGAAGGTGGGATTCTCGCCCTTTTTTCACTGGTGAAAAACCTCAAGAAAGGATGGCTTTATCTTATTGCTATTGTCGGAGCGGCGGCACTTATTGCCGATGGGGTTATCACGCCTTCGCTTACCGTAATGTCGGCTATTGAAGGTCTTGAAATTTATAATCCGCATACACCGGTAGTTCCGATTACCATTGCCATTTTAATTGTTATTTTCGTTGTACAGCAGTTCGGGACAAGTTTTATCGGTAAGTTTTTCGGACCGGTAATGGTGATCTGGTTTCTGGTATTAGGCGGTTTGGGACTGTCTCATTTAAGCGAAAATATAGAGATCCTCAGGTCTTTTAATCCATATTATGCCTATAAGCTTATTGTAAATTCTCCGAGTGCGATCATTATTCTTGGCGCGGTTTTTCTTTGTACTACAGGGGCTGAAGCTCTTTATTCAGACCTGGGACATTGCGGTGCGAAAAATATCAGGGTAAGCTGGGGATTTGTAAAAGTAATGCTTATTCTAAACTATCTGGGACAGGGGGCATGGCTTTTAACCAACTATAATAAACCGGGCTTCTCTGTGGTTAACCCTTTCTTCGGAATCATGGAAGAGTGGATGGTCATTCCGGGCGTAATTCTGGCAACAGCGGCTGCGATTATTGCCAGCCAGGCCCTTATTACAGGTTCATTTACGATTTTCTCAGAGGCCATGTCGCTCAATTTATGGCCCAACCAAAAAATCGACTATCCTTCAGGGGTTAAAGGGCAGATGTACATTCCGAGGATCAACTGGGGATTATTGTTGTTCTGCATTATTGTTGTCCTGCATTTTAAAGAATCCGGGAAAATGGAAGCGGCGTATGGGCTGTCGATTACCGTCACCATGCTGATGACCACTGTTCTTTTGGTGTACTGGTTGTTGAAACACAGAGTCAATAAGCTTTTAATCCTCGTCTTTGCCTTAGTGTATATGGCTATTGAGATGGGCTTTTTCAGTGCCAATGTCATCAAATTTATGGAAGGAGGCTGGATCACGGTCGTGCTGGCAGGTTCCATAGGAGTATGTATGTACGCCTGGTACAATGGCAGGCTTATCAAAACCAAATTTATCAAATTTATCAAGCTCGAAAACTATATTCCAATCATCAAGGATATGAAACTTGATGAGACGATTCCCAAGTATGCAACCAATTTGGCTTATCTCAGCAGGGCAAAAAGAAATGATGAAATAGAATCAAAAATTATCTATTCTATCATTAAAAAGCAGCCGAAAAGAGCCGATCACTATTTCATTCTTAATATTACCAACCAGGAAGACCCATATACCTTCAAATATGCCGTAGATGAGGTGCTGCCCGGAACAATTTATAAGATCAACTTCATGTTAGGTTTTAAAATCGACCGGAGGATCAATGATTATTTTGATATGGTTTTAAGGGATATGATGGCCGATGGCACAATCCCTTCAAGAAGCAGCCATCCTTCGCTGAGGGCACACAATATTCCGCCGGATCTGAAATATGTCATCATAGATAATACCTATATCAACGATATATTACTTACCGTAAAAGAGAAAATTATTCTTAATATTTATAATTTCGTTAAGTATATCGGAAGTGATGATTTCAAAGCATGGGGAATCACTTCGCACAACGTAGAGGTCGAATCTGCGCCGATGACAGAAGACTGTGTAAGCAAATCGAGAATCGAGCAGTGTGGTTTTATACGCCATAATAGTTAAATTCTTTAACATTTGGGTACAATAGGTATTTAAATAAAAATCAATAAATTTGTACATAAATTTTTTGATGGATACGATACAAAAGGAAAAAAATATTGCACTTATTAAAGACGTTTTAAGGAACTATTTGCTTGAAAAAGGTTTTCGGAATACTCCTGAACGATATACAATATTAGAAGAGATTTACAGTATGGATCATCACTTTAATGTTGATGATCTGTATCTCCTGATGCTGCAGAAAAAATACCATGTTTCCAAAGCAACCATTTACAATACCATTGAGATTTTCCTGGATGCAGGGCTGATCCGTAAGCACCAGTTTGGTGAGAAAACACTTACCTCTTCATCTTACGAAAAGTCTTATTTTGATAAACAGCACGATCATCTCGTGATCTATAAAAAAGATTCCGATAAGGAAATTGAGGAAATCATAGAATTCTGTGATCCGAGAATCCAGGGAATTAAAGAAGCTATTGAGGAAGCATTTGGGGTAAAGATCGATTCTCATTCGCTGTATTTTTATGGTACAAAGAATGACTAACCTTTCTGTGAGGCTGATGTACGGCCTTCTCATATGTATTTCTTCGGTCCTTTTTGCACAGGATAATCCTAAGCCTTTGCAGAAAGATCCTTATTTTACACCGAAAACGGCCCCGCAGAAAAATGCCCCGCCACCGGAAAAGGTGAAGCATATCCATTCTGATGAATTGCGGAAAGATGCTGGCAAATATGACGGAAACAACTACTTTACGGGTAATGTTCAGTTTGAGCATCAGGGCTCGTTGCTGAATGCGGATCTGGTAATCGTTTATGAGGAGCAAAACTTTGTGAAGGCAATCGGTAATGTAAAACTACAGAATGCCGACGGGTCGGTGATCACCGCAGATGAAATGGAATACGACGGGAATACCCAGAGAGGGATTGCCCGGAAAAATGTCGTGCTCACAGACCCGAAAGGGACGGTGATTAAAACCGAAACCATGTATTATGACAGGATTTCTAACCAGGCATATTATAATACAGGAGGGACGATTAATGACGGTAAGAGTACGACGTATTCAAAATCGGGAACCTACTTTCTCAGTACACGGACGATCGATCTTTCGGGAAGAGTGAAAATCGAAGATGCGCAGTATGTTCTGGAAGGTGATAATGTCGTCCAGAACCAGAATACCAATGTGGTTAACATCAACGGCCCGACAACCATCGTTAATAAAAAAGATCCTAAAAACCGTATCGTCACAGATAAAGGAAATTACAATACCAATACCAAAGAAGCATTCCTATACAAGAATTCAAGGGTGTATTACAACGATAAGATTCTTACCGGTGACGAGATGTACTACAATCAGCTCACGGGTTTTGGAAAGGCGACCGGTAATGTAACATTGGATGATCCCAATGAAAGACGATGGATAAAAGGCGGATATGGTGAAATTTTCCAAAAGAAGGATTCTGCGATGATGACCAAAAATCCGTATGCCGTAAAAGCGCTGGAGAAAGATTCCATGTATTTTGCCGCCGAAAAGATCATATCCTTCCAAAAACCTGATTCTTCGGATGCCACAGTTAAAAAAAGTTTTCTGAGGGCATTCAGAAAAGGAAGGTTTTATAAGTCGAATGCGCAGGGTAGAGCCGATTCTATTGCTTTTAATGAAACCGACGGCGTATTGCATATGTACAGAGAGCCTATTCTTTGGAGCAATGGGAAGCAGGTGACCGGAAACAAGATAGAAGCCTATTTTAATACCCAGAAAGAAAATATAGATTCCCTGAAAGTCATTGGGAATGCCTTTGCCATCAGTAAAGTCGATTCGTTGAATATGAAAGACGAATTCAATCAGGTTAAAGGAAAACTGATGAGTGTCTATTACGGAGAAGATAACAATATACGCGAAGCAAAAGTAATCGGAAATGCACAGGCCATTACGTATTCTGATGACGAAAATACCCAGACCAAGCAAAAGGAGCGGATCGGGATTTCCGTAAGTACTTGTGGAATCATTGATGCCATCTTTGAAGAAAGAGCTTTATATGTGGTGGAATGTAATATCGGTGCGTCTTCAGACACTTATCCGATGAGTATGATTGAACCTTCCAAACGGAAGTTCCCCGACTTCAACTGGAATACGAAAGACAGAATCCTGAAATGGCAGGATATTCTGGTCGACACGCCGAATTATCCGGAAATTAAATATGAATCTGATACGAAACTTTATGATTCTGCACAGAAGGTGATAGATGACGAAAAAGCTAAAGAGGAAGCCAAAAAACCAAAACGCGTCAGACGATAATCTTTATTGAAATAATACAAACTCACTGTCGAAAGATAGTGAGTTTTTTTATGGAAGAGTTTACAGGGAATTAAAGACGAATTCAGTATAAAAAACATCTCATAAATGTGAAGTTTTCATGTTATTGAGCTGTTTGAAGTTTTTGATATTGTGAATCAATTTATTACTTAAATTATATCCATCAGAACGTAAAATTCTTTGTTAATTGTGTATTTTGATTCGTTTTTTACATATCTTTGAGTTAGAAAATAATTAAGCATATTAATATTTTGTGATTTGGTGGTGTCGCTTACAGTTAAATCTCTGTAAGCGATTTTTTTATTCTATCGGTTATATTTCGAAGTGTGACGAATGTTTTTTAGCTTTGCTGAAATTTTTCAATTGATAGAAATGCAAAAAGATTTTTTTACCTACCAGGCACAAACCACGCGGTTTGCGGCAGGTTTTGAAGTGGAAAAAGCGGAAGGAAGCTATATTTATGGCACCGACGGAAAGAAATATCTGGATTTTGTAGCGGGGGTCTCTGCGAACACCCTGGGACATTCTCATCCGAAAGTAGTTAGTGCCATTAAAGAGCAGGCAGAAAAATACCTTCATGTTATGGTTTACGGAGAATATGCGCAGGAAAAACCGGTGGCTTTATGTAAACTGCTGGCGGAATCTACTCCCGATCCTTTGGAAATCACGTATCTGGTAAACAGCGGCGCTGAAGCCATCGACGGAAGCCTGAAGCTGGCCAAAAGATATACCGGGAGAGAAGAAATTGTTTCCTTTAAAAATTCTTATCATGGCAATACGCATGGAGCATTGAGCGTCTCGGGAAATGAAACCCATAAAAGAGAATTCCGGCCGCTTCTGCCGATGATAACCTTCATTGAGTTCAACAATGAGAAAGATTTTGATAAAATTACCAAAAAAACAGCTTGTGTCATCCTGGAAACCATTCAGGGGGCAGCAGGCTTCCTGGTTCCTGATCCGCATTATTTAATCAACCTGAAAAAAAGATGTGAAGAAGTCGGGGCATTATTAATCCTTGATGAAATACAGCCGGGATTCGGAAGAACCGGGAAATTATTTTCTTTTGAACATTTCGGAATTGTTCCTGATATTCTGGTCATGGGAAAAGGAATGGGAGGCGGTGTTCCTGTCGGCGCATTTATGAGTTCTGCGGAAATCATGGGAACCCTGGCGCATTCTCCAAAGTTGGGACACATTACAACGTTTGGCGGAAACCCACTGATTGCCGCCTCCAGTTATGCCACGCTTAAGGAAGTTCTTGAAAGCGGCTTAATGGATGAAGTTGAAGAAAAAGAGAAATTATTCAGAAGTCTTCTGGATCACCCGAAAATTAAAAATATCAATGGAAAAGGCCTGATGCTCGCAGTAAATCTGGGCGCTCCGGAATATACCTTACAGGTCGCCAAAAAATGTATGGAAAAAGGGCTGATTGTCTTTTGGCAGTTATACAGAAATGAATACTTACGCATATCGCCGCCTCTCACGATTTCAAAAAAAGAAATTGAAGAAGGCTGCCGTATTATTCTGGAAGTTCTGGATGAAAATTAATTTGTAATGGCATACATACGGGCATCGAATTTTTTCGATGTCTTTTGTTTTGATTCAATATGAAGCAATAAGTATACTCTCTGATGGAGAAAGCACTTATAAAGGTAAATTTATTACAAAATATCATTAAACAAATATTTGAAAATCTCTGACAAATGTCATGAAGATTATGTAAAAAAGTAAACACATTTTTGTGTAATAAAAAAATTAATTTATATATTGCGGGACGATTAAAACAAAGATTATATGGCGAAACATAAAGTCCATTACGAATTCCCAATGCATTGCTTATCAGAGATTTTATACGAATATCTGGCCACTGCAGAAGGGTTGTCTGAATGGTTTGCGGATGAGGTAGTAGAGAAAGGAGATGACTTCTTTTTTAGTTGGGGAGGCGGCCCTGCCGAGAAGGCGACTTTAATTAGATATAAGCCTGAAGGTTTCGTACGTTTTAGATGGGAAGAAGATGAAGGGACCAAGCATTTCTTTGAAATGACCATCACGATTGATGATATTACAGAAGATCTGGCTTTAAATATCACAGACTTCTGCGAAGAAGGAGACGAAGAAGAGAATGCCATGTATTGGGAAAACCTTATCGAAAACCTTAGAATAAAATTAGGTGCTGCTTAAACGTAAGCAGTATTTGCAGATAAAACTGATGAACGATTTATCGTTCATTATTTTTTTATAATAAATCATATTAAATTGGAAAATCAATATTTTACATCGGGAGAAATAAATGTGGCAAACAGGGCTTTTCTATCAGGAGATGCAGTGAAGGTTTCTTTTTTTATAAGAAACTCGAAATTGATTATGGATGAAGAATGTTATTTTTTTCTGATGGCTTCCATGAGAAAAATGAGACTGAATATTCCCCTGACATACACCCTGGAATTTTTCCAGTCCACTTTTACCAAAGATGTGATCGAAGGCAAAGGAATCGGCAACGGAATCATTAATTTCCATGTCTTCAGAAACAGGGACGGAATTACTTTATCCAAATCCTCCGTATCGTATTATTATGAAGTGACGCCTGTGGATGATGTTTTATCTGTTCACGAAAGGCTGCTTGAATTGGATTTAATCAAGGAAATTAACGTCAATAATAATCTTTTGAGCAATATCCGTGTTCATAGTCCTGAAAATATTTATGGAGAGATTTACGCCCAGGAGAACGATCTCGACGACGTTATATTCCTGAATCCCAATAAAAGGATTGCCAGGACCATATCCGGAAATCTTTTGCTTCTTGAAGGAGATGTTATTAAAATTCCAAAGCAGACGGAAGGAGCCTATATTTCGCCTCTGATGGAAAATTTTGTCACCTTTTTGCATAAAAATAATCTGGCGGATATCCAGGAGCAGGAAATTATTGCATTCGAATCTCAGAAAGCTGAAGAGATCTTTTTGATCTCCGATGAAAAAGGAATTTTTTCGGTAGGTAAAATAAGAAATAAAACTTTTGAAAGTTCCAGGTTTGCAGGATTTGCAGAAGCTTGGCGCAATAGTTTTTAAAATTGACAAACCCGGTAAACAACGAAAGTTCCAAAGTCCTTTACCGGGTTTTATTCTGAAAAATCAGAATTGTTTCTTTATTTAGTATTCATTAAAAACATCAATGAATTTTTGGGCAACTTCCTTCTGGCCTTTCTCGCTGGTCAGATATTTCCGGTCTTCCGTATTGTTGATGAAACCTAGCTCCATAAGTACTGAAGGTGCATTGGATTCCCTTAAAATATGAAGGTTTTTTTCGCCTGCAATCTCACAGGGATTAAATTTTTCAGAAACCAGCCGGGCCAGCTTTTTTGAAGCCTCTGTGTTTTGAGTAAAAATTTCCGGTCCATGCCTTACGGATTCGTCGTGCGGACTGCTGTTCAGATGAAGGGAAATGACCATTACCGGGTTCAGTTTATTGATCAGGTTTGTTCTTTCCGACAGTTGGAAGTCGGTGTCATGATCTCTGGTTAAAACTATTTCGTATTTATCCTGGGCAGCATTGAGCTTCAGGATTTCCCTGCTGATATTGAGAGCAATGTCCTTTTCATAAATACCGTTTTTTATAGAGCCCATATCATTGCCGCCATGGCCGGCATCGATCACGATTATCTTTTTATGTAATGGGGTGAAAGAAAGAAAAGCAGTAGAAAAAACGGATATTGCAAGTAGTCTGATTCCTTTCATATTAGCTGAGTTTTTGGTTAGACAAATAACGTGAATTATTTGCTTAAAAAAGGTTAATGCTTTCCTAAAAAATTGTTAAAAGAAAATGGGTAATCAGTTGATTTGTTTTAATTTAGAGAAATGTCTTCGGGAGCATTCGCCCAAAGTAAGAATTCACCACCGAGATTCTGCATGATGGATTTCCAGAGGGTCTGGTCATTGGGCAAGGTGTAATCGAGATTGTAAACGTCGACTACCGTCCATACTTTTCGCTGGATTTCTTCATCGAGCTGCATCGACGTCCATCCCGAATAGCCGGAAAATATTTTGACATCATTGATATTCAATTCATTGCTTAGAACGGCGCTGATGATATTTTCGATGTCTTCTGTTAAATAAAATTCAGGGGTGATCTCTACCAGATTTTCTGTTACTTTCTTGCCTTTAACGATAAAGAAAACCTTGTCGTTTTCTACCGGTCCGCCGTCGTAAACTTCAATTTTAAACTCAAAAAGATCTATGAATTTATCGCTCATCTGGCTGTTTTTCTTATTTAATATCAAGCCGAATGCGCCCTGTTCGTTATGTTCAATAACCAATACTACCGATCGGGAAAAAATATCACCGGAAATGTCAGGTGTGGAAATTAATATTTTACCTTTGTAGGAGTAATTCATACTCAAATTTAATAAAAAATATTTATGGAAAACCTGCACGATAAAAGAAAAGTGTACGAGAGATCCCAACTTATTGAAAGTGAGATAAAACAAAATCCTATTGAGCAGTTTCGCGAATGGTTCTCGGAAGCAGGCGACAATCCGGTTATTTCTGAAGCTAATGCAATGGCGGTTTCCACGGTAGAGGCAGACGGATGCCCGCGTACCAGAATGGTTTTGCTGAAGGCGTACACCTATGAAGGTTTTATTTTTTACACCAATTACGAGAGCAGAAAAGGAAAGGCTATTGAAACGACCCATAAAGCCTGTCTTCACTTTTTCTGGCCGAATCTTGAGCGCCAGATTATTATTAAAGCTTATCTCGAGCGTATTGCTGAAAACCTCAGTGACGGATATTTCCATTCAAGGCCAAAAGGGAGTCAGCTGGGGGCGGTGGTTTCGCCGCAGAGCCAGGTTATCCCAAACCGTAATTTTTTAGAGGAAAAATTGAAAGACCTTGAACAGGAGTTT
Organism: Chryseobacterium endophyticum; assembly: GCF_056333165.1. Taxonomy (NCBI): domain Bacteria; kingdom Pseudomonadati; phylum Bacteroidota; class Flavobacteriia; order Flavobacteriales; family Weeksellaceae; genus Chryseobacterium; species Chryseobacterium endophyticum. The sequence continues at coordinate 47,099 of NZ_JBWGXE010000003.1, forward strand.
GAAAATAAAGAAGTTCCGAGACCGGAAAACTGGGGCGGATATATCGCAAAACCTTATGAAATAGAGTTCTGGCAGGGAAGGCCCAACCGCCTTCACGACAGGATCCTGTATACGTTGGAGGATTTGGACTGGAAAATAGAAAGACTCGCTCCTTAGTTCCAGGAGTTTACATAAAAAAACCTCATCGTGTGATGAGGTTTTTTTTACTTAATCTGAATGATTATTTTTTCTTAGCTCCTGAAACTGCATTTGATAAATCAGCACCAGCTTTGAATTTAGCAACTTTTTTAGCAGCAATTTTGATTGGTTTTTTAGTGGCAGGGTTAATACCTTGTCTTGCAGCTCTTTCTGCTACTGAGAAAGTACCGAATCCTACTAAAGAAACTTTTCCGTCTTTTTTCTTTAAAGTAGTCATTACGTTATTGATGAATGATTCTAAAGCAGATTTGGCTGCAACTTTAGTGATACCTGCATCTTTTGCGATTGCGTCGATTAATTCAGACTTGTTCATAATTTTTCTAATATTAAAGTTAGTTCGTAATAATAGCAAATATAATACTATTTTGTATATGTGCAATTTTTTTATAAAAAAATAAATAATTTTTTTGTTTTTAGGTAAAAATGATTAAAATATCATAATTTACTTTTCTACGTAAAATGTACGTTACACGTTACTAAAATCATGCCAAATGCTTATGTACATTGACTTTAGCAAAATTGAGGTATTGTTTTTTGTTTTTATTAAATCCTGAATTTAAGGTAAAGTATTAATGGTTTTCAGATATATTTGTTGATTTTGCAATTATTGAGAGAAAAAATTGTGTTTAAAGAAATTAAAATGCTGTGATTCTGATAGTTTTAAAATCCATCTAAAAAGCTGTTTTATTGATTTTTATTAATAAATTTGCAGTATGTTAATAGAAGTTTTTAAGTCTAAGATTCACAGGGTGAGAGTTACGGCTTCTGACCTTAATTATATCGGAAGTATCACCATAGATGAAGACCTTATCGAAGCCGCCGGTCTTGTAGTAGGAGAGCGGGTATATATCGTTAATGTAAACAATGGCGAGCGCTTTGATACCTACGTCATTAAAGGAAAAAGAAAATCGGGAGAAGTTTGCCTGAACGGGCCTGCAGCAAGGAAAGTACAGAGAGACGATATCATTATCATCATCGCTTATGCACAGATGACTCCCGAAGAAGCTAAAGATTTTCAGCCTAAAATTGTCTTCCCGGATGAAAAGACCAATCTTTTGACATAAACCGATGGAGAAAAATACGAAGAGTCCCCTTAAATCAATCTTAACAATAGTAATCTCGCTTGCTTTTGCAGGCTTTTTTTTATGGTTTGCCTTAAAAGGATTAGACTTTAAAGTCATACAGAAATCATTATCGAAAGCCAATTACTGGTGGGTGGCCTTTGCAGCCTGCTTCGGAATTGCGGCGTATTGGTTCAGAGCCATACGCTGGAATCTTATGCTGGAACCCATGGGGCACACCATCTCAAATTCCAATTCACTGTGGTCGATTTCGTTTGGATATTTAATGAACCTTACTATTCCGAGAAGTGGTGAAGTTGCCAGGGCGACCGCTTTATATGGAGTGGAGGAAGTTCCTGTAGACCAGTCCTTCGGGACGATTATTCTGGAAAGAGTTGTAGATCTGGTGTGTATGGTTATTTTTCTTTGTCTAACTGCTATATTTAAATTTAATACGATTTTATCGGTCTATAATTTTATAATGGAAAAGAAGGAGAACGAAGAAAAATTTGTTCCTAACTTTTTTGAAAGGCAGATGATGAAATTGGGAGTAAACGATTTCGGTTCTTTTTATCTTTATTTAAAAGTAAGTATCGTATTATTGGTGATAATAGGCCTTGCTTTTTTTTATAAATACAAAAAGGAAATGCTTATTAATTTTGGTAAGGGCATTCTTCAGGGACTCACTTCGATATTTAAACTGAAACAAAAAGGAAAGTTCGTCTTATATACCACAGGAATCTGGGTGTCTTATTATTTTGCAGCATATCTCGTATGTTTTGCATTGCCGGAAACTTCAAATTTTACTTTTGACGATGGGTTTCTGATTCTTGTCGTTGGTACTTTCGGAATGATCATTCCGGCAAGCGGCGGGATCGGCGCTTTCAATCTTGCCATGAAATATGGCTTTATGGCGTTGTTTATTTCCATGGGAAAAAGCGGTGAAGCAGGCGGCGAAATAGGCCTGACTTACTCTTTTATTTCATTGCCGCTGCAGATCATTATTATGTTGACGATGGGCCTTATTTCAATTCCTATGCTGGCCGGAGCGAGAAATAAAAAGACTGCGGAAAAGGAAATTGCTTAATCATTCTTTACGTTTTTAAAATACAAATCCGTTTGCCTTCCAAGGGAATCGGATTTTTTATTTTGTAATCTACAAGGTACATATTTTTTTGTCATGAAATATTTTGGAAAATTCCTAAATCAGCCATAACTTCGAAGAAAGATACATAAAACACATAACATTATTATGGCAATTAATTTACAGAAAGGACAAAGAATTGATCTAGGATTCACAAAAATGACCATCGGCCTAGGCTGGGATCCGAATGAAGGAATGGGATATGATTTTGACCTTGATGCCTCAGCGATCATGATCGATGCTGAACGAAAGCTGGTAAGTGAAGAATACTTCGTTTTTTATAATAATTTAAATTCTCCCGACGGCTCACTTACCCACACCGGGGACGACCCAAGTGGGAAAAACAGTGACGGTGATGATGATGAGGCCATCATTATCGACCTTGAAAAAGTGGATGAAAGAGTACAGGAAATTCTTTTTGTGGTCACCATCGAAGATTTTGAAAGAAGAAAGCAGAATTTCGGACAGGTAAGAAATTCATATATCAGGATCATCGACAATCTTACCCATCAGGAAATCGCCAAATACGAGCTTGATGAAGATTTCTCCATAGAAACCGGCATAGAGTTCGGAAGACTCTACAAACGCAACGGAAGCTGGAAATTTGAAGCTTCGGGAATCGGATACAGGGCAGATCTGGGATTTTTCCTCGAGAAATATTATAAAGGACAAATAATCAAATAATCATGGCTATTAATTTACAAAAAGGCCAGACCATCAATCTCCGTAAAAATGAACTTGGAAATGAAGTCCATGATCTTTCGTCCGTAACCATAGGATTGGGTTGGGATGTCCGCAAAACCGGCGGATTTTTCAGTCGCCTGCTGGGAATCACTGACGGTCCGGAATATGATCTTGACGCGATTGCCTTTCTGCTTGATGAAGACGGTAACGTCGCCAATATGGGGAAAACTTTTCCCACCGGAAACGGCAGGGAAGTGGTTTTGTACCAGAGCGATGTGATTTATTTTAATTCAATGCGGCATCCCAGCGGCAAAATATAGCTTACCGGAGACAACCGAACCGGTGCGGGAGAAGGAGACGATGAACAGATTATCGTAAAACTGGATCAACTGGATCAACGGTTTCATAAAATTGTTTTTGTGGTGTCAATTTATCAGGGAATCAGCAGGAAACAGCATTTCGGGATGATTGAAAATGCTTTTATCCGGGCCGTTGATGCAAAAGGAAAAGAAATTACAAAATTCAGCCTCTCCGGCGATGTAAGTTTGAACGGAATGTGTACCATGACTTTTGCGGAAGCATACCGGTACAACGGTGACTGGAAATTCCGGGCTATCGGAGAGCCGCACCCCACCGACAATTTTATTGATGTGCTGGTGCCCTACACCTATCGCCATTGATTTCTGAATTTGAATACAATTATGAAAAGAGACTTGCGTGAAGTGTTTTTATCTATTAAATCATGATGACAGAATCCTTATAAAATCTGGTATTGTCGTAAAGATCCGAAAAATACTGATACATCTCCGGCTGCAGTATAAGGCCGTATCTCTTCTCTTCATAGCCTTTTTCTGCGAGGGCGTACAATACTTTATGCTCATGCTTTAAGAAATCAAAAAGATATTTTTCTTCAGAATGATACATGCCTGTAAAAAATATACCATAAATCAGAAAATGATTAAAACTTTCGGAATTGATAAGGAAAGAAAACCGGTAGTCTAAATACACTTCATAATCCGTAAGAATTTTTGAAAAATTTTCGACGCATAACGGGTTTGAAATATCATAAAAAAGATCAATGCCGTGAATGAAAAGCTGGGTTTTCAGCTCTTCATCATCCGAACCGTAGCGGGCGTTAAACCAGTTGAAAATGCATAAAAATTCTTCCCGTGACAGATCTTTGATATTGTCTGCCGTTTTTCTTTTAATGATTTCAAGACTTGCCTTTTTATCATCCTCCATAAATTCAAGCATGCTGTTTTCTTCGCCGCAGAGTTTGTGGTAGAGGTTGATCTTTGCGCTCACAGGATTGGTCTTAATGAAATAGAGTCTGTCTTTCATGGTGCTATGTAATCCCTTGTTTATTTGGTGTTTCCAATACTAAAGGTAGTGAAAAAAAATACATGAAAATGAAGACCGGTAATATTTCATATCAGCTTCCCCGGTGATTTTGCCAGGTCGGCTGTGAAAAACAGTAACCGGAGATAATATCCTGCTTTTTGCGGTTTATTCATTCTGTTTGTCTGTTGTTGAAAACTGCAATGGCGCTATAATTTGTTTTTTAATTTAAAATATTGGAAAATAGGGAATTGAATGCTGTTTCAGATTGTATAATCAGTGGGACTGAGGATCGAAATAGGCTTTGAAGGTCAGCGGATCTTCAGATTTGTCTTCGGCGGTTTCCAGATATTCATGATATTCTTCAGGGTGCATTTCCATGTATACCATGACGATGGCCAGATTGATGAAGAGGTTTTTATCAACGGATCCAAGCTTCAGTGCGTGTTGTAAATACTCCAACGCTTTTTCGTTTTCCCCCATATCCGAATATACGGCGCCGATATTAATCAATGCTGCAGTATTCCGGGGTTCTGCCAATAAAATATCGTCAAGTTCCTGAATCAGAAGATCGTTGATTTCGTCCCAGTGGTCTTCGTTTTCCCATCTTTTGGCCTGGAGTTTTTTTACGTTTTCCAGTCTTTGGTTGATCGTATTCATAATTTAAATGATAAAGGTGAACGACTCAGTTTAAAATTTTCTCCATTTTGATATCTGCCCGTTCATACAAGTCCGATTCGAGCGGTACTTCCTGAAACCCATACTTTTTATAAAGGTGAATGGCCGACTCTAACCTCGTATTGGAATACAGGATCAGTTTTTCGATGGAAAGTTTTTCTGCAAATTTAATACAATGATCCAGCAATACTGTTCCAATCCCGTAACCCTGCACTTTTCCGGAAACTGCCATTTTACCGAGTTCAAAAACAGATCCGGATTTTTTAAGTAAGGAAGCTGTCCCTACGATTTCACCGTGTAGTTTTGCGTAAAATATAAATCCGCCTTGGTCAATAATTTCCTTTCTCGGGTCTGATAATGAAATACGGTCGCCTTTTTCAACCCGGAAATATTTTTCCAGCCATTCATAGTTGAGGATTTTTATATGATCCTGAAGGTCATCGGAGAAGGGGATGATTTCAATGTGGGTTTGTTTCATAGGTTTGCTCTATGCATATTTAATTAAATGGAAAATAATAAAGCCTTTATCGTTTTTTTAGACAAAGGCTTTATCGTTAAAGTTTTTCTACCCAAACGCCCTCTTCAGCAGACTCTCCACCTTCGGCTCACTTCCTCTGAAACTTTTATAAAGCTCCATCGGATCTTTGGTACCGCCGGAAGACAGCAGGACCTTATATTTTGCGGCAATTTCGGGATTGAAGATCCCGTTCTCCTTGAAATATTGGAATGCATCGGCATCCAGTACTTCCGCCCATTTGTAAGAGTAATATCCAGCAGAGTATCCGCCCTGGAAAATATGCGAGAAGCTTGGACTCATCGCTGTTTCCGGATTGGCAGGATACAATTGGGTCGCTTTCGTATATTCATCCTCAAACTCCTTCACGCTTTTGCTCTCTAGCTCATTAATCTTAGTATGGTAATTCATATCCAAAAGCCCGAAACCTATCTGTCTTAAGGTTTGGTAGCCTTCCATGAAGTTTTTGGATTGTGCTATTTTTTCAATTTTCTCGTCAGGAAGCACTTGTCCAGTTCTGTAATGTCTGGCAAAGGTTTTCAGGAACTCCGGTTCGTAACAGAAATTTTCCAGGAACTGGGACGGCAATTCCACAAAATCCCATTTCACGGAAGTTCCGGAAAGGGTAGGGTATTGCGTATTGGCCAGCATTCCGTGAAGAGCGTGTCCGAATTCATGGAACAGCGTAGTTACTTCCTGGAACGTCAGTAAACTCGGCGTATCTTTCGTCGGTTTCGTAAAATTGCAGACAATGGAAATATGCGGGCGCGAATTTTCTCCGTCTTTTTGGTACTGATTTTTGTAGCTGGTCATCCAGGCTCCGGCTCTTTTGCCTTTTCGCGGGAAATAATCGACGTACAGAAGCGCTTTAAATGCTTCCGGCTTCTGGCTTTCCCCTTCCCAAACTTCATAGACTTTTACATCCTCATGGTATTTCGGGATATCGTTTCTTTCTGTAAAGCTTAACCCGAAAAGCTGTCCGGCCAGTCCGAAAACAGCATCCTGAACCTGATGTAAAGGGAAATACGGTCTAAGCTCTTCATCATTTAAATCAAATTTGGCTTTACGTAATTTTTCAGCATAAAAAGCATGGTCATAAGACTGTATGTCTTCGATTCCGTCTGCCTTTGCCAACGTTTTCAGCTCTTCAATTTCTTTATTGGCGTAAGGTTTGGCTTTGGTTAAAAGCTCGTTCAGGAAATCAATGACTTTCGCCGGTGATTTTGCCATTCGCTCTTCCAGAACATAATCGGCATAGTTGTTATAGCCTAATAATTCTGCCTTTTGTTGTTTTAAAGAAAGGATTTCTTTAATTAATTTCTGATTATCAAATTCACCGCCATCAAAAGATTTTTTGCCGTTGGCAAGGGCCAGCTCCTTTCGCAACTCACGGTTTTCGGCGTATGTCATAAACGGCACATAGTTTGGATACTGCAAGGTCACCACCCAGCCGTCGAGGTTGCGCTCTTTTGCCTCTTCAGCGTACTGTTCAAGAATGGCATCCGGAATTCCGGCGAGATCTTCTTTATGGGTGATGTGTTTAAAATAATTATTGGTAGAAGCTAAAACATTCTGCCCGAACTGAAGAGACTTTACGGATAAATCCATACTGATTTTTTTTAGTTTTTCTTTGTCTTCATCGCTAAGCAGGGCGCCGCTTCTTACAAAACCTTTGTATGTCTCATTTAAAAGCATTTCCTGTTCTTCGTTCAGGGCATATTTCTCTTTTTCATCGTAGACTTTTTTTATCTTTTTAAACAATGCCTCATTTTGGGAAATTTTTGATGAATATTCGGTTAAAACCGGAGATACTTCTTGGGCGATCTGCTGCAGTTCATCACTGGTTTCCGCTGAATTCAGGTTGAAAAAAATATTGGAAACCACATCAAGCTTCTCACCGGAATAAGCGAGTGCCTCAATGACATTTTCAAAAGTAGGTTCGTCCTGGTTGCTTACAATTGCATTGATTTCTTCCTCGGATTTCCTGATCAGTTCCCTGAAGGCGGGAAGATAATCCTCAATTTTAATCTGATTAAAAGGGGCCGAATGATATGGTGTGTTAAAATTTTCTTTTAAAATATTCATATTCTGATTTTTAATTCCTGTAAATTTAATGATTCTGCCGAACCGTCAGCGAAGATGCTCAAAAATGATGCCTGAACAGGAAGATGTGACAGAATTACGGAACAGGATAAATCTTGTCATATGCGAAGTTAAGATGAGATGGTATTTGATTAATTTTAAAGCTTTGAAATATGATTAATTGTTTAAAATTTAACTTCTAAATACAGTCACTATGAAAACATTTTTAAAAATTATCGGCATCCTGATTCTTATGATCGTGATTTATGCTATAATTGCCATGCTGGCTTTCGGTAAAAACTATCATTACGAAAAATCCATGGTGATCCATGCGTCGAAAGAGAAAATCTGGCAGCAGATCAGCTCTATGCAGGCTGTCAACCAATGGAATCCATGGCTGAAACTGGATCCGAAAATGAAGCTTGTCTATTCGGGAACTGCAGGACAGGTTGGAGATAAATACTGCTGGGACAGCCAAAACAACGATGCAGGAGCAGGCTGCCAGGAAATCAAAGAACTGGTTCCGTACCAAAGACAGAAAACGGAAATGATTTTTAAAAAACCGTTTAAAGGACAGGCGACTTCCGAAATGATGCTGTCACCCGAAGGAAGCGGAACGAAAGTAACATGGACCATGGATACGGAGCAGGATCCTATGATGAAAATAATGCGCCCGGTGATGGATTATCAGATGGGAAAATCCTATGAGGAAGGGCTCAATAACCTGAAAAAATTAACTGAAAAATAAATGAAAGCCTTGTCTCTGTGCAGGGCTTTTTTGTATCATATTTAGTAAGGAGTTTTTAAATATCTATTTTAAAATCTATCTGGAACTCTTTTAATACTTTGCATTCTCCTGTTTTATACTGAACTTAAAAATGTTTTTCAATCCCGAATAAATGCATCCGAAATGTCATAATTGCACATGAATAACGTTGTTATAATATTTACAAGGTTCAAACTATAATTATCTAAAAAATATTATCTTTATATAAAGATTTGATGTATGGAGAAGACAGTATTTGAGAAAAATAACATAAGAGATTATGTAAAAACCGTTATTGCAGAAAAAATAGAGAAGCTGAAAAACTTCATTGAATTCACCCTTGAAGCAAGCCGCGATATAAAAAAAACTCCGAAATATGACAGTATGCGTGAAGAGATGCAGGAGGAGATCTACCAGATGCAGCGACAACTGGCCGCTCTCAATGATCTTCGGAGAAATATGGGAAGAGTGCTGAATACCGCTACCAACAGAGTACAACTCGGCTCTCTCGTTATTACCAATAAAGCGAGATTTTATATTTCGGTTTCTCTGGGAGAGTTCTTTTTTGAAGGCGACCGGTTCTACGCTATTTCTTCCGAGAGCCCAATGGCAAAAAAGATGATGGGGATGAAACCAGGAGATGAGTTTACTTTAAATAAGATCCATCAGAAAATTATCGAGGTTCTCTAAGTTATGGTTGAAAAAACTTCAGATTTTATTTGGAGTTTTATTTTTAATTAGTACCTTGCAATGCATATTATATTGCGTTAACTATTATTATGGAATTTAAACAACTGAGAACAAGCTCTTTTAGTCAATGGGTGATTATTCATTTACGTTATCTGGTAGGATTTGCTTTTTTTCCTTCAGGGCTTGTGAAAGTGATGGGTGAAAGGTTTACACGGGTTTCTGCTTCGGAACCGATAGGATATTTTTTTGAAGCGTTATACCAATCCGGATTTTATTGGAATTTTCTGGGATGGGCACAGGTTTTTGCCGGAATTCTGCTGATGACCCAACGGTTTGCAACACTGGGAACACTGATATTTCTCGCTATACTAACCAACATCTGGGTGATTACCCTCAGCTTGTCGTTTAGCGGAACCTGGATCATCACTTCCCTGATGATGGTGGCTGTTTTAATCCTGCTGATTTGGGATAAACATAAACTGATGCCACTCTTCAGCTACAACAGTTCATTCAAGACCAAAAAATACCCGGATCCACACTTTATCTGGATCGTTTCAGGAATGATATATGCGACCTGCTTTATAGGCCTTCAGCTGCTGGGACCTGCGAATGCAAGCCCTTTTACACGATGGTTTTCACTTTTTCTCGGGGTCGTAATTCTCCTGACTTTCGTAACCAGTACCGTTATGGCCTACCGGAAAAGGAAAATATTATTGAATACTTAAAAACGAAAAAACAACAGGAATAAATCAACATGTCGTAAATTTGCTTTTATGAACAAATCAGAAATTTTAAAAGAAATCATAGAGCAGAGAAGAAGTATTTTCCCAAAAGATTATACAGACGGGGAAATCCCGCAGGGCATTTTGGATGAAATTGTACATTCTGCCACATTTGCGCCCAATCATAAACGCACAAAACCATGGCGCTTTAAAATATTCAGAGGCGAAGAAAAAGCAAAACTGGCGTCTGAGATGCAGGCTATCTATAAAGCGACCCAACCCGGACATCTTTTTTTGGAGAAAAAATACAACGACATCGGTTTTAAAATCAACAAGGCCGACACCGTGGTTTCCATTGTGGTGAATTTCAGCGGCATGGTTCCGGAGTGGGAAGAAATCGCCGCCGTTTCCATGGCCGTTCAGAATATGTACCTGACGTGTACCGCAAACGGGATCGGCTGCTACTGGAGTTCCCCGAAGCTGGTAGACCACCTGAAAGAATCTCTGACCATTGAAGAAAACCAGAAATGCCTGGGCTTGTTTTATTTGGGCGTCGCAGATGCAATGTAACAATATAACAATGTAACAATGCAGAGATTACCAATACAATAGTGTAGCAATGTATTATGAAAAAATAAGACAATAATACCACGTAAAAATGATTTTTCAGATAGATAAGGTCATACTGCTAGATTGGTAAACCGTTACATTTATTAATTGTTACATTTATTGATTGTCCAATAATTTTTTTTGTTTATATTTGCACTCTTAAATATTTAACTGGGACGAGTTCCCTTAAAATTCAAACATTATGTCAGTAAAAATCAGATTACAAAGACACGGTAAAAAAGGAAAACCTTTCTTCCACATCGTGGTTGCAGATTCAAGAGCTAGAAGAGATGGTAAATTCATCGAGAAGTTAGGAACTTACAACCCAATCACCAACCCTGCAACAATCGATTTGAATGTTGATTCTGCAGTAAAATGGTTAAACAATGGTGCTCAGCCAACTGATACGGCAAGAGCCATTCTTTCTTACAAAGGTGCCCTTTACAAAAAACACTTACAAGGTGGTGTGGCTAAAGGTGCTTTTGACGAAGCTGAAGCTGAAAAAAGATTCAATGCTTGGGTAGAAGCTAAAGATGCTAAAGTACAAGGTAAAGTAGAAGGTTTGGCTACCGCTAAATCGGATGCTAAAAAAGCGGCTTTAGATGCTGAAACTAAAGTAAACGAAGCGAGAATTGCTGCTGCTGCACAAGCTGAAGCGGATGCTAAGGCTGCTGAAGAAGCTGCAAACGCACCTGCTGAAGAAACGACTGAAGGAGAAGCTCCTGCTGCTGAATCTACAGAAGAAAACACCGAAGCTTAAGAAAAAATTCCGTATGCGTAAAGAAGATTGCTATTTATTAGGAAAAATCACACGCAGACACGGACTTGCGGGAAACGTTATCCTTAAACTGGATACCGACCAACCCGAGCTTTACAATAAACTGGAATCAATATTCGTTGAAATCAACGGATTATTGGTTCCTTTTTTTATTGCCAGATCATCCTGGAGCAAACTGGATGCGCTGAATATTGCCTTTAAAAATTCTACGGAAGCCCTGGTAGACCAGTCTTTAGGAAAAGACGTTTATCTTCCGCTTTCCACGCTGCCGAAACTTACCGGCAAACAATTCTATTATCACGAAATCATCGGATATACCATTTACGATGAAAACGACAATGACTGCGGCGTGATCCGGTCTGTAAACGACCAGACGGCACAGGTTTATTTTATTACCAATCTTGATGGCAAAGAAGTTGTGATCCCGATGATTAAAGACTGGATACTGGAAGTAAACCGGGAAGAACGGTTCATCAAAATGCAGCTCCCGGAAGGCCTTATCGATGTTTTCCTGGTACCGTCCAAGAAAGACGAATAATTTTGCCATAAGCCATAAACTCAGCTTAATTTATCTCCCACATTTTCAATCTGCCTATACATTTTATTGAAAAATATTTTCCGGTCCCTGTTTCCGGAAGTATTCAGCGATTTTGAATTTTTGATCTGGTGCTCAAAATAATTCAGGGTCTCTTTGCAGGTTTTTTCATCATTGATGAGGATGTAGCCAAACATATTCGTAGGAATCGCAAAAAGTGACTGCTGCGGGTGATGGAAAAAGATGTCGTTGGACAGGTGCATCAGCTCATTTTCGTACAGATGGAATCTGGGGTTATTTTCCGTTTTCCTTTCGATGTATCCGATCAGTTCCTTTAATTCTTCCAGTATGGTTACGGCTTCCTTTTTTCGGAGAAGTCCTGTTTCAAAATAATACAAAATCTGTTGCAGAATGCTTGAAACCGTCATGTCGTTCCACAATTCCACCACATCCTGTTCTTCGTATTTCTTTTTTAATTCCTGGGCAGCCGGTTCAAAATCAGGCGGTGAGAACTGCAGAAAGGGAATGAACACCTGTTTCTCATTCAGCAGATTCATCCACACATAAATTTTAAATCGTGAAAGTAACGTGTCCGACAGTGTATAAAAGAACGGGATATCTTTCGCAGAATAGTAAATCGTCATTCCATCTGAAATCGGCAGGCTCTCAAAAACGTTCAGGTTGTGTCTGAAAAATGACTGCAAGTCGTTTGTTTCGGTGACGGCTGTTGTTTTCTGGACTAAAATATGATGATCCGAAGTCAGGAACTGGTCCAGGGAAATCTGATAATATTTTGCGAGTTCCAGGGCTTCTTCAAAACTGAATTTCGCTTTCAGGGAGGTCCTGCGGTGGGCAGCATCATAACTGATGTTAAGGATATTCGCAATCTCGTCATTCAGAGATTTGTCCCCTATTTTTTTACGGATTTGCCTGAGTAAAATTTCCTGATGCATGCTTTTGCGATTTTCACAAATGTAAGTATTTATTTTAATTTTTTTTCACATTCGTTCCGGCGATTTTCACCAGTATTTTTGAACCATAATTCTAAATAATGTGCTATGAAAAAGTATGTAATATCTCTGCTGTTCATTTCTATTCTCACATCTTGCGTGGGCTTCAGCAGAAAAATGATTAAAGATGATCTATCCGTGATCACCAGGAGTAATGTATCTGCAATTGATGGAGCTTACGAATTTAAAGGATACGAACATATTAATGCCGGGAATGAAAAATCTGCCAATTCAACAGATTTCTCTGAAATGCTGGATATTAGGCGTTCCGGGATTTCAGATTGTGACAAAGTTGTGATACAGTCTACCGCTTTAGAAAGAAAGAAAAAATATTCCATCCATTTTAAATTGCTTAAAAGTGATTCCGTGAAATATCATTTTGCTTATGATGGAAGATTGAAAAACGGAATACTGGTTTTGGACAATTACACTTCAGGATGCCATGGAATTCCTTTTCTATTTGGGGGCTGCAGGAGTTTTCAGAGCAGAATAGGACTTACGAAGGAAAAAAACCTGATGGTTCAGGATTATTATGACAATAGTGGAGCCCTTTTATTTGTGTTATGGGCTGGATATACGATTAATTATGCAGAAAAATTTAAACGAATTCAATAATTATCATGAAAACAATACCTTATCTTTTAACTGCTGTAAGATTTATTCTTGCACTGGTCATTGTTTTACTTTCTTATTCCAATAGTGAAAATTCCAGACATTTAATTTTAATCCTGATGTATTTGGGACTACTGACCGATATTTTTGACGGAATCATTGCCCGGAAAGTCGGTGTCTCTTCTGAAAAATTACGCAGGCTGGATAGCCAGACAGACCTTGTATTTTGGCTGTCGTTAGGTATCGCCGCTTACCTCTTAAACCCTGATCTGATCAAAGGGGAATGGAAAGGGATTCTTTTAGTCTTTGTTATGGAAGCACTTTGCTATATTGTCAGCATCCTGAAATTCGGCAAAGAAACGTGTACCCATGCTTTTTTATCAAAAATGTGGGGACTGAGCCTGCTGGTTGCTTTTACGTATTTAATCGGATTTCAGCAGACCGGCTGGGCTTTTTATCTTACCGTTGTACTGGGATTTATTTCTCACCTTGATGTTATCCTGATTATTCTGTTGCTTCCCAAATGGCAGTACGACATTCCTAGTTGCTACCATGCCTGGCAAATCCGTAGAGGAAAGCAGCGGAAAAAATCCATTTTCTTTAATTGATTTTTATGCAGAACATTATTTTTTGTATGATAATTGATAAGGATTCTTTAATTCAGGCAGCGCGGCCATCAGATTGCGCTGTTTTTTTGTACCTTTGCAGACATTAATTTTTACACAAAAATTTTAATCAACAAATGAAAAAGCAGACCATTAAGGAAATCCTACAGGATTACAAGAAAGTACTACATCATGACATTACGGTTTACGGCTGGGTAAGAACATTCCGGGCCAATCGCTTCATCGCGCTTAATGATGGTTCTACAATTAATAATTTGCAGATTGTTGTTGATTTCGAAAATTTCGACGAAGAAATTATCAGTAAAATCAGTACCGCTTCTTCCCTGAAAGTAGTGGGTGAAGTGGTAGAAAGCCAGGGAGCCGGGCAGGCTGTGGAAATTATCGCTAAAAAAATCATTATTTTAGGCGATAACTTTACGGAAGATAGGGACAAAACCATTCTTCAGCCTAAAAAACACTCGCTGGAAGTGCTTAGGGAACAGGCGCATTTAAGATTCAGAACGAATCTGTTTGGTGCGGTGTTCAGAGTGCGTCATGCCGTAAGCTTTGCCGTGCATTCATTTTTCAACCAAAACCAGTTCTTTTATATCAACACGCCGGTGATTACCGGTGCCGATGCAGAAGGAGCGGGTGAAATGTTTGGAGTAACCAATTTTGATTTAAATAACATTCCGAGAGACGAGCAGGGAGACATCGATTTTGCTCAGGATTTCTTCGGAAGAAAAACCAACCTTACCGTTTCCGGACAGCTGGAAGGAGAGACGGCAGCCATGGGATTGGGAAGAATCTATACCTTCGGGCCGACGTTCCGTGCCGAGAATTCCAACACGACGAGACACCTTGCCGAATTCTGGATGATCGAGCCGGAAGTCGCTTTCAATAACCTGGAAGACAACATCGACCTGGCGGAAGACTTCCTGAAATATGTGATCCAATATGTACTGGATAACTGCAAGGATGATCTTGATTTCCTTGACAAGCGTTTTGCAGAAGAGCAGAAATCCAAACCGGAAAAGGAAAGAGCGAAGGAAGGTCTTATCGAAAAGCTTGAAAATGTGGTAGCTAAACGATTCAAAAGAGTAAGCTACACGGAAGCGATTGAAATTTTATTGAATTCAAAAGAAAATAAGAAAGGAAAATTCCAGTATCCGGTTGAAAATTGGGGAACCGATCTTCAGTCTGAGCATGAAAGGTATCTTGTGGAAAAACACTTCGAAAGTCCGGTGGTGCTATTCGACTATCCGAAGGAGATCAAGGCATTCTACATGAAGCTGAACGACGATAATAAAACTGTTGCGGCCATGGACGTTCTTTTCCCGGGAATCGGAGAAATCATCGGCGGGTCCGAGAGAGAGGCAAGACTGGATGTATTGAAGCAGAAAATGGCTGAAATGCACGTAGACGAGCACGAACTTTGGTGGTATCTGGATACCCGTAAATTTGGTTCCGTGCCGCATGCCGGATTCGGATTAGGACTCGAAAGGCTGGTGCTTTTCGTAACGGGAATGACGAACATCAGGGACGTAATTCCTTTCCCGAGAACGCCAAAAAATGCGGAATTCTAAAAAATTCGCTGAAACATATCAAAATCCTTCTGAAATACCGGAAGGATTTTTTTATTAACTTTACTAAAAATTTACAAATGAGTACCATTACCATCCATACGGAAAACGAAAACCAGATCAATCTTTTGAAAGCCCTTCTGAAAGAACTGAAGATCAGTTTTGAAATCAATAAAGAAGAAAATCTTACGGATTGGCAGAGGGAAAGAATTATGAAAGGAATTTCAGATATTGCGGAAGGTAAATTTTCTTCCAGTAAGTCTGTAAGTGATAAAGCCAGAAAATGCTTAGGGTAATTTGGTCACATCAGGCTGAATCTGACTATCTTGACACTTTGAAATATTGGATTGGTCACAACCAATCTAATAAATACTCATCTAAATTAATAAGGGAAGTCGAAAAGAAAGAGAAACTGATCTCCAAAAACCCGGATATGGGTTCCATCTGTGAAATAGAAGGCATACGATATGTTTTAATTGATAAAAATTTTTCCCTCTATTACAAAACTAACCAAGATGTCGTTGAAATTCTCGCCTTTTGGGACAATCGGAGAAACCCTGAAAAATTAAACTTATAAACAACAAAAAGCCCTGAAAATAATACTTCAAGGCTTTTCCGTTTATTTAAAATAGCTTATTATAGACACTCAAATGCAAAAATCGTGCTAAAATTCAGTTTTATCAAAAATTTTTACTAAATTCGTAAAATATGTTATGTTAAAACACAATCTAGTAATATGCTTAAACAACACCTACAGCTCAAATTAGGACAAAAGCTGGCTCCTCAGCAAATCCAGCTCATGAAGTTGATTCAGCTTCATACCCTGGAATTTGAAGAGGAACTTGAAAGAGAGTTAGAAGAAAACCCTGCCCTGGAAATTGTAAAAGAAGAATCTAAAGAAGACGAATTTTCTTCTTTGGAAGATACCTACGAAGGTGAAGGTACGGAGAGCATTGAAACGGATTTTGATGTAGACCAATATCTTTATGATGATGAACCTAACTATAAAACTGCTTCCAGCAACTATTCTCCTGATGACGAGGAATTTGATAACGAAAGCCTTTTAACGGAAGGTCAGTCTCTTTATGATTATCTCCTGGAGCAGATTCATCTTGTCAATATCAGTGAAGAAGACGAAAAAATTGCAGAATACCTTATCGGAAATCTTGATACCGACGGTTACCTGAGAAGGGAAATTAAATCGATAGTAGATGATCTTGCATTCTCACAGGGAATTTATACGACTAAAGAGAAGGTAGAAGATATCCTAGAAAATTATATTCAAAAACTCGATCCGCCGGGAGTAGGGGCCAGAGGTCTTCAGGAATGCCTTCTTCTGCAAATCGAGAAAAAAGTAAGTTCTGATAAAGCGGTTTCCCTTGCGGCTAATATTCTGAGATATCAGTTTGATGCGCTTACGAATAAGCATTACAATAAAATAATTCAGAAATATGATATTGAGGAAGATGATCTGAGAGATGCGCTGGATGAAATCTCCAAATTATCTCCTAAAGTAGGAGGGAACTTCGATACCCAGACGATTACGATCAATCAGGAAATTATTCCGGATTTCGTGATCCAGGTAAAAGACGGGCAGGTAATTCCGATGCTGAACAGTAAAAATGCACCTACGCTAAGGGTTTCAGAGGAATATAAAGATATCCTGACTACCTATTCCCACGATAAAAACTCGTCAGAACATAAGCAGGCCGCGTTATTCATCAAACAGAAACTCGATGCGGCAAAATGGTATATCGATGCCATCAACCAACGTCAGAATACCCTGTTGCAGACGATTACAGCGATTGTTAAATTCCAGAAAGATTATTTCATTACGGGCGACGAAAAGTCTTTAAAACCGATGATCCTGAAAGATGTGGCAGATATTACCGGATTTGATATTTCTACCATTTCAAGGGTGGTAAAAAGTAAATATGCCGATACTCCGAACGGAATTGTATATCTGAAAGATCTTTTTTCGGACAGTCTTACCAATGACGACGGAGAGGAAGTTTCTACCAAGGAGATCAAAACACATCTCCAGGAAGTCATCAGCAAAGAAAATAAGCGAAAACCTCTTACCGACGATGCTTTGGTGGTAATTTTGAAAGAGCAGGGCTATAACATTGCCAGAAGAACCATCGCCAAATACCGTGAGCAGCTCAATATTCCGGTAGCGAGATTAAGAAAAGAACTTTAAAAATACAAAAGCACTTCAAAATAAAACGAAGTGCTTTTTTAGTTTAAAATTCAGATTCTGAGACTTAATTTTTAATATTTTCAAGGCCAAGTTCCCTGATAGAAATTTCTCTCATTTCTACTTTCCTTATTTTTCCGGAAATGGTCATGGGAAATTCATCTACAAATTTCCAGAATTTAGGGACTTTATAATGGGCAATTCTGTCTTTGCAGTACTTCAGGAGTTCTTCTTCAGTTACGTTAAAACCTTTTCTCAGCTTCACCCATGCCATTACTTCTTCCCCGAACTTTTCGCTCGGAACACCTATGATCTGAACATCCAGAATGTTGGGGTAAGTGTAAAGGAAATCTTCAATTTCTTTAGGAGAAATATTTTCACCACCCCGGATAATAAGATCCTTTATTCTTCCTGAAATCGTAATATATCCTTCATCGTCCATTGTCGCGAGATCTCCGGTATGCATCCATCGTGAATCATCGAGAACTTTCCTCGTGTTTTCAGGGTCATTCCAGTATTTCTGCATCACTGAATAACCCCGGGTACAAAGTTCACCATGTTCTCCCCTTTTAACGATCTTTCCGTTTTCATCAATAATTTTTATTTCCAAATGATCCTGTACGGTTCCTACGGTGTGAACCTGTTTTTCAAATGGCGTTCCTATCAGCGTCTGTGTTGAAACGGGTGAGGTTTCCGTCATCCCGTAGCAGATACTCATTTCTCTAATGTTCATCAGGTTTTCCACCTTTTTCATAATTTCGGGAGGACAGACGGAGCCTGCCATAACACCGGTCCGCAGGCTTGAAAAATCAAAGCTGTCAAAGTTTTTTACGGCTAATTCGGCAATAAACATGGTGGGAACTCCGTATAAGGAAGTGCACTTTTCATCGGAAACAACTTTTAAAGTAAGGTCAGGATCAAAGCTGTCATTAGGAATCACCATGCAGGCACCATGGGCGGTACAGCAGATATTTCCGATCACCATTCCGAAACAGTGGTAAAATGGTACAGGAATGCAAACCCTGTCTTTTTCTGTGTACTTCAACCGTATTCCGATGAAATATCCGTTGTTTAAAATATTATGATGAGATAATGTCACTCCTTTCGGAAACCCTGTAGTTCCGGAAGTGTACTGAATGTTTACCGCGTCGTCAAACTGTACATGCTCTTCAAAGCTATGCAGAACGTCGTCTGAAATATCCTGTCCGTTATTGAGAAAATCGTCCCAGTTGTCATCAAAGAAAATCTCCGATTTTAAGATAGAGCAAAATTCACGTGCATCGGAAATCATATTCTTATAATCGCTTGATTTAAAAGATAATGATGAAAAGATGTGAGACATCTCCGACTGGTTTATAACGAAAATCAGTTCACTCGTGCGGTATGCCGGATTGATATTGACCAGAATGGCCCCTATTCTTGCTGTGGCATATTGTAAAAGTACCCACTCGTAACGGTTGGCCGACCAGATTCCGATACGGTCGCCGGCTTTTACACCAAGAAAGATGAGTGCCTTGGCAACGGCTGTGGTCTGATTGTAGAATTCCTGATAAGTGGCACGATAATTCTGGTGAACACATATTAAAGCTTCTTGACCGGGAAATTTTTCAACGGTTCTCCTGAGATTATTTCCGATGGTTTCGCCTAATAAAGGGATATCAGAAGCACCATGAACATAAGATATTTGCATAGTGTGAAGATTTGAATATTAAAATTAATAATAATATCCCAAACTTCCTGCCTGTATGCTAAATTTCCTGAGAATCGATTTCTTTAAGCTGTTTCAGGTTCTTATCGAGTTTACTCATAATAATTCCGTAAACAAGTCTGTAATAAAGCCAGATCAGCAATACCGAAAATACCGTTGTCACGATTACGCCTACAACAAATATCATCATCTCCGAATTTTTAGGCTCTATATTCTGTACATGTAACGAATAAACGATAAAAATGGTAAAAATGGAGGTGAAAGCAACCAGTAAAAGAATACTGATCAGTATAAAAGCATTTACGGTTTTCTTGAATTTAATAATTCTGGTGATGAGTCCCTTCAGGTTTTCTTCAATTCTGATTTTGCGGTAATTCAGGTAAAATTTGTAGACGAAATATGCCGTAACCACAATGCTTAAAACTTTTAGTATCCAGTAAATGGTATCAAAGCTGTTTTCAACTTCGGGTGTTTTCTGAGCGCCCAGTTTTTCGAGAATATTCAGGAAGCCGTTGTCTTCTTCAGTTTTAAAGAAATAAAATATACCCATCACCGAAAACAGCAAAAACTCCGCAACACTGATCCAGAAGATATATTTTACGTAATTCCGCGATTTTCTGTTGAGCATCTTCAGGATTTCGTTATCGTCGTATTTCTGCTGAACAGGTTGTTCCTGCCATGTTTTCTTAAAGCTGTCTAAGTCAAATTCAGGCATATTTTTCCATCTTTTCTTTAAGGGTTTTCTTTAATCTGTTCATTTTCACACGAGCATTAACTTCAGTGATCCCGAGGTTTTCTGCGATATCCTTGTAAGGCAAATCATCCAGGTACATCATAACGATCGCCCTTTCAACATTGGGGAGCGTCTTTATTACCGTATACAAAAGTGATACCTGCTGCTGTTTTTCATCATCGTCTTCAATAAAATCTGCGTGGTTTATGTCCAGCTCATTGGTTGGCAGGCTCTTGCTTTTTTTTCTGAAAAGGGTAATGGCTGTATTGAGGGCAACACGGTACATCCACGTAGAAATCTTTGAATTTCCTTTAAATGAGTCATAACTTCTCCATAATTGTAACACAATTTCCTGAAAAAGATCTTCTTCATCCTCCAAAGAATTGGTATAAAGCCGCGAAACTTTGATAATCAGCCCCTGATTATCTTTAATAAGCTGCGCAAATTCTTTTTCCTTTGAAGCCAATGCAGATGTATAATTTTAGTGGTACGAAGATATAATATAATTTGAGAATTTGAAAATTAAGTAATTTGAAAATGAACGATTAAAGTCTTTTTTCTTAATAGCTATAATAATAATCGGTTGAATTAAAAATTTTCAAATTATCACATTGCCGAATTTTCAAATTATCTATCTTTGCACCCACGAGAAAGTCGGCTTGTTGATTTCCCGTTTTTCGGGAGGTAGGAAAGTCCGGACACCATAGGGCAGCAAAGCGGATAACATCCGTCACCCGCGAGGGTAGGACCAGTGCAACAGAAAGGATGTACAGTTCGGCTGTAGTGAAATCAGGTAAACTCTTTGTGGTGCAATGATAAGTATATCGGTTCTTTTCAGCAATGAAAATAGGAGTTGCCCGCTCTGAAAGCCGAGGGGTAATCAGCTAAAGTCTTGCAGCAATGTAAGATGCAGATAAATAACAGGCACTTCTTCGGAAGAACAAAATCCGGCTTACAGATTTTCTCGTGGTTTTTAAAAGCTGGAAGCTAGAAACTCAAAATTTAATTATTGAGCTAAAAACTATCATCTTCCATCCAGGTTTATTCATTTTCCAGTTGTTTTTTAGCTTCTTCTAGTCCTGCTTTATCTTCCTCGGAAATTTTAGGGTATTTAAGGCTCATTTTTTCCAGGGCATCTATAATAATCTGAACGGCGGCAACTCTGGCAAACCATTTATTATCTGCCGGAAGAACATACCAGGGTGCATTATCCTTTGACGTTTCATTGATTGCAGTTTCATAGCAGTTCATATATTGATCGAAGAGAGCTCTTTCAGGAAGGTCGGCGGCAGAGAACTTCCAGTTTTTTTCCTGCTCGTTGATCCGGTCAAGCAGCCTTTTCTTTTGCTCTTCTTTGGAAACATGTAAAAATATTTTTACAATCGTGGTTCCGTTGTCGGTTAGATGTTTTTCAAAATTTCTGATGCTTTCGTACCGGTTTTCCCAGAATTTGTCATCAAAATCTTTTACCGATTTCCATGTCTTTTCATTGAGGTTATATTCGGGGTGAACTTTGCATACCAGTACGCTTTCGTAATGAGAGCGGTTAAAGATTCCGATCATGCCTTTTTGGGGTACTGCAAGGTAATGTCTCCACAAAAAATCATGCGAATATTCACGGGAACTTGGCGTTTTAAAACTGGTAACATTGCAACCCTGCGGGTTTACTCCCCCGAAAACATGTTCGATCATGCTGTCTTTTCCGGCGGCATCCATGGCCTGAAGAACAACCAAAAGTGCCTGGCTCCCGTCAGAGTATAGTTTTTCCTGAAGTTCTCGAAGTTTCACCTTTTCCGTAATGAGCAACTGCTCACCCTCTTCTTTCGTGAGCTTTCCGTTGTACTCCGTTGAATATTTTTTGATTGAAAATTTTCCTTTTACCAGAAAGTCATCTGAAAAGTTGGTATCCATATTTTTACAGTATTAAAAGATAAAAGATAAAAGATAAAAGATAAAAGATAAAAGATAAAAGATAAAAGATAATGATTAAACATTAAACATTAAACATTAAACATTAAACATTAAACACATATCTAAATTCCAGCCAAACCTGATATTGATGTATAAAAAAAACCGCCTCATCTGAGACGGTTCTTTTATTTTTTGGGAGTAGAATTACTTTGCAGCTGCTACTTTTTTAGCATCTTTGGCTGCTTTTTTATCAGCTTTAGCTTTAGCCTTCAGTTCTGCAGGAGTTAAAGGTTTTGGTTCCGGAGCGTTAGGATCTACATTTCCTTTGATGTAAATTACACTTCTGTTATTTACAGGGTCATTAGAAAATACCTCGATTGTTTTGTTGAATCCACCATTGATTGCGGTGTTGTATCCTACTTTAATCTTAGCAGATTTTCCTGGCATGATAGGATCTGTGCTGAATTCAGGCGTTGTACATCCACAAGATGCTTTTACATTCGAAAGGATAAGAGGCTTATCTCCCGTATTGGTTACGGTGAAGAATCTGATACCGTCTGAACTAGGTTTAATTGTTCCGTAATCGAAAGTCGTTTTATCAAATGTGATCGTTTGTGCAGATGCTAATGCGAATGTTCCGAATAATGCAATTCCTGCGATTAATTTTTTCATATTCTTGAATATTAAATATGTTGTTAGATAAATTTTGAGAAACAAAGTTAAAAATTATTTTAATTCATACTGAAAATTTTTTTTCTTTAGACTATTTTTGCAAATTGTAAATTAAAGTAAAAGAATTTATGCAGATTTCAGAAAAGTACAATTCACAGGAAACAGAGCAGAAGTGGTACAATTACTGGTTGGAAAACAAGTATTTCCATTCAGAACCGAACGACAAGCCGCCTTACACTGTTGTCATCCCTCCACCAAACGTGACGGGGATTTTACACATGGGGCATATGCTGAACAATACCATTCAGGATGTTCTGGTCCGCCGTGCAAGAATGCAGGGCTTCAATGCCTGCTGGGTTCCGGGAACAGACCACGCCTCCATCGCTACGGAAGCCAAGGTTGTTGCCAAACTGAAGTCTGAAGGTATTAATAAATCTGATATTACCCGCGAAGAATTTTTAAAACACGCCTGGGACTGGACCGATAAATACGGAGGAACCATCCTTGAGCAGCTGAAAAAACTGGGCTGTTCCTGCGATTGGGACAGAACCCGCTTCACCATGGAGCCGAAACTTTCCCAGCAGGTAATAAAATCTTTCGTAGACCTTTACAATAAAGGGTTTATCTATCGTGGTTACAGAATGGTCAACTGGGACCCTGAGGCTAAAACCAATATTTCCGATGAGGAAGTGATCTTTAAGGAGCAAAATGGAAAATTATATTTCCTGAAATATGCCATCGAAGGATCGGAGGAATTTCTTTCGGTAGCAACCACGCGTCCTGAAACGATTTTCGGGGATACTGCGGTGTGCATTAATCCTAATGATGAAAGATATGCTCATTTAAAAGGTAAAAAAGTAATCGTACCGATTGTTAACAGAGTTATTCCGATTATTGAAGACGAATATGTAGATATCGAATTTGGTACCGGAGCGTTGAAAATTACCCCGGCACACGATATTAATGACTATGAAATCGGACAAAAACACAACCTTCAAATGATTGATGCTCTGGATGATGATGGTAATCTGAATGATTACGGACTGCATTATGCCGGGAAAAATAGGTTTGAGGTAAGAAAGCAGATTGCCAAAGAACTGGAAGAAAAAGATCTTTTGTTAAAGGCAGAAGATTATGTAAACAAAGTGGGAACGTCGGAAAGAACCGGCGCGGTGATCGAGCCTAAAGTTTCTGTTCAGTGGTTCCTGAAAATGTCTGAGATTGCAAAGCCGGCTCTGGATGTTGTAATGGATGATAAGGTTAAATTTTATCCTGAAAAGTTTAAAAATACCTACAAACACTGGATGGAAAACATCCGCGACTGGAATATTTCCCGCCAGCTTTGGTGGGGACAGCAAATTCCTGCGTTTTATTATGGTGATGGCGAAAATGATTTCGTTGTTGCCGAAGACAAATATCAGGCTCTTGTAGTATTAGAAGAACAAAAAGGCATTATTGCGAATCTTGATGACCTGAGACAAGACGAAGACGCTCTTGATACGTGGTTTTCATCATGGCTTTGGCCGATGTCGGTTTTCGACGGATTGCTGGATCCTGAAAATAAAGACATCAATTATTATTATCCGACTTCCGATCTGGTAACCGGTCCGGATATTATTTTCTTCTGGGTCGCCCGTATGATTATGGCAGGACTGGAATACCGTAAGGAAGTTCCGTTTAAAAATGTTTATTTTACAGGAATTGTAAGGGATAAGCAGAGAAGAAAGATGTCCAAACAATTAGGTAATTCGCCCGATCCTTTGGATTTGATTGATAAATATGGTGCTGACGGTGTTCGTGTCGGGATTTTATTAAGTTCTGCAGCCGGAAACGATCTTCTTTTTGATGAGGATTTAATGCTCCAGGGAAGAAACTTCATGACCAAGATCTGGAATGCCTTCCGTCTGATCAACATGTGGAATCATGAAGACAAACCGGCTAATGATACTGAAAACCAGACCATCGAATGGTTTAACCATAAATTAAATAAAACCATTGCCGAAATCAATGACCAGTTTGAAAAATTCAGAATTTCTGATGCTTTGCATTTGATTTATAAATTGATCTGGGACGATTTCTGCGGATGGTATCTGGAAGCCATCAAACCTAATTATGGTGAAGGAATCTCAAAAGAGGTATATCATACAACTATCGGATTCTTCGAGGAACTAATGAAGCTGTTACATCCGTTCATGCCTTTCCTGACTGAGGAATTATGGCAGACGATTTCTGAAAGAAGTATTGAAGAAGCCTTGGTGATTGCCCAGCAGAAAAAAGCAGAAGCATTTGATGAGGTTATCATTAAAAACTTTGAAACGGCAGCGGAACTCATTTCGGGCGTTAGAAACTATCGTCAGACCAAAGGAATTTCACCAA
Source organism: Chryseobacterium endophyticum (assembly GCF_056333165.1). NCBI lineage: Bacteria > Pseudomonadati > Bacteroidota > Flavobacteriia > Flavobacteriales > Weeksellaceae > Chryseobacterium > Chryseobacterium endophyticum. The sequence goes on from NZ_JBWGXE010000003.1 coordinate 72,305, forward strand.
AAGAAGCCGCCGAGATTTATACCAACGCTTCCGCCTTTGCAAATGAATCGGTGATCAGAAAGCTGGCCAATGTTTCCCAAATTTATTTCGGAACAAAAACCGATAAGCCAAGTTTTACCTTTTTAGTAGGAGCTACGGAAGTTTCAATTCCTTTGAGTGAAAACCTGGATTTGGAAGAAGAGAAAAAGAAAACAGAAGAGGAATTAAAATATTTGAAAGGATTTTTAATTTCGGTAGATAAAAAGCTTTCCAACGAAAAATTTGTTGCGAATGCAAAGCCTGAGGTTGTGGAAGTTGAGCGCAAAAAGCAAAAAGATGCCCTTGATAAAATCGCGATCTTAGAAGAGAAATTGAAAAGTTTGTAACGTAAAGGTTTAGGTTAAGGCTGAGTCTCCAACTTATCCTTAACCTTAATTTTAACCTAAAGTAGAACATGACACATTTAGAAAACATAAAAAAAATATTCTCCAAAAACTTTGTAGAAAGTCCATTGCTGGAAAGCTTTGAGGTCGGAAAAATTTATCTTTCCAGTGGGAAACTTGTCGCTTGTGATCCTTTAATCACTAATGATATGAAACCTTTTTCGGCTGAGTTTCCGAAAGGAGATTTCCCGGTCCTGGTACATAGAGAAAGAGAAAGCAATTGTGTGGCTTATGTGGAAATCATATTCGGTACGGCGGAAATTACAGAATGGAAACTGGCTACCACAGAGGGACAGGATGTGAAAGAGCTTGCCGAAGAGGAAGTTTTTGGATATCCTGTAGAAAGCGGAATGGGATGTTTTATGGATGCCGATACGCAAAACAGCCTCAATGGGCTGGAACAAAGACTCTATCATAGCAAAGGAGTAGATTTTATGGGCATTTATGAAGAGTTTTTTCATGAATATTTTTTTGATGAAAACGGTGCCATTGATCAGTATGCGTTTTTAAAACCTTCTGAAGATCATCCTGGAACTATTTTTGCCTTTGAAACGGGATACGGCGAAGGATTTTATGCAAGCTATGTTGCGTATGACAAAACTCAGACACCGGTAAAAATTGTGACCGAGTTTATCGAGATCAGCTAAATGTGTTCACCAATACAACACCAAATTATTAAATCTATTAAGAATGAATTTCTCATCAGCACAACCGAAAATTATTGTGGTCGGAAGCTCATCGGTAGACCTTATCCTGGAAACCGAAAAGATTCCCTCTCAGAATGAAACAGTGATTGCCAGTACATCTGAAAGTTTTTTTGGTGGAAAAGGAGCCAATCAGGCAGTGGGAGCGGCCAGACTTGGAGCTGCTGTACATTTTGTAGGTTGTGTCGGAATGGATCCGCTTGGGCAGCAGATCATGAGAAATCTGATCACTGAAAATGTAAATGTGGATTTTGTTTTTGAAACGGACCACGAAGCAAGCGGAACGGCCTATGTGACAGCTTCAGACGGAAACTCAGCCATCGTTGTTGTTCCCGCCGCCAACAATTATTTAAGTACACAGCATATTGACTCCGCGGACCGGTATTTTCAGACTGCAGATCTTATTCTTGTCCAGCTGGAAGTTTCTATGGATGTCGTTGAATTTACGGTTGAGAAAGCTAAAAAATACGGCAAAAAAGTCGGACTTTATGCGTCACCGGCACAGAGACTGAAAGATGAAGTTATTGAAAATCTTGATTTTATCGTCGTGAAGAGCAACGAAATTCATATTCTTTTCGGGGAAGGTCGTAGAGAAGAAATCCTTAAGAAATATTTCAATAAAGTGTTTGTACGGGATGATATCAATTCTACCGTATACTTCGACGGCACTGAAATGAAATATTGCAGGAACGACAACGAAAAAGCGGTCTATAAAATGGGAATGGGAGATGCATTTACGGCAGGATTTTCCGTGGCGTTGTGTCATGATAATGATGTTCATGAATGCGTAATATTCGGGAATGAAGTTTCTGCACGGGTTTCCGCTAAGAAAGGTTCTCAGACAGGTCTTCCGAGATTGTCGGATTTTACTTCATAAGCTATTTGTTACATATCGAAAAGCATCTTCACCGATGAAAAATTAAACTAATATTTCCACTTTTATAGTGGATTTTTCTTTTTATCTATGGAAAAGCTGATATTTACCACCAAAGATTCTTTCTCAATAACAGCCCATCTTTTCTTGCCCGGTAAGAGCAATCATAAACTTCTGCTTATTAATTCTGCAACAGGCGTAAAGCAGCAGGTCTATTTTTCTTTTGCCCAATACTTTTCTGAAAAAGGTTTTACCGTTCTTACTTACGATTACCGGGGAATAGGACTTTCAAAGCCGGAGAACATGAAAGGTTTTAACGCTTCGATGAGAACCTGGGGATCACTTGATTACAAAGCCTTAACGGATTATATTCAGCTTAATTTTAATGATTTTCAGAAATATGGTCTCGGGCACTCTGTCGGAGCGTTGATTCTGGGGATGAATGAAGACTCAAAGATCTTCGATAAATTTATTTTTGTGGGGACTCAAAATGCGTTTGTCGGCCATTTGAAATTCAGGACGAAAATAGAAGCATATCTTGGCTTTGGGGTGGCCCAGCCGCTAATCACTACATTATTAGGCTATTTTCCGGCACATTGGTTCGGATTGGGAGAAAGTCTGCCAAAAAATTGCGCATATGACTGGAGAACCTTAATTTTAAACAGGAAATCGACCAACGGCCTACTGGATAAAACTCATGATTATTCAAAAACTTTGACGCAGAAAGTATTTGTGATCAGGGCTGAAGATGATGTATGGCTTACCGAAAAAGGAGTGAAAAGCCTCCTCAATGATACATATCCGAATATGAAGCCAAAGTACAGGCTGGTTAGAACTTCCGAATCCGAGAAAAAAGAGATCGGGCACGTTAACTTTTTCAGAAGCTATAACAGGAAGCTTTGGAATATTATTTTAAATGAATTGATAAATGAAGAATCTGATTGAAAACACCGTGGAATTTGTTAAAGAAAAATTGAAAGGGGCTGAAGCCGGCCATGATTGGTACCACATCGAACGGGTGTGGAAGCTGTCTAAAAGTATTGCAGAATCTGAAAACTGCGATCTTCAGGTGGTAGAACTGGCAGCGCTTCTGCACGATATTGCCGATCCCAAATTTCATAATGGTGACGAGACATTGGCCTTAAAGGTTTCCCGGGAGTTTCTGGAAGGGAAACATACTTCTGAAGAGGTCATTGAGAAGGTTTTATTTATCATTAAAAATATTTCATTTAAAAACAGGGCAGAGGTTTCGGGAGATCTTCCCATTGAGCTTAAAATCGTTCAGGATGCTGACAGAATTGATGCGATCGGCGCGATCGGGATTGCCAGGACATTCAATTTCGGGGGATTTAAAAATAACCTGATGTATGATCCTGAAATCGCGCCAAAGCTTCATATGTCGAAAGAAGAGTATAAAAAGTCAGACGGAACAACCATTAATCATTTCTATGAAAAGCTGCTGCTCCTTAAAGATCTGATGAATACGAAGAAAGGAAAGGAGATAGCCCTTGAAAGGCATGATTTTATGCTGAAGTTCCTGGACCAGTTTTACAAAGAATGGAACGTCGGTGATATTTCCGCTGAAAGCTTACTAAAATAAGTATCTTTGCAATATGGTATTCATCGTTCTGGCGATTTTCTGGGCTTTGGTGATTTCTCTTCTGCTGTATAAAATAAGAAGAGGAAAAGGAGCCGAATGGGCAAAATTGTTCCGCATTGTTACGGTTGTGTTTTCAATTTCGATTTTTACGTACTGGTTTATTAAAAAAAGTGCCGTAGGAATCGTAGAGGATTCCGTAACCCTGCAGGTCATCAATAAACTTCCGCAGCCGCTGGATTTCTACGTTATAACACTCAATGATGCCGAAGTCGGAAAGATGACGGATACCAAGCATATCGGGAAAGTACGCCCGGAATATTACAGGATAGAATACCTTAAAATGGATAAGTCGGATGAATACTGGATCGTCGGCTATCTGGGGAAAAATCTCGTTTATTTTTCGCAGCATTCCCTTCCCAATAAAAATATAGATCAGATTGTAGAAACCCGCAATTATATCAATCAGAGTGTAAAGCTTTCAGATTTGGCAAAAAAGCAGATTGAAATCTACAACTATGAGAATACAAAAGTGGGAATTTGGATCACCCTTGATTTTCTGCTTTTGTTCCTTAATATCATGTTGCTTATCAGAAGAAAATAAAAATTCCGGATTGCCTGGCAATCCGGAATTTTTTATAGATACTTAAAATCAAGGGTAATCAAGAATGATCATAATTCTTTCCTTGAGTTCTTCGGGACATTTTCTGATGATTTTATCTTTGTTCAGTTTGCTGATCTGTTTGGGTTCCAGCCATTCTGTGACATCGGAACTTAAGCTGTTGTTGTCATAAACCCTTTTTATTTTTTCGTCCTCGTAAAAAGTATACTCATCTCCGAGAAAACCCGACGAAATGCTTATTTTGCATATCTCCTTTTCCATATTTGTATTTTTAAAAAATGTGTTATTAAATTAAATTTATCACGGGTTTAATTTAATAATTTTTATAATATGAAAAGGTTTTTGGTATTTAATTTTTAGATTCCGTAAAAAATGTTTATTTTTTTTATTTAAAATATAATTCGCGTTAATGTCATTCCACAAAAAGGTGAATAAAAGAAAAAAAATTCAGGTGCTAAAATAGTGTTCCGGTGCTTTCCGTCGCCATTTTTGGGATGTGAAGGTCTGTTTTCCAAGCTTCATTCATTTTTTTTATGAAATAGGCAGACAAAAGAGGTGAAGCTTTTTCGATATTCTGATGTACAAAAAAGTATACATTTCGGAGGCCTTCTTTCTTCCATTTTGTAAGATGCTTCATCCAGTCATCCAGTCTTTCATAGTCACTTTCCGCATTGGCTCCCACATAACGGATGAATGCTGTCGGGGTGGTAAGGCGCATGTGTAGCATATCTCTTCTTCCGGCAGTATCTACAATAATATTTGTGATATTATGGGTTTCAAAAAGCTCACAGGTCGTATTCAGAACGTTTTCATCTGTAAACCATTCCGTATTTCTTAATTCAATGGCGAGCGGTACTTCCTTTGGCCATTCTTTAACAAATTTTTCAAGCCTGTCGTAATCTTTAGGTTTAAAGTTGTCATGAAGCTGAAGAAATACCATTCCCAGTTTTTCATCAAACTGCATGACGGAGGTTGCAAACTGAGTCACAGGCTCAGTGACATCAATCAATCTTCTGAAATGCGAAACCGTATTGGTGATCTTGGGGAAAAATTTAAAATCTGCGGGCGTTTTCTCCTTCCAGGTCTGTACCTGATCCGGTGTCGGCATGCCGTAGAAGGTAGCGTTCAGTTCGATGGAATTGAATTGGGTTGCATAGTAGGTAAGTTCGTCTTTTGTTCCTTTCGGGTAAAAACCTTTCAGGTCGGTTTTGTTCCATTTGGCGCATCCGACAGAAATATTTTCCAGTCCGTTTTTATTCTGACTTAAAATTTCCTTGGTTCTGGTGTGGTCTTTAGGTAATGTAAAATCTATTTGTGAGGGATCTTCTACTTGTCCGAATTTCATATCTTAATTTTTTTGGGTTACGCTTTAAACAAATATAAAATAAAAAAGCACGCCGGAAAAGCGTGCTGAAATGAATATGTAGTGTTTATTATTTGAGAGCCTTATGCTTCGCAGGCGGTGCAGGTAACAAAGTTTACCATCATCTCTTTTGAAACAGAAGAACTTCTTTGATAATAAAGAGTTTTCACCCCTTTTTTCCATGCTTCGATGTAAAGATAGTTCACATCTTTCACCGGCATTGTGGAAGGAATCTGCAGGTTCAGCGACTGAGCCTGGTCGATATACTGCTGTCTTTGTGCAGCCTGAGAAATAATTTCCATCGGAGAGATTTCTTTAAATGTTTTAAATACTGCTTTCTCCTCATCTGTCAATTCTTTCAGGTGCTGTACTGAACCGTGATTCAACATGATTGTTCTCCATGTTTCCTCATTGTCCAGGCCTTTCTCAGCCAGTAGCTTTGCCAGGTATTTATTCTTACGCATAAAGTTTCCTTTGGCAAGACCCGCTTTAAAATAATTGGAAGCAAACGGCTCAATTCCCGGAGAAGTCTGTCCCAGAATGGCAGAACTTGAAGTGGTAGGAGCAATAGCCATTGTCGTGGTATTTCTCAATCCGTATCCTTTAAGCAGTTCCGGTTCTCCATAGATATTGGCAAGTTCTCTTGAAGCCTGCTCTGCCTGCTCCTTGATTCTTCTGAAAGCCCTGGCGTTGAACTGGGTAGCCTCAAAACTTTCGAAAGGAATCATATTTTTCTGAAGATAAGAATGATATCCTAAAACACCTAACCCCAGCGCTCTGTGTCTCATGGCGAAATTTCTCGCGCCCTGAAGATAATAATTACCTTCCGTCTTATCGATAAATTCGGATAAAACGGCATCAAGGAAATAGATGGCCAGTTTTACGGCATCCGTATCTTTCCATTCGTCGTACAGCTCAAGGTTCATGGAAGATAGGCAGCATATAAACGATTCATCCATGGTGGAAGGAAGCATGATTTCAGAACAAAGGTTACTGGCGTTTACCGTTAATCCTAAATCTTTGTAAACCTGAGGTTTGTTTCTATTTACGTTGTCGGTAAAGAAAATGTAAGGAAGCCCTTTTTGCTGACGGCTTTCCAGTACTCTTGCCCAAACCTTACGTTTCTCCATATCCCCGTCGATCATATCCTGCATCCAGTAATCCGGAACACAGATTCCGGTGAACAGGTTCTGAATCGGACTTCCGATATCTTTAATGGATAAAAATTCTTCGATATCCCCGTGGTCAACATCCAGGTAAGCGGCGAAAGCCCCCCTTCTTACACCCCCCTGAGATACAACATCCATTGCGGTATCAAAAAGTTTCATGAAAGAAACGGCTCCTGAAGATTTGCCGTTATCGGTTACTGCGGTTCCCCTGTTACGGAGCTCTCCGAAATATCCTGATGTTCCGCCCCCGATTTTGGTCTGCATGATGACCTCACCCATTTTGTGGGTAATACCTTCGATGCTATCCGGGATGTGAACATTGAAACAGGAAATAGGAAGACCTCTCTGGGTTCCCATATTGGCCCAAACCGGTGACGAGAAGCTGATCCATCCTTTGGTGATCATTTCTTTGAAAGCCGGCTGAAGCTCGGGTTTATACAATCTTTTTGCGGCTGCCGTGGTAATTCTGTCGATCGCTCCTTCTACCGTTTCCCCTTTCAGCAAATAGCCTCTGTTCAGCATTTGCTCAGACTCTTCATTGAGCCACCATATATTTGTACTTTGTTCCTCCATAGTTGTTTATATTTTCGAATTCCTGAGCATTAGATCACCCAGGAATTTTGTTGCTTTTAAATAATAATTACTTAAAAAGATTGTAAATAGGTCTCGCCGAGTGCTTATTTGTCTCACACTCAGGATAAGATTAATTTAGAAAAGATCGTTCGCCGTAATACTCTTATCGTGTTTTGTATAATCTACCGGTCTTTTAGCAAAGAAATCATCCATGGAATTGGCAAAAACCTCCTCTTCGAACCACACCATCGGGCGGTATTGTTCCGGAGTGACATTGTATTTTGTATTCATGTTGATCTTCTTCAAACTGTCGTCTACACGGTATTTCATGAAGTTTAACAGATCTTCTTTTGAGAATACGTTTAATTCTCCCAGTTCGAAGATCCAGTCAAGGATTTCTCCTTCAAGCTCTACCGATTGGTCAACGAGGGTATAAATATCTTCAATATCAGAATCCGTTAAAAGATCAGGTTGTTCCTCGCGGATTTTATTGATCAGGTAAATTCCTGCATTGGCGTGGATCTGCTCATCAACAGAAGTCCATGCGATGATGTTGGAAACATTTTTCATGTATCCTTTGAATCTTGTAAAAGAAAGGATGATGGCAAATTGTGAGAAAAGCGAAACATTCTCAATTAAAATACTGAATAAAAGAAGAGAAGACACATACTCTTTCGGCGTGGCTGAATTGGCGTGCTTCAATACATTTGATAAGAAATCAATTCTCTTTTTTACAGCGGGAATTTCAATGACATTCAGAAATTCTTCGTTATAACCTAAGACTTCCACCAAACGGGAATAGGCTTCGGAGTGACGGAATTCACACTCAGCAAAAGTTGCCCCCAGACCATTGAATTCAGGTTTTGGAAGATGGTTGTACAAATTTCCCCAGAATGTTTTTACGGATACTTCAATCTGGGCAATGGCTAAAAGCGCATTTTTCACAGCGTGTTTTTCATGCGGCTCCAGCTGTGAATGAAAATCCTGAACATCTGCCGTAAAATCCACTTCCGAGTGTACCCAGAACGATTTGTTGATCGCCTCTACGAATTGAAGAACCTCAGGGTATTCAAATGGCTTATAGCTTACTCTTTTATCAAAAATTCCCATATTTTTTAGAATGTCTTAAAAAAATTAAATAATAGATCGATGTGGATAAAGTTCAAAAAATAAACAATCTGTTGATTTGTTGTCACTTATGGCTGAAAGTTATCAACCTGAAAAGTGTTTTATTTTTTGTGATGTACAAGTACAAAGTTAGAAAACAAGAACTGTATTTGAAAGGGTGAATGACTAAATGATTGAGTTTTAACCTTAAAAGTTTTCCACATTTACATGAAAACCGCTTAGATACTGGCTTACACAACCATAGGCGGTTAAAATAGATAATATAAGCAATTTGATATTAAACGGTTGTTCTAAAAGTATTATTAATAAAGACTAAATGAGTTAAACAATAAATTAATTGAAGAATTTTTCAATCTTCGTAACAAATTAAAATTTAAATCTACTTATTGGATAAAACATATACCACTTAATGTTAGTAATTCAGGATTTACATAAGTCATACGATACCGGGAAAAGTAAGCTGCACGTTTTAAAGGGCATCAACCTTACCATTTCCGAGGGTGAATTTGTTTCGATCATGGGAAGTTCCGGGTCCGGAAAATCTACGCTTCTTAATATTATCGGTATTCTGGATGAAAAAGATTCGGGGATCTATGAGCTTGATGGTGTTCCGATCGAACATCTTTCGGAAATAAAAGCAGCGGAATACAGAAGTAAGTTTCTGGGATTTATTTTCCAGTCATTCAACCTGATCGGATATAAAACGGCCTTGGATAATGTTGCCCTTCCGTTGTACTACCAGAATGTTCCAAGGAAAGAACGGGAGCGCAAAGCCATGGAATATCTTGAGAAAGTCGGGCTCGCCCAATGGGCCAATCATTTGCCCAATGAGCTTTCAGGAGGGCAAAAGCAGAGGGTGGCCATCGCCAGAGCTCTGATCACGGACCCTAAAGTGGTCTTGGCTGACGAACCTACCGGAGCGCTGGATTCAAAAACGACTCACGATATCATGAAACTTCTTCAGGACATCAATAATGAAGGGAAAACCATCATCGTTGTAACACACGAACCCGATGTGGCTGCCCAAACCAAAAGGAATGTCATTCTGAAAGACGGAATTATAGAAAGTGATGCGTTTATCAAGCAGCTGGTGCTGTAAAGTGAATGGTGAATTTTGCTTCGCAAGTCAATTTTAGAGTCAGGAAAATTGACCATTGACTCGCAGAAATTCACATGAAATAATTCACTTTTTATAAAGTAAAAAAAATAAAACTATGTTCGACCTAGATCGTTGGCAGGAAATATTCAGCTCGATTCGCAGTAATGTATTGCGGACGGTACTTTCTGGCTTTACTGTGGCTTTGGGATTATTTATTTTCATTGTCCTTTTCGGAATCGGGACCGGGCTTCAGAATGCCTTTACACAGGGTTTTGCGAGAGATGCTCAAAACCTGATCTCTATTGTAACAGGAAAAACCACAGTGGCCTATAAAGGACTTCAATCCGACAGGGTCGTGACCATGAATAATGATGATTATGATTTTCTGGTAAATATCGATAAAGAAAAAGTAGGAAGCTCAACGCCCCGCTACACCGCAAATCTGTTGGTGAAGTACGGTAAGGAGAGCGGGAATTACCAGATCAACGGTGCGAAGCCTGAAGAACAGGTGATTGAAAACCGTAAAATGCTGGACGGAAGATATCTCACGCCTACCGATCTCGACAGAAAGCAAAATATAGCGGTAATAGGAAGAATGGTTCAGCGGGATCTTATTAAAAACGGAAGCCCCGTCGGTAAAGAACTGAACATCAACGGAACCATATTCAAGGTAGTCGGCGTATTTTCCGATGACGGAGGTGACTGGGATGAAAGGCATATCACCATTCCTATCACTACCCTGCAGCAGATGAAAAAAGGCTCGGATACGGTAAGCATCAACTATATCGCCTATAACGATAAACTGACACCGCAACAGGCTATTAAATATGGTGACGAAATCAAAGAAAAATTAAAAGCCAGAAAGAATGTTGCTCCCAGTGATGAAAATGGAGTACGGGTCTGGAACAATGCCCAGAATATGGAAGATACGTTTGCATTCATGGCTGTGCTTACCGGAATTGTAGGATTTATCGGCCTGGGAACATTGGCCGCCGGAATTATCGGGATCAGCAATATCATGGTGTATATCGTAAAAGAAAGAACAAAGGAAATCGGGGTAAGAAAAGCGATCGGTGCAAAACCACGAAGCATTGTTGCGCTGATTGTCCAGGAAAGTGTAGTGATTACAGTTATTTCCGGCTTTGTCGGAGTAGGGCTGGGGGTGCTTGCATTACATCTAATTGGCAACAGTCTCGAAGAATATTTCATTACAGACCCGAGTGTGGGCTGGGGATCTATTTTCATGGCATTTGTGGCTCTCGTATTTTCAGGGTTGATTGCAGGTTTTGTTCCGGCATACCGGGCCTCGAAAATTAAGCCGATCGAAGCACTGAGGACGGAATAATTAAAGGTGAATGGTGAATGGTGAATTTTGCTTTGCAAGTCAATTTTGCTACGCAAGTGAATTTTAGAGTCATGAAATTGACCATTGACTCGCAGAAATTGACCATTAACATTTAAAGGGTGAATAGTGAATTTTGCTTTGCAAGTCAATTTTGCTACGCAAGTGAATTTAGGGTTATGAAAAATTGACCATTGACTCGCAGGAATTGACCATTGACATTTAAAGGGTGAATAGTGAATTTTGCTTTGCAAGTCAATTTTGCTTCGCACGTGAATTTAGGGTTATAAAAAATTGACCATTGACTCGCAGAAATTGACGATTGACATTTAAAGGG